>NZ_AP019810.1:2370000-2692500 GCF_013394305.1 Enterococcus mundtii | reverse complement strand
CGCCCTATTCAGACTCGCTTTCGCTGCGGCTCCGTCTCTTCAACTTAACCTCGCATGCAATCGTAACTCGCCGGTTCATTCTACAAAAGGCACGCCATCACCCATTAACGGGCTTTGACTTGTTGTAGGCACACGGTTTCAGGTTCTATTTCACTCCCCTTCCGGGGTGCTTTTCACCTTTCCCTCACGGTACTGGTTCACTATCGGTCACTAGGGAGTATTTAGCCTTGGGAGATGGTCCTCCCGGATTCCGACGGAATTCCTCGTGTTCCGCCGTACTCAGGATCCTCCTAGGTGCCTTCCAAATTTCATCTACGGGGCTTTCACCCTCTCTGACTGACTTTTCCAAGTCATTCGACTATCTGAAAGAACTACCATATTGGAGTCCTACAACCCCAATGAGCAAGCTCATTGGTTTGGGCTTTTCCCGTTTCGCTCGCCGCTACTCAGGGAATCGAATTTTCTTTCTCTTCCTGCAGGTACTTAGATGTTTCAGTTCTCTGCGTCTACCTCGTATACGCTATGTATTCACGTATACGTAACATCCTACAAAAGATGCTGGGTTCCCCCATTCGGAAATCTCTGGATCATAGCTTACGTACAGCTCCCCAAAGCATATCGGTGTTAGTCCCGTCCTTCATCGGCTCCTAGTGCCAAGGCATCCACCGTGCGCCCTTATTCACTTAACCTTATCAACCTTGCGGTTGGGTTTTGATCTTTCTTCTAGCGATAGAAGTCCAATCAAGAAAAATAAGCAATTGAACTTATTAAAAAACTCATTCAACGCGGTGTTCTCGGTTTGTATTACTTACATTTTTACTTCAATATCCAGTTTTCAATGAACAAAATTTTGAGAGTAGACCTCTCAAAACTGAACAAAGTATCGACAAACGTGTGTAGTCTCCGTGATATTCCTTAGAAAGGAGGTGATCCAGCCGCACCTTCCGATACGGCTACCTTGTTACGACTTCACCCCAATCATCTATCCCACCTTAGGCGGCTGGCTCCAAAAAGGTTACCTCACCGACTTCGGGTGTTACAAACTCTCGTGGTGTGACGGGCGGTGTGTACAAGGCCCGGGAACGTATTCACCGCGGCGTGCTGATCCGCGATTACTAGCGATTCCGGCTTCATGTAGGCGAGTTGCAGCCTACAATCCGAACTGAGAGAAGCTTTAAGAGATTAGCTTAGCCTCGCGACTTCGCGACTCGTTGTACTTCCCATTGTAGCACGTGTGTAGCCCAGGTCATAAGGGGCATGATGATTTGACGTCATCCCCACCTTCCTCCGGTTTGTCACCGGCAGTCTTGCTAGAGTGCCCAACTAAATGATGGCAACTAACAATAAGGGTTGCGCTCGTTGCGGGACTTAACCCAACATCTCACGACACGAGCTGACGACAACCATGCACCACCTGTCACTTTGCCCCCGAAGGGGAAGCTCTATCTCTAGAGTGGTCAAAGGATGTCAAGACCTGGTAAGGTTCTTCGCGTTGCTTCGAATTAAACCACATGCTCCACCGCTTGTGCGGGCCCCCGTCAATTCCTTTGAGTTTCAACCTTGCGGTCGTACTCCCCAGGCGGAGTGCTTAATGCGTTAGCTGCAGCACTGAAGGGCGGAAACCCTCCAACACTTAGCACTCATCGTTTACGGCGTGGACTACCAGGGTATCTAATCCTGTTTGCTCCCCACGCTTTCGAGCCTCAGCGTCAGTTACAGACCAGAGAGCCGCCTTCGCCACTGGTGTTCCTCCATATATCTACGCATTTCACCGCTACACATGGAATTCCACTCTCCTCTTCTGCACTCAAGTCTCCCAGTTTCCAATGACCCTCCCCGGTTGAGCCGGGGGCTTTCACATCAGACTTAAGAAACCGCCTGCGCTCGCTTTACGCCCAATAAATCCGGACAACGCTTGCCACCTACGTATTACCGCGGCTGCTGGCACGTAGTTAGCCGTGGCTTTCTGGTTAGATACCGTCAAGGGGTGAACAGTTACTCTCACCCTTGTTCTTCTCTAACAACAGAGTTTTACGATCCGAAAACCTTCTTCACTCACGCGGCGTTGCTCGGTCAGACTTCCGTCCATTGCCGAAGATTCCCTACTGCTGCCTCCCGTAGGAGTTTGGGCCGTGTCTCAGTCCCAATGTGGCCGATCACCCTCTCAGGTCGGCTATGCATCGTGGCCTTGGTGAGCCGTTACCTCACCAACTAGCTAATGCACCGCGGGTCCATCCATCAGCGGCACCGTAAAGCGCCTTTCAAAACGAAACCATGCGGTTTCGATTGTTATACGGTATTAGCACCTGTTTCCAAGTGTTATCCCCTTCTGATGGGCAGGTTACCCACGTGTTACTCACCCGTTCGCCACTCCTCTTTTCCCGGTGGAGCAAGCTCCGGTGGGAAAAGAAGCGTTCGACTTGCATGTATTAGGCACGCCGCCAGCGTTCGTCCTGAGCCAGGATCAAACTCTCATAATATGCTAGTTCCTCACAGCGAAAGCTGATGTGGAACTGTAGTTCGAAATTTACTTTCGAACATCATATAGTTCATTTGTTAAGCTCAATTTGTTTGCTAGCATATTGCTTGCTTGTTAAAAATGTTTGTTGTCTTGAATTGAATCAAGACGCCCTACACATTTGGTTTGTCTTACTTTGTTCAGTTTTCAAAGGTCTATTCTTTCTTATTTAACAACTTTTATATCTTAACATTTCTTTAAGAAGTTGTCAACAAGTTTTTCTTTCTTAACTTAGAAAGTTGTTTGTCGTTGTTTCTTGGCGACTTCATTAATATATCATCTCAGTTGTTATTTGTCAACAACTTTTTTGTTGGTATATTAAGGTTTTTATCGCCTTATTTTTAACGACTTCGTTATTATAACACAGCATCAAAACCTCGTCAACATTTAAATTCAACAATTTATCATGACGTTTCTTACTGCTTTGTCAGAACAAATAATAATATATCAAGGACTTAAAAAAATTGCAATAGAAAAAATGCTTTTTTCAACGATTATTTTCAAAGCCGAATATTCGTAGAAGATGTTTAAAAATCAACAGTTTTTTGATGTTATTTAATTGTATTATTCTAGTATTTCTCAATTAAAGTTCGTCTCTTTTTAAGGGGAAAGCTACGTAAGAACTTCTTAGAAATCAATAGCCTAGGGAAGTTTGTCGATAAACCCATAAAAAAAAAACAAGCAAAGTCATCACTTTACTTGTCTTCTGTTCGTACAATTGGTACAAAAATTCTAAAAATCGTCCCTTGCCCTACTACACTCTCTGCTAATATTCTTCCTTTATAGCTTTCTACAAGTTGTTTGGCAATCGACAATCCTAAGCCATTTCCACCTTTTGTTCGTGCTCTTGCTTTATCTACACGATAAAAACGATTAAATATTTTCTTCAAGTCCTCTTCAGGTATTCCCTCACCAAAATCTTGGATCGCGATCTCAAATTCGCTAAGCGTGGATGAAATGGAGATATGGACTTCTTTTCTTGTCGTTGAATACTTTACCGCATTATCTAAAATGATGATAATCAATTGTTCAAAATGATTTCTAAAAATTTGTAGTGTTACTTCTTTAGGTAAGTCATCATCCAGTGTAATAACATAATCAGGATAAAGTAATTTAAAATTATTGAATACTTGGTAAGTCACTTCTTTTGCATTCGTCGTTTCGTTGGCATAATAAACATCCACTTGCTCTGCACGTGATAGATCTAGCATTTCTTGTACTAAGCTTTTCATCCGACTGATTTCTTGCATACTTGCAGTTAGGGATTCTTCTAAAATTTCGGGATCATCTTTCCCCAGCGATTCAATAAGCTGAGATGCCCTTCAATAATTGCTACAGGTGTTCTTAATTCATGTGATACATCTTCCACAAATTGTTCTTGTTGTTCGATATACAGACGCATACGATCTAGCATTTCATTGAAGATCTCAGCAAGGTCTGCTAACTCATCATCTGTATCAATCTCTGGCATATGGATATCTGATTGTGGATCTTTACGGATCGTATCCATCGTATCTCGTAATACTTTTAACGGTTTTAAGAAGTAGGAAGATAGGAAGAAACCTAAGATACTACTTAGTATCAAGGAGACGATCTCTAGCACGATCAAAGTCAACAAAAGATTATTTCTTATATCATAGAAAGATGAAAGTTCATAAAACGTTTGAGTATAGCCGATTTTTTCTCTTGTTTGTTTAGAATAAATAGGTTGGATCGATAAAAAGCCAGTTTTCCCGTCTAAAGTAACGATCGTTGGGATCTTCCTGGTCGTTTGGATCAATGAACGACTTTTTTCGTGTGTTTTAAAAATCAATTTTTCATCCAGATCGTAAACATACAGATCCATCGATGCTTGACCAAGTTCGGAAATAAAGGAGTCGATTTTCATCAAGTTCCCTTCAATGACAGCAGTATCATCTCCAGTACCACCGGTTTGGTCAGCGTTCGTCAAGTTTCGATAGGCATTGATCAATGTCAACTCCTCATCTGAATTTGATAAACGAGAAGCCGCTTCAGAAATGGTATGTTCGACATTTGCTCTTTCCTTAGCTACGATCAGATTGATCGATGATTTATAGGTGATCACTGCAAAAATCGTAAAGACGACAAATATGAAGAAAGAACTTGCAAAGGCCCACTTGATCGTCAAGGATGGACCTTTAAGTTCTCTTTTTTCGGTTTGATTGTAATTGCTCACGAGCGCATCACGTAACCAGTCCCACGTACTGTTTGAATATAGCTTTCCTCACCAGGAACGTCGATTTTATTACGGAGATAACGAATATACACATCCACTACGTTTGTTTCCACTTCGGTTTCGTAGCCCCAAACTTTGTTTAATAAAACATCCCGTGCAAGTACCACGTTGACATTTTCCATCAAAGTAAGTAATAGTTCATATTCACGCTTCGTTAATTCAATGACTTCATTGCCACGACGTACGACTCTATTTTCTTTTTCGATCGTTAAGTCGCGATAAGTGATCGTTGTTTGTTTTGCCACATTTTTGTCTCCTTCGATGTCGATGCGGCGTAATAAAGCACGTAGACGCGCTAACAATTCTTCGATTGCAAATGGTTTGACGATGTAATCATCTGCACCATGATCTAAACCAGAAACTCTATCAATGACAGAATCTCTCGCAGTCATCATGATAATTGGTGTATTTTTCGCTTGGCGTACGCGACGACAAACTTCAAGTCCGTTCAATTCAGGTAACATCAAGTCTAATAAAATTGCATCCCACTCATTATTCAAAGCAGCATCCAGACCTGTTCGTCCATTGTAATGTACTTCAGCATTATACCCTTCATGTTTTAATTCTAACTCGACAAATCGGGCTAAGTTTTTCTCATCTTCAATGATTAGAATATTACTCATTCAATTTTGTCCTTTCTCTCCTAGGCTTCTAAACTCCATTATTATACCAATAGTTAATTTAAAATCTATAATCATTTTATCATGGAATACTATTTTAAAAAAGAGCTGAAGTCGCCCTCTATAAAATGACCTCAGCTCTTTCATTTATTACTTATTTGTTTAGCATGTTGAAGAATAAAGAAGCTGATTAATCTTCGTTATACCATGAGTAATGGAAGATTCCTTCTTTGTCAACACGTTCATACGTGTGTGCGCCAAAATAATCACGTTGTGCTTGGATGATATTTGCAGGCAAACGTTCGGCTCTGTATGAATCAAAGTAAGCAATCGCTGAAGAGAATGTTGGTACCGGTACGCCTGCTTGAACAGCTAACGCAACAACTTCTCGCACGGCTTGTTGGTATTTCTTAGTGATCTCAACAAAGTAGTCATCCAATAATAGATTTTCAATGTCAGGATTGTTTTCGTAGGCATCAGTGATTTTTTGTAAGAAACGAGCACGGATGATACAGCCGGCACGCCAGATTTTTGCAATTTCACCGAATGGTAAATCCCAGCCATAGTCTTTCGATGCGACACGTAGCTGTGCAAACCCTTGTGCATAGCTCATGATTTTGCTGAAGTATAACGCTTCACGAATTTTTTCGATAAATTCTTTTTTATCGCCGTTGAATTCAAAATCATTCGTATGTGTCAAGATTTTGCTTGCTTGTAAACGTTCATCTTTGTATGCAGAGATATAACGGGCAAAGACAGACTCTGTGATCAATGGAAGTGGCACACCAAGGTCTAAAGCACTTTGACTTGTCCATTTCCCTGTTCCTTTATTCCCTGCAGCATCAAGGATCACGTCTACGATCGGTTGACCTGTACCTTCATCGTCTTTACGTGTCAAAATGTCCGCAGTGATTTCGATCAAGTAGCTATCTAATTCACCTTCGTTCCATTCTTTGAAGATATCAGCCATCTCATCGACAGATAAACCTAAAATATTTTTCATCAAGTCATAAGATTCAGCAATCAGTTGCATATCACCATACTCGATCCCATTGTGGACCATTTTGACATAATGACCTGCACCATTTGGACCAATGTAAGTTACACAAGGGGTGCCGTCTTCTGCTTTTGCAGAAATTTGTTCAAGGATCGGTGCAACTAATTCATACGCTTCTTTTTGTCCACCAGGCATGATCGAAGGTCCTTTCAACGCACCTTCTTCTCCACCTGAAACACCAGTCCCGATAAAATTGATACCAGAGTTGGCTAATTCTTCATTTCGACGAATCGTATCTTGGAAGAAGGTATTCCCGCCATCGATCAAAATATCACCTTTGTCTAAATGTGGTAATAATTCTTGGATCGTTGCATCTGTTGCTGGTCCTGCTTTGACCATCAAAAGAATACGACGTGGTTTTTCGATTGAATCAACAAATTCTTCGATCGTGTATGTTGCTTTGAAGTTTTTGTCTGGATGTTCTTCTACCACATCTGTTGTTTTTGCTCCTGTACGGTTGAATAGTGCAACAGAGTAGCCGCGGCTTTCAATGTTAAGGGCTAGATTTTTACCCATGACGGCCATTCCGACAACGCCGATTTGTTGTTTTGACATATAAACTCCTCCTACATATGGGATGTTCTCCCTAATCTCTCTAATTATAGCTTAACATAGCTTACTTGCAAACCAAATAAGTACGAATCGGTGATGTTTCTTACTTCTTATCATTCCGAATACAATTGTTATTTCAGAATCAAAAAAATAAACCTCAAGGCTCCATGGTTAGCCTTGAGGTTTTACATTTTCTAAATAAAATGTATTAAGCTTCTTTAGACATTACGTCCTTACCATCGTAGTAACCACAACTTGCACATACGTGATGGCTTTTTTTCATTTCACCACAGTTTGGACATTCGTTCAATCCTTTGATTGTCAATTTGTAATGAGTACGACGTTTTGCTTTTTTAGCTTTCGATGTTCTTCTAGCTGGTACTGCCATTTTGCTACACCTCCTTGTAAAGTCTCGTATCAATATTTGATACAATATATTCCAATCTTACGCGTTATCATCTTCTTCTGATGCTGAATCAAAAAATTCTGATAGTTTTGCAAGACGAGGATCTACTTTTGTCTCAGCTTCTTCCGTTTTGCGTTTTTCGTACTCTTCTTCGGATAGCACTTCCCAATCGTTCCCTTTCGGTAATTCAGTGGAATGCTCTTCTTCTTCTGTGAGTACACGCATCGGAATCGCCAATAAAATGTTGTCTTCGATCGACTCTGTCACATCTAGATGCGTTCCTTCGATTAAGAGGATCTCTTCTGAAGGTAACTGTACATCTCTACGTTGGTATTGCTCCATCGTCATAAACAATTCATCTACAGACAGTTTGATTGGTAATTCAACTGGTGTCAATGAACGAGTGGACGGAACAGTCAGTGTCGTCTGCGCAGTGTAATGAACGAGATAGCCTTTGTTATCTACTGAGACTAGACCTTCGACTTCCACAGGCGCAACATCTAAAATTGAATCGTCTCGCTTCATAAGAGCCTTTTTTACGTCAAGGGTCTCATGAAAAGTTAACGGTGTCTCTTGGTATTTTCTCAATTCCAATAAAGACCATTTCATAGTTTCATCACTCCTAAGCAACAAAAGCTATTATACAGGGCAAAAAGTCGGTTGTCAATGAAATTTTCTTGACACCTTACACTTCATAAAAAAACACAGAGCGTTTTTCTCATCTACGTGAGATTTATTCGCTCTGCGTTTACTTTGTCGCTAGCTATCACCGTTTGATCAGATATCAAATGTATTGGATCAATTGCATTAAAATAGGTACAACGAACACAAATAGTAAGGTACTCGTCGTGACAAGATTCGTTGCATACTTCACATCACCGTGTGCTTCATTTGCAAGGATTGGTAAGACAGCTAGCATAGGTGTAGCTGACTGTACGATCAACGTTTGTTTCAGTAGAGGGGCTAGTTCTGCACCAAAGGCATATTTACCTATTACCATCAGTCCAATCAATATAGCTGGTGCTAAGATAAATCGACCGATCAAAGCCACGATCGTATCCCGATCAAATCGAATACTTTTCAACCCTGCATCGTATAAAACAATTCCGATATAGATCAATGATAATGGCGTCACGATCCCGCCTACATAATTTAGTGTTGAATTGACAAAATCAGGTACAGGGATCTCTAACACCAAGAAGAAAAGCGCAAGGATAAAACCTAATAAAGGCGCTGGCAAAAGCTTTTTCCAATTCAGCTTCGTTTTCTTTTCTGTTCGATCTTTTGTCGGGTCATCATTAGCGATCAAAAACACACCAAATGCCCAGGTCGATACGGTATTTGTCACATAATAAATTAAAAAGTAAGGTAAAGAGGCTTCGCCAAAAAGGGCAATATTGAGTGGCAAGCCAATAAATATCGTATTGGCATTCACTACTGCATTCATAAAAATCCCCCGTCTACCTGGTTGTATCTTGAGTAATTTTGTTAGTACATAAGCAATCAAGTAGGAAATGATCACTGCAGCGATCGGATATATCAAACTTCCAGATAGTTCAATCAAACTGCTTTTAGTTAAATTCTTCATAACTGAAACAAAAATCGAGGCGGGTAAAGCTACTTTAGTGATCAAGGAAGAGATACTTCCCCCAAACTGTTCATCAAACCACCCCAAGCTTTTTAGTACATAGCCTAATCCAATCATCAAGATTATACTGATCACACTTTCAATTGATTGAAAAAATACCATTTCTTCCATCTCCTCAGTAACCATTTAGTGAAGCAATCTCTTTGTAGATATGAGCCAGCACTGCTCAAACATGTTGCTTCTTCTATTTTTTGTTTTAATCTAAAAGACGATTCGCGTGCCACTAGCCTAGCAGATTACTTATTTCTTTTTTAAGTGTAGTCTTTTAGGTTTGTTATAGTCAAAATTATCGATTACAATAAACATTATTTATATGTCAAGGGAGCGAATCGATTCATGAATACAAGAGATCTTGAATACTATGTTCAAATCGTCAAACAAAAAAACTTTACTAAGGTGGCTAAGTTTTTTGAGGTCAGTCAACCGACGATTACTTATGCCTTACAACGCCTAGAAAAAGAAATTGGTGCCACACTGATTACAAGAGATCGTTCCCATCATGAATTGATTATCACTCCTGCTGGTAAGCAATTATTGATCCATGCACAATCCGTCTTACAAGAAATTACACTTGCTAAGGCAGAGATTGCTCAGCTACAAAAGAAAAAATTGCGCTTTGGTATGCCACCTATCATTGGCAATGAATATTTCCCAAAATTATCGAGCTATTTTATCAAGCATCAATTAATGGGTCAAATCGATATCATCGACGGAGGTTCTCGTGATCTCTATGGCATGATTCATCAAGGGCGGATTGATCTTGCGATTCTTGGATCAACGCAACCGATCGTTGATCAAAAGCTAGAAGTCGAGCCATTGTTGGATAAATGCTTCATGATCGTTGTGTCCCCTTCACACCCTCTAGCAGATCGTACAAGCGTTTCTTTTAAGGAGCTAGTCAACGATCAATTTGTTTTATTAAATGAACACTACGTCCATCCTGCTGCGTTTACAAAGCTTTCTAAGCAAACGCATATTGTACCTAAGATCGTTTATCAGAGTAATGACTTAACTATTTTGAAAAGCATGATCCGAGAAAATATCGGGATTGGCTTTCTCACCGAGATCGCGATTCATCCTGAAGATAATCTCGTAGCTATTCCTTTAGCAGATACTGCTCAACCACGTTTTTTGATTTCATTAGCCACTCGTGCACAGCAGTTACCAACGGTTTTACATGAAAACGTGATCGAAGTCATCCATGAATTTATGAAAACCCAAAAATGACTTGCTCAACTCACACACAATAAAAAACAAAAAAAGAGTGCTGAGATTTCTCTCAACACTCTTTTTGATTTTGATTTCAATTAGATAGCTGTTGTTTCTCCGCGATAAACGATACCACGACGAGCGTCAACAGTGATCAATTCACCATCTTTGATCGTTGAAGTTGCATCTTTCGCACCAACGATTACAGGAATATCTTGTGCAATTCCCACAACTGCTGCATGTGAAGTCAAACCGCCTTCTTCAACAACTACTGCTGCTGCTTTTTCGATTGCAGGCATGAATTCTTTGTCAGTTGAAGGAACAACTAATACCATACCATCTTTTGCTTTTTTGATTGCTTCTGCTGCTGATGAAGCAACTACAGCGTTCGCTACAACAGATTGTTGACCGATTCCTTGTGCTTCAAGCAATTTTGAACCAATCATTTGAATCTTCATTACGTTTGTTGTTCCACGTTCACCAACTGGTACACCAGCAGTGATCAAGATCAAGTCACCTTCTGAAGCGAAACCTAATTCGACTGCTTTTTTCGCAGCTAATTCAAACATTTCGTCTGTTGTTGTTGGTTTTTCTGCAACTGTTGGATATACACCCCAGTTAAGCATCAAACCACGTTTTGTGCGTTCGTCAAATGTGACAGCTAAGATATCAGCATCTGGACGGTATTTAGAGATCATTTTTGCTGTATAACCAGATTCAGTTGCAGCAACGATTGTTTTTACGCCTAAGTTTTTCGCAGCACGTGCCACTGATAGACCGATTGTTTCTGTTACATCAGTTTTGTCAAATTCATTTAATTGGAATGAACCTAATTCTGCTAATGCTAATTCAGCTTGTTGGTCGATACGAGCCATTGTTGCAACAGCTTCAACAGGATAGTCACCATTTGCTGATTCACCTGATAACATTGTTGCGTCTGTTCCGTCAAATACTGCATTGGCAACGTCAGATGCTTCCGCACGTGTTGGACGTGGGTTTTCTTGCATTGATTCTAACATTTGTGTTGCAGTGATTACTGGGATACCCGCAGCGTTACATTTTTTGATGATACGTTTTTGAACCATTGGTACTAATTCAGCAGGGATCTCAACACCCATGTCTCCACGAGCAATCATGATACCATCAGAAACTTTGATGATTTCATCAATGTTGTCGATACCTTCTTGAGATTCGATTTTAGGGAAGATTTGAACATGTGTCATGTCTTTTTCTTCTAAAATTTCACGAATATCTAATACGTCTTGTGCTTTACGAACAAAACTTGCAGCGATGAAGTCGATGTCGTTATCTAGTCCGAAGCGGATATCGTCTGCATCTTTTGGTGTAATACCTGGTAAGCTGATTGAAACGCCTGGTGCGTTAACACCTTTACGTGATCCCAGCATACCTGCATTTTTCACTTCTACTACTAATTCACGCGTTGCTTCATCTTTTTCAATGATTTCCATGTCGATCAAACCATCATCGAATAAGATATGTCCACCTACATGAACGTCTTCAAAAAGACCTGGATAAGTTACTGCGATTTTTTCTTTTGAACCTACATGTTCAGGGTCCATTGAGATGCGTGTTTTGTCGCCAACTTCAAATTTGATGTAGCCTGCACGGCCAAAATCTTCTTCAGTTGTGCCTTGAACTGTTGTACGGATTTCTGCACCTTTTGTATCTAAAAGGATGCCAACATCTTTACCAGTTTTCTTCACTGCTTCGCGAACCATTACCATACGTGATAATTGTTCTTCATGGTCACCATGTGAAAAGTTGAAGCGGAAGACATTTGCTCCAGATTCAATCAATTTAGAAATAGTTTCTACTGAATTACTGGCTGGTCCTAATGTACTAACGATTTTCGTTTTTTTCATTTTACAAAACTCTCCCATTCAAATTGTTTATTTAAAGCCATTCAAAGCTTAAATATCTGTTAGATATTGGGAAGACCTGCTTCCCACTCCCATATATATCTATTGATTTATCTGACTACTTTTCTTTATTAGAAAGAAAGTGAGTTGTTCAAGTCATATAATGATAAATCTGGTTGGTGTTTGTTATTTTCTAGTGTGTCGATGATATCAGCCTCAACGATATCGTTGTCGCGAATACCGATACACAAACCACCTTTACCTTGTTGCAATAGTTCAACAGCATGTGCACCAAATTTACTTGCTAATACACGGTCGCGTGCAGTTGGTGAACCACCACGTACAACGTGTCCTAAGATCGATACACGTGTATGATAATCGCCATATTCTGACAATTTTTCTGCAAATTCGTTTCCGCCCATTACGCCTTCTGCCAAAATGATCAAGCAATGTTTTTTGCCACGATCGCGGCCATCTTGGATTTTTTTGGCAACAACTGCCATATCAAAATCATGCTCAGGAATGATGATCTCATCCGCTCCACCAGCAACACCTGACCATAAAGCGATATCTCCAGCATTACGTCCCATCACTTCGATCACGAATGTACGAACGTGCGAAGTTGCTGTATCACGGATACGGTCGATTGATTCTAATACTGTGTTGATTGCTGTATCAAAACCGATCGTAAAATCAGTTCCTGGAATATCGTTATCGATCGTACCTGGTACACCCACTGCTGGGAAACCACGTTTAGTCAAAGCCATCGCGCCATGGTAAGAACCATCGCCACCGATCACAACAAGACCTTCGATACCGAATTTTTTCAATTGTTCGATTCCTTTTAATTGTCCTTCTTCTGTTGCAAATTCAGGATAACGTGCAGAGTATAAGAATGTACCTCCGCGTTGGATCTTATCACCGACATCTGCAACATCTAATCGACGGATATCTCCGGCAACTAGTCCAGCAAAACCATAATTGATCCCGTAAACTTCCAATCCTTCATATATACCTTTACGAACGACTGCACGAACTGCTGCATTCATCCCAGGAGCATCTCCACCACTAGTCAAAATTCCGATGCGTTTCATATTCATCTTCACCTCATTAAATTACTTTATCCTAAGCAAGACTTAGGTTTATAACCTTCTTTGTATTAACCACGACTAACATTCTAACATTATTTTGCTCACTTGTCTTGATTTCCTGATAAAAAAATGAAAAAAAATGAAAGCAAATAGTATCTTTTACCGTAAGTTATTTGAAAACAACATTTTCTTCTTTTAAAAGGTAAGCTAATTGCTTCTTGAGACTGTCTGAACCATCGAGCCAAAAGGCTTCAGATAACACAACTTTTCGTTGGTCTTTTTCATGATACATCACAACAGGAATATATCCTGGGAATTTTTTGAACAATTCTTGCAGTTGTTTCATCGTATCTGGTTGATCTGCCTCTTCTCTGATTCTCAAATAACACGTTTGTTCTGGATACTGCTGTTGCAATTCTTCAGGATCAGCGACTACTTCTGCAATCAGCTGCAATTCTTGATTGTATTTACTGATTTCTGAACGTCCTTGCACGAAAATCACTTGATTTTCTTTGAATAATGGACGCGCTTGTCGGTACAGCTCTGGAAAAACAGTAATAGCTATTTCTCCACTACTATCTGTTCCGCTGACAAAAGCCATCAACGCTCCTTTTTTCGTACGGATCTCTCTTACCTCTTTGACCATCACTAAAACATTTGTAGCTTGTTTAGGGACGATTTCTGTGACTAAATGGACTTTTTTTGCTAATTTAAGTCGCTCATACCCTTCTGTCGGATGACCAGATAAATAGACACCTAAATGCTCTTCTTCTAATTGAAGCTTCTCTTCGAGGCTATAATCTGCGACTTCTTCCTCTTTTAAAGCCATGATATCTAAAAGGTCTAAACTACCACCACTATATAAGATGTTTTGGATCTTACCTTCCAGATCCAACATCAACTGTCTGCGGTTTCCTACTAATTCATCAAAAACACCTGATGCAACTAACGTTTGTAGCAACTCCAATTTGAGCCAACGTTTATTGATACGAATCAGAAACTGATCAACCGAACGGAATGGCCCATTTTCTTTTCGTTCACGAATGATCTCCTCATCAAAATCTCGACGAACACCTTTGATTGCTGTCAATCCAAAACGAATGGTTCCTTTATCCGTCAGCTCAAAACCATAAAAACTTTGATTGATGGATGGAGGGGTCAGCTTTATTTTATACTTTTTTGCCTCAGCAATATACTCTTTTAACTTTGCCGTGTTGTGACGGACGGAATTCATCAAACTCATAAAAAATGCACCAGGGTGATGAACTTTGAGATAGGCCATTTGAAAGCCAACAAAGGAGTAAGCAAACGCGTGGGAACGATTGAACCCATAGTTAGCAAAGCGTTCGATATATTCGTACACTTCATTGGCCTTTTCCTTACTGTACCCTTGTTGGTTGGCACCTTGAACAAAATGATCTCTTTCTTGATCAATCACGTCTTTTTTCTTTTTACTGATTGCTCGCCTCAAAATATCCGCTTGTCCAAGAGAAAATCCAGCCATGGTTGAAGCAATCTGCATAATTTGTTCCTGATACACAATGACGCCATACGTATTTTTCAACATCGGTTGTAGTGAATCGTCGGGATAATGGATTCTTTCCTTCCCTTTCTTACGAGCGATAAATGTATCGATATTTTGCATTGGCCCAGGACGATACAAGGCGTTGACAGCGGCAATATCTTCAATGTTTTCTGGTCCTAATCTTCGCAAGACATTCCGAATCCCGGCAGATTCGAATTGAAAGACCCCTGTTGTTTCGCCACGTTGGAAAAGCTGTAAAGTTTTAGGATCATCTAATGGTATTTCTTTTAGTTCGATATCTTTGTTTTCGACACGTTTGATTGCTTTCACTGTGTAATCGATAATAGACAGATTTCTTAATCCAAGAAAATCCATTTTTAACAACCCAATAGCTTCGACATCATTCATTGTATACTGAGTCAAATATGCTTCATCTGATCCTTTTTGTAAAGGAACTAACTCTAGTAGATTCTTATCACTTAAAACGACACCAGCTGCATGAGTAGAAACGTGTCTTGGCAAACCTTCAAGTATTTTTGCAGTATGGAACAACAATTGATTTTTTTCACTCGCTTGTACTAATTCAACCAGCTTGTTAGAAGTTCGATAAGCCTCATTCAACGTCATTTTCAATTGATTAGGAATCGCTTTAGACCAACGATTTGCTTCGCTTTGTGAAAGGCCAAAGACACGTGCCACGTCTCTTAGTACCATTTTAGCTGCCATGGTCCCAAACGTGGCGATTTGTGCCATATGGTATTGACCATATTTCTCACGAACATAAATCAGCACTTCTTCTCTGCGATTATCAGGAATGTCTAGATCGATATCTGGCATCGTGTATCGTTCTGGATTCAAAAAACGTTCAAATAGCAAGTCGTACTCCAATGGATCTACATCTGTGATCTCCAACACATAGGCGACTAATGACCCCGCAGCTGAACCACGACCAGCACCAGTAACGATGTTGTTTTTATGAGCAAAAGCCATGACATCCCAAACGATCAAGAAATAATCATCAAATCCCATCTGGTGGATCACTGACAGTTCATAATCTAAGCGCTCTTGATAAGCTGCAGTGATCTTTTCTACACGCTTACCTAATTGCTTCTGACAAAGTTCCTGTAAATACTCTCCTGCACTTCGATTTTCTGGTACCGGATAATGTGGTAGTAATTTCTGATGGAACTGAAATTCAAAAGTTACTGTTTTAGCTAATTGCTGCGCATTGTTCAACGCTTCTTCCAATCCTGCGTTTATGAATCTTTGTCGTAATTCTGCTTCGGGAAGTAAAAAACCTGTGGATGAATCACGAGTCGTTTGTCGCACTTCATCAAAAGAGAGTTGCGTTCCTTCACGCAGATGTTTCATTGTTTCCAAAGAAAAAAGTTCCTCTTGGTGCAAACTAGCAATCGGATGTACTGCACAAATTTGAAATTGATTTGCTCGTAAATAAGCTAGCCATTCTGGAGCTTCTAGAGGCGTTTCTTCTGTGACACCTACATAAAGATGAGAAGATGCTATTTTTTCTTGCAAACTTTGCCAATGGCTATCAAATAATGCTGACACACCGTAGTCATCAGCAATCGATTTTTTGGTTGGTAAAACGACAAGCAAATGATCGAGTTCATCGATCTCGTGAAGCTCGATTTTTTCTCGGATCATTTTCTTGCTTGAGAGCTTGATCAATTGTTGGTAGCCGATCCTATCTTTTGCGTAGAGTAGTAACTCATAATGACGTTCTTGAAACTGGTAGGTCAAGTTCAGTCCAATAATTGGTTGTATTTTTTCACTCATACAGATGCGGTAAAATTCCGCTGCCCCAGATAGCACATCCTTATCTGTGATCGCTAATGTCTGATAGCCTAGTTTCTTTGCTTCTCGAACGTATTCGTTTATGCGAATCGTACTTTGCAACAAAGAATACGAGGTGATCGTATAAAGTTGTGGAAGAAACATTTTTACATACCACCTTTTCCATTCACTTTCTTTTTAGGGGAATATTCGTAACATCAGCTCGTTATCTTGTATGACTGGTTACGTGTATTCGTCTTTCATCATGCTTTTCCCATCCGATGAACGATCTATACTTTTTATACTATCCACTGACGTTGAATGCCTGTTTCTCCCTTTACATTCAAAAAAAATCTGGTAAACTGAACTTAGAAAAGAGGTGTTTGATATGCGATATATCGTCACATTATTTTGGGCAGTCATTTTAGGTCAAGTGGTTGGCTATATCGGTGGTGCATTGTCTAGTAGCCCATATGATTTTACCATGACGACTATTATTTCATTGGTTGCAGGATTGATCGTCATTTTGATCAGCGCTGTTGCAACACCTAAAAAAGAAACTTCGTCCGCTTCACATTCATAAAAGCCGAACAGATTGGAGAAATACTCCAATCTGTTTTTTTCTTGATCATAGTTTTTGATGAAGTACTTTTCTAAAATTAAATAGTGATAAAAGAATATTCGTCAGAACAAAGAGACTAGTCACAATAAACACTGTACTATAATTGTACGCATGAGCGACTGTCGAACCTAACATCGGTCCTAGTACTTGACCAAAGTTCGTAAACATTTGGTTATAGCTGTATACTCGACTGACACCTTCTTCTGGTGTGATCTTGCTGATCAATGTATTGATCGATGGCATCAACGCACCTGTCGAAAAACCTAATATAAAACGTAAGATCCCTAATTGTAAGGGCGTAGTCACAAATGCCATTGGTAAGTAACAACAAAACGAAAGTACCAAACCTGCTAACAGCACCTTCTGATTTCCGATCTTATCCCCTAATTTCCCCAGTCTTGGAGAAGAAAATACTGCTGAAACACCTGATACTGAAACAATCAATCCACTAACAAATAAGATATTTGATGTGTCACCACTCAATTCCCGAATGTACAATGTCAAGATTGGACTGATCGTGGTGATCCCTAACTGTAAGATCAGAGTAGTAACAAATAAACCGACTAACACAGAAAAGTGATCCATTTTAGCAAAAACTTCTTTGGTACTGATCATATCTTTTTTCTCTACCGGTTGGAAATCTTCTTTTACCATGAAAATCGTTAAGATCGTGGTGATCAGTAATAACCCTCCAGTAATCAAAAAAACATTTTCCATTCCGAACCATTGCGCCAAAGCGCCTCCCATTGACGGACCAATCAGCGTCCCTGCCACTGCCCCAGTAGAAAGCGTGCCTAACGCCCATCCACTTTTCTCTTTAGGCGCTTGTGAAGCAATCATCGCTGTCGCATTAGGTATGTATCCAGATAAAATCCCATTAAAGAAACGCATGACTAAAAGCCAATAAGCATTTGGGACAAAAGCTAGTGATCCCATAGTGATCGTCATACCTGCTGCTGCCCGGATCATCATCATTTTCCGTCCTTTTCGATCGGCTAGATTTCCCCAAATAGGCGCAACGATCGCCGCAGCAAAGGCTGTTACTGAAATCGCTAATCCTGAAAATAATTCAATTTGATCCTTAGGTGTACCTAGTTGTTCGACGTAAACTGGAATGAACGGCATGACTAAACTGATACTTGAACCAGTAAAAAAGCAGCCTATCCAAGCTACGAATAAATTTTTTCTCCATTGAACCTTCATCTATCACCCTTCTTTCGTCTCTATTATCATACCTATTTTTGTACGTGTGTGCAACGTATGTGCCAGTATCATTCATTTTTGTCAAAGAAGACATAGACCAAATAAAATAGGAGCAAAGAGTTAGCCTACTCTTCACTCCTAATTAAAAATGTCTTTTAAATGATTGCTAAAATGACGAAGTTGAGAATGAATAAAATATCAACAACCCATAAAGCAATTGAAATCTCGTTTGTTTTGCCTTTGATCACTTTCATGATCGTGTAGAAGATAAAACCAGCAGCGATTCCGTAAGAGATGCTGTAAGCTAATCCCATGAAGATCGAAGCAAAAAAGGCAGGTAATGCTTCTTCCATATCTAACCAATTGATATCAGCAAACGAAGCCATCATCATCACACCAACTAAGATCAATGCTGGTGCAGTTGCTTGTGCCGGTACAATAGCGATCAGTGGAGAAAATAAGCTACTTAAAGCAAATAATGCGGCTACGACAACTGAAGTCAAACCTGTACGACCACCAGCGCCAATACCGGCTGCTGATTCGACATAAGTCGTTGTATTCGATGTTCCGAAAATCGCACCGATCGATGTTGCGATTGCGTCAGCGAACAACGCTTTATCCATTTTAGTTTTGAATCCTCGTCCATCTTCCAAAGCTTCCTCATCTTCTTTAGAGAAAATACCTGTACGCCGTCCAGTACCGATGAACGTACCGATCGTATCAAATGTATCGGATAAACTAAAGGCAATGATCGTCATCAGGACTTGTGGGATCTTAGAGCTATCGCTGAATAAAGATTGCATCCCTTCCGCACCAAATGCTGCACCAAACGTCGTGCCTAGTTCATTGATTGAATTGCCTAAAGAATTTTGTTCCCAATCGATCGTTCCTAGATCAACAACACCCATCAAGATCCCGATGATCGTTGTTACTACGATACCGATCAAGATTGCACCACGAACATTTTTAACAACTAAGATCGATGTCAAAACTAATCCAATGACAGCTAGTAGGATCGGCGCATTATTAAAGTTTGCAAGTTCTGGAACGATACCACCGTTGATCGTCACATTCGTCACTTGACCATTATCAACCACAGAACTAGTTATCGCTGATTGATCTGCAGAGAAAGACAAAAATCCAGCATTTTTGATCCCAACGTATGCAACAAAAATCCCAATACCACCGCCGATTGCATGTTGTAAACTCTCAGGAATAGCATGGATGATCATTTTCCGAATATTTGTTACTGTAATAAATACATTAATCAACCCACAAATAAAGACCATGGCTAATGCTTCTTGCCAAGAATAACCTAACCCAAAAACAACTGTAAATGTGAAGAAAGCATTCAAACCCATTCCTGGGGCTTGTGCATAAGGCACATTAGCAAATAATCCCATAACTAAAGTACCGATGATCGAAGCAATGATCGTCGCTAAAAAGACTGCCTGAAATGGCATGCCAGCAGCTGACAAGATCGTCGGATTAACAAATAATATATAACTCATGGCAAAAAACGTTGTTACACCAGCCATTATTTCTGTTGGTACATTTGTATTATTTTTCTTTAGTTGGAAAAACTTTTCCATAAAAATTTCCACTCCCTGATTTTTTCTAACGGACTATATAATATGTAAAAATAAATCCAAATATAATTTTCCGTCGAACATTTATAGATTATATAGACATTTCATTCGTTTTTCAACACAAAATTTTATGAAATGTCATTTTTATATTTTAATGTTCGTGTTTAACTCAATTTGGTTTGATTCTTTTCTATTTTTGCTTTAAAGCATTTATTTTTCAGAAAGATCTGTACCTTGTTTATTCATTGAAATATGCTAGACTGAAACAAATCGTTGTTTGAAAGGAATGACAGCATTGAACAAAAAATTGATTGCGATCGACTTGGATGGAACAACTTTGAATCCTGAGTCGATCATTACTTCTAAAACCCAAGAGACATTGAGAAAAGCCATTGATGCTGGCCATCATGTCAGTATTGCAACCGGACGTCCTTATCGAATGAGTTATCAATATTATCAACAGTTAGAATTGACAACACCGATGGTCAACTTTAACGGTGCGCTTGTGCATATCCCAAACCAACAATGGGCTGGAGAACAAGAAACATTGATCAATAAAGAGATTGTTTTTGAGATCTTAGCGCAAAAAAATCAATTGAATCTAGATTTTATTGCTGCGGAGAATCGCGACACTTTCTTTATCGATACTTTTGATTTTTTTGACGCAAAATTCTTTGCTTCACCAAATCCTAAACCAGAAAACCTACTGTCTCCACGAAATCTAACAACTAACCCTACGTCCTTATTGGTACGTACAGAAAAACAATATGCTGAACAAGTTTCTGCCGAACTAACACGTCAATTTGGGAAGCATGTCGATGTAAGGACTTGGGGTGGACCAATGGCGATACTAGAGATTGTTTCAAAAGGGATCGAAAAAGCGAAAGGAATCCATCAAGTAGCGAATTATCTATCGATCGAACAAAAAGATGTGATTGCTTTTGGTGATGAACACAATGACTTAGAACTTCTTGAATATGCGGGCTGGGGTGTGGCAATGGCTAATGGGACTGAGCAACTAAAAGGCGTAGCCAACGATGTCACTGAACAAACAAATGAAGAAGACGGTTTGGCGAATTACCTTGAAAAATTACTTTCATTATAAAAAATCCGTCTGGGGCATTCGTCCTCTCGCACCACTTAAAACCAAATAAACAGAGGGAGCAGAAGTAAGCTCTTCGAAAATAAGGCGCCATCCACAAAATCTTCGTGGATGGCGCCTTATTTCTTGAGGCTAAATACTTCGGCTCTGACCTCTGTTATCTGTTTGCCATGAACATATCGTAATAAGCATTCATGATTTCTTTGGCTATGACCGAATTCATATGGTCTTTTTCATCTAGCAGGTTTGGTAAGACAACACTTACCGCAATCTCAGGATTTTCTGTTGGTCCGTAAGCCACAATATTACTATTGACTGTTACGATATCGGGATGACCTTCAGCGACTGTTTCGGCTGTCCCTGTTTTAGCAGAAAGATCCATTTTTGCATCTGCTAATGATCGAGCAGTCGTGTAGTTATTTGTTCCATGGACTACTTGATGGAATCCTTCACGTAAAAGGGCCATCTCTTCAGGAGACACGTCTACTGTATTTTCGACAACTGGTTCCATCTCTTTTTTCACTTCACCTAAGTTACCATTCTCGTCGTTCCCGTAAATGCCTTTGACAATGCGTGGTTGGATTCTTTTTCCACCGTTTGCTACTGTTGCTGCATATTGCGCTAACTGGATCGGGGTATACGTATCGAACTGGCCAAATGCCAAGTCAGTAAAGTTTCCTGGTGTGAACCAGTCTTGTCCGTTGTCTGCATTGAATTTCTTCATGTATTCAACAGAGTGTGAGATCCCCGCAGACTCATTTGGTAAATCGATCCCTGTGACTGTTCCAAGTCCAAATTGTTTAAAGCCGTCACGCAATTGTTCATACGCTTGTGCCTCTTCACTTAGACTAGGTAAGCCCATATTTGGTACGTACTCTAACCCTAGCATCTTCAACGCTACTTTGATCATATAGGTATTTGATGAAAGCTCTAACGCTTGGACCACATCCAAAGGTACAGATCCAGTACGATTGAAGACGGAGCTTTTTTCTGAAGAGCCTTGTAATCGAATCGGTTCATCTACTAATACTTGATTACCGCTGATCACGCCACTTTGCCAACCGGCGGCTAACGTACCTGCCTTTACAACAGATCCTGGAACAAAGGCATTCGTGATCGTACCAAGGGCATTTTCAGTCAACTCTTTTGAGCCTTGCTCATGGCTGAAACCCGTCATCGCTAATACTTCACCTGTTTGAGGATTCATCGCGACTACATACGCACCTGGTGAGTATTGGGCTTTTCCATTATCGACTAATTTTTGATAATTGTTTCTAAGAATCTCTTCGACCTTCGCTTGGAACTCTGCATTGATCGATAACATCAAATTCGATCCTTTTTCTCCTGCATACAATTCTTTTTGTTGGATGACATTTCCATTGTTATCTAAAGTGATTTCATATTGTGTCTTTGTGCCTTGCAAGACATCTTCATATTGTTTTTCTAAATAGCTTTGGCCTACTCGGTCATTACGTGAGTAGCCTTTTGCCAAGAATTCTTCCACTTGATCGGCAGGTAAGCCTTGTTTTTCTGATGTTACGCTTCCTAGAATACTCTTTATGGAATCCGCCGCATTATACTGGCGTACCCAGTCAGTTCCTGTTGAAACACCTGGCAGGTCTGATGCATGTTCTGCCACGATCGCCAATTCTTGATCTGTAACACCAGAATTTTTGATGAAAACTGTATTCAGTTCATACGCATTATTCATTCGTTTAAAAATCGTTGCTGCTTTCAATTGTTCCTCATTGAAATTGATTTCCTCATCTGTCACTTTATCTACAGTTGCTTGGTATTGCTCACTCGTACTCAAGCTTTTTTCTTTTGCCGATAGGCGTTCAGTCGCAGCTTTCAAATGATTGGGATCTGCTAACCAAAAATCCTTCTTGTCACGTGTAGTCAAATTTTCATCCACTGGCATATCGATCAACTGTGTCAAGGTATTTGCTGTTTTCAGCAAATCCTCCGCTGTCATATTTCTGCCTCTCGTGAACGTGATTGCTTGGTTGGCTTGGTTTGTCACCAAAGCTTTCCCGGTGGCATCGTAGATCATGCCTCGGGGTGAACTTACTTGTACCGTTAGAGACGAAGATGATTTGACTTTTGCTTCTAGTTCCTCACTGTTTACGATCTGCAAATAACCTAATCGAGCAATCAATGACACGAACAACGTAAATATAATGAAAAAAAGGAAATTTAAACGAAAGGGAACATGTGACCGTCGAAACGTTTTATTTTTTGGTTCTTGTGTTCCTTTTTTTATTCGATCTAACCAAGAATTATTTGTATTTTTTTTCATAAAACTTTTCATCATTCCTTCTTTTTCGCCTACTTATAGGCTCCATTGTACCTAAAAAAAACAAAATTAAAAAGTAAAATCCTGATCCGCAAGAAATTCTTTAATTCTCGACCCAAAAAAGACTAGTTTGTTTCACAAACAAGTAATGTGTCACACAAATGGATTCTAAAAACTTTAAAAAATATGGTTATTTTTGAAAATAAAGTTTTCTTTTACTGTGAAACAATGGAAACAAATATGACATTGTGGAAAACTATCATCTGTTATTTCATTTTTGTTTGACATAATTTTTGATCACTTCTTTGGTTTGAGTGACTTTCTCGGTTAATTTTTCATTCTTTGCCATATAAAGATAAAAAATGATATCAATCGTTGCAAATTGAGCCAATAATGAGTTAGTTGCTGCACTTCGGTTCGTGATTTCTTTTGGTCTTGATGTCTGGACAACGACATCGGCCAATTTACTTAATCGGTTATTTCCAAATTGAGTCAATGCGATAATATCGATTCCCATTTCTTTGGCTAACTGTCCGATCATCACCACTTCTTTGCTGTTTCCTGAGTTAGAGACAAGCCATAGCACTTTTTTTGTTTCATTACTCACTAATTGTGGCAATAAGACGTGGATGTCTTTTTCAAAAATGATTGGTTTTCCTACACGAGACCATTTTTGGAGGATATCCTCAACGACTAAAGAAGATGCGCCCACACCATATAGATAAACTGTTTGTGCTTCTTCCAGACGCTCAACGACACGTTGGATCATCTCCTCTTCTAAAATATCCACGGTTTCTTTGATCGCTACTTGCGCATTATTCCCTAATTTATGTTTGATTGAATAAAATGATTCATTTGGTTCAATATCGCTGAATCCTTCCACGATACCTGCTTGTAATTCGGTGGAAATAGTGATTTTAAAATCCGTTAAACTTTGAAAGCCAAGTTTTTTGGAGAAACGAACAACTGTGGGAGCGCTCAGGCCCGCCGCTTCTGCTAACTCATTGGCTGTCATCGTTGGTATTTTTTCTACATGTGTTACGATATAATCTGCTAGTTTTCTTTCGGCAGAAGAATAGTCATTCATCATACTTTCAATGCGACTCACTACGCTCATCTCATACACATCCCTTTTTCTAAATGTCTATGTCATTATATCATACTCAAAGGCAAACAATTCTCATACTAAACAAGAAAATAGAGAATATCCTTTGTTCTCTGCCTGCTCAACCGATTACTGTTATTCCTAAAAATCAATCGCTAAAAAAAGAAGCCAAGGTATAAGTGGCAACATGTCACACCCTTATCTTGGTTTCTTTTGACTTATCATTTATGGAGTTTCACAGAATCAGCTATTAAAAACAAAAAAAAAGAAAGAAGCAACATCCAAAAAGAAACTAATACCCATCATTCAGTTCAAACAAATTGCCTTCTGGGTCTCTAAAGTAGGCACTGGTAAATCCTCCCCAAGCCTCTATTTTCTGAGGGTCACCTAAAAAAGTGACACCATTTGCGGTTAACTTCGCATAGTCCTTTTGGATATCCTTCGTAGGTAATATTATCACCACTGTATCAGATATTCCATTTTTAGCAGACTGTATATACCCTTTGACCAAAGACATTTCTTTTGCTGACGTCATATCAAAACAGTTAGGTTCTCCTTTTGCCATAGCAAATGACGTATACGGACCTTTTCGATTTCCCCATGTAGGAACCAATCCTAATTTTTTTGTCTAAAAATCATAACATTCCCCATAATCTTTTTGAATCAACAATCCAATTTTTGCCTGATTAAAGTTCATCTATCGACCACTCCTTTTTTAAGTTAGTTTTATTGTAGCAACTTAGGTTAGTAACGTATTGGATAGAAGCGACATTTTTCGCTGCTCACTCAACTTAACAAACTCAATGGGTGTGAGGCCAATATTTTTTTTGAACTCATTGATAAAATGGGACTGGTCATAATAATTTCCAATAAGCTCCCTTCGATCAGCAGGTTGTTTTAATAAAATGGTCAAACTATGATGAAATTTTATGGTCGATAGAGCCAATTGTGGGGTGAGACCGTAATGCTTTTTGAATAGCCGTTGGACATGCCTTGGACTAAGTCTCGTATATTCGTATAATGCTTGTGGGGAAGCTAATTTTTTTATATATAGTTTTTCAAATAACTGAATGTATTCCGTCGAAGAGATACATTTGGCTAATCCGGATAAATCGCTGATCAGCGATTCTTTCATTTCTTCAATCGTGAGCGCAAAAAGATGGGTTGTATCAAACCCAACATCTACTTCTTCAATGAACAACACTTGATCCATCGCTGCTGTTGCCTCTCGACCAGTGAAAGCAGAAAAAGCACCTGGCTTTAAGCGAAAACCAATATAGTGTTCGGGAAAACTTGAGAGAAAGTTGAAGTCCGTTTTACTTGAACCAGTATAGAAAACAGATTGCTCCAAAACATTGACAATCAAATCAATGCAACCGTCGGCGATGATCACGTCGGTGACCGTACCGCTAAAGTCAAATGAAATAGACTCCCACATACACACCAAGACATCTGCTAAGACTGGGAGAACCGTTTCTTTATAATGTATTTTTTCTTCATATGCTTGATGAAACAGATGATGAGGTTGGATTGGTTGATACATTCTCTACGTTCCCCCTTATTTATCTAATACATTTATTTTAGCACGATCTAGCGTTTTGACGTGTGTAATGAGTGCCCCATAAAAAAACAGGAAGGAACAATTCTTTGTTGTCCTTCCTGTTTTTATTAAATTAGGCGTTGGTTCTCTTGCTAACTCGTCTTAACGGCTGTAATTATGAACCTCTTCTGCCATTGCATCGACAAAGATATTCAAGTCCTCTACAGCAGTTTCTTTACTACCATATCGGCGGATATTGACTGTTGCATCTGCCACTTCTTTATCCCCAACTACGATTTGGTATGGGATTTTTTGCGTTTGTGAGGCACGGATCTTATAACCCATTTTTTCATTGCGATCGTCGACTTCTACACGCAAGCCTTTCATTTGTAGACGTTCTTTGATTTCATAAGCGTAATCTGAATGAGCATCAACTGAAACTGGGATGATCGTTGCTTGGATCGGTGCCAACCAAGTTGGGAATGCGCCTTTGTATACTTCTGTCAAGTATGCCACAAAGCGTTCCATTGTTGAAACGATGCCTCGGTGGATAACGACTGGGCGATGATTATTTTCGCCATCTTCTCCTACATAAGTTAAATCAAAGCGTTCTGGTAATAAGAAGTCTAATTGGATCGTTGATAATGTTTCTTCTGTTCCCAATGCTGTTTTAACTTGGACATCTAATTTTGGTCCATAGAAGGCTGCTTCTCCTTCTGCTTCGAAATAGTCAAGTTCCATTTCATCCATCGCAGCTTTTAACATGATCTGTGCTTTTTCCCACATGGCATCATCGTCAAAATATTTGTCTGTGTTGTTTGGATCACGGTAACTTAAACGGAAGCGATAGTCTGTAATATTGAAATCAGCGTAAACTGCGACCATCAACTCCAACGTACGTTTGAATTCATCTTTGATCTGATCAGGACGAACGAATGTGTGTCCGTCATTCAATGTCATTTCACGTACACGTTGTAATCCAGACAACGCACCTGATTTTTCATAACGGTGCATCATACCAAGTTCAGCGATACGGATCGGTAACTCACGGTAAGAATGGATTGTATTTTTGTAGACCATCATATGATGTGGGCAGTTCATTGGGCGTAGCACGAGCATCTCGCCATCTCCCATATCCATTGGTGGGAACATATCTTCTTGGTAATGATCCCAGTGACCTGAAGTTTTGTATAACTCTACGTCCCCCATGATCGGTGTATACACATGTTGATAGCCTAAGCTGATTTCTTTGTCTACGATGTATCGTTCGATCGTACGACGGATTGTTGCACCTTTTGGTAACCAGAAAGGTAAACCAGAGCCAACTTCAGGAGCTACCATGAATAATTCTAGCTCTTTTCCTAGTTTGCGATGGTCTCTTTCTTTTGCTTCTTCACGCATTTGGATAAACGCTTTTAACGCTTTTTTATCAAAAAATGCTGTTCCATAAACACGTTGCATCATTTGGTTATTTGAATTTCCACGCCAGTAAGCTCCTGCCACAGATAATAATTTGAAGACTTGGATACGACCAGTTGATGGGACATGTGGCCCACGGCATAAATCGATGAATTCTCCTTGTTGGTAGGCAGTGATGACTTCGTCTTCTGGTAATTCGCTGATCAGTTCCACTTTGTAAGGGTCACTTGCAAAGATTTCTAATGCTTCTTGTTTTGATAACACACGACGTTCGATCGGCAAATTTTCTTTGACGATCGCCATCATTTCTGCTTCGATCGCTGGTAGGTCTTCGGCACTGACTTGGCTCTCACCGTTATCAGTATCGTAGTAAAATCCTGAATCGATTGCTGGTCCTACACCAAAGTGGATATTTGGATATAAACGGCGCATGGCTTGTGCCATCAAATGAGCACTTGAATGACGAATCAAAGCAAGTGCGTCTTCATGATCAGGTGTCACAATCTCGATTGAGCCATCCTCTTCGATCCCGCGGTTCAAGTCGATCAGTTCGCCATTCACTTTTCCAGCTAAGGCTTTTTTGGCTAAACTTTTAGAAATACTTTCTGCAATTTCTGCAGTGGTGATCCCTGGCGCAAACTCTTTGACTGCACCATCAGGAAATGTCATTTTTATCATAGGGGTTCCTCCTTTAAATTTCCGTTTTTAGCTTCGCCACCAATAAAAAAAGTCCTAGTATCTGTACAGATACTAGGACGAAAAATTCGTGGTTCCACCTAATTTTGAATACGACATGCGTATTCCTCAAGCGTGATAACGGTACGACCGCCTCTGTTTCAACAAAGGTTTCGAAAGTGGTCATCCTTTGGTTTTCTCCTGGAAAAGTTTCAGCCTAGCTTTTCCTCTCTTATCGAAGACTCTCAAATTCAGTTGTCTTTCTCATCAATCATCTATGTGTTTATTTAACCACTATTATTTCAAAAAATCAAGTCTCGAATTCACTTATTTTTCCATTCACCATTGACACCATACGTGCCTTTTTTCATTTCGTTGATAATTACATGAATGTGTTCTTTTGGTGCTTGCGTATTTTTATGGACCGCCTCGGTGATATCTTTCATCATGTTTTCTAATTGTTCTGGGCTACGTCCTTCGACTAATTCAACATGTACGAATGGCATGTTTTCAACTTCCTTTCATCGTTCACTTTTGTATTGATCAACTATTGCTTCTCTCTTTGCATCATACCGCAAAAAGATTTTGCTGAAAAGTCTCTTTTATCATTTTGCCTTTAATTTTGTGTGATCATGGCATGTGGTTGTTGTTTCGCTGATTTTTTTGCACGTAACGCACTTAAAATGGAAACTGTATCAACCACTTCTTGAAGCATCGCGCCAAACAATGCTGGAATGACTCCTGTACTGGCAACGAGCATCAAAAAGACACAGACAAAAATCCCAATCAAAACAGATTGTTTCGCTACTTTCATCGTTTCTCTAGAAATCATCACTGCTTCTGCTACTCGTTCTAAATCATCTTTCAAAATGACGACATCTGCGCTTTCACTTGCAGCAGTTGAGCCATGTGCGCCCATGGCGATGCCTACATCTGCGACAGTCAAGGCAGGAGCATCATTGACACCATCTCCTACCATCGTGACAGGCCGCTTTTCTTTGGGGATACTAGTTAAAATCGTTAATTTATCTTGTGGTAAACAACGAGCATGAACTTCGGTCAAGCCAACTTCCTCGGCAATTGCTTCTGCAACCGTACGACCGTCCCCAGTCACCATCAGTAAGTCGGTGATGCCTTGAGCTTTCAAGCGAGCGATTGTTTTACTTGCTTCTGGACGGATTGTGTCTGAGAAGTAGATCGTGCCGGCGTATTTTTCATCAATCGCCACATAGATCGCAGTTGTATCTGTTTTAGCTTCTGGAACATCAATAAAGCGTGCATTCCCTACTTTAACCTGCCTGCCATCAACCGTAGCGGTAATCCCTTGCCCTGAGATTTCTTTCAAATCAGTGACTGGCAACAATTGGGGAACTGCTTGAACTAAGGAACGGGCCAAGATATGGGCTGAGCCTTGTTCCGCACTCGCCGCCACACGTAATAATTCCGCTTCTGAAAACCCTTGAACGGGAGCGACACCAGTTACTTCAAGCATCCCTTTGGTGATTGTTCCTGTCTTATCAAAGGCAATCGTTTTAGTCTCTGCTAATTTTTCCACAGCGGTACCAGTCTTGACAACGATCCCACTTTTACTTGAACGACTCATTCCCGCTACTAGAGCAACAGGTGCAGCCAAAATCAATGGACATGGCGATGCTACAACTAAGACTTGCACAAAGCGTACAGGATCACCACTAGCCCACCAAGCGATTCCGCCGATCAAGTAAGCGATCAAAGTAAAGGGAACAGCATAACGATCTGCTAGACGGACAAAACGTGCGGGTTTTTCTTTCGATTCCTCTACTAGTTTGATAATTAATTGATACTGGCTATCTTCTGCCCGTTTCTCAACCACCATTTTGACAGATGAGTCCCCATTGACCGAACCGGACATCAATTCATCACCGACTTTCTTGCTCATCGGTTTTGCTTCTCCAGTCAATGACGCTTCGTCAAAAGTAGATTCCCCCATGATCACTCGTCCATCAGCTGGAACGATTTCCCCTGGTTTGATCACCAGATGATCGCCGATCTCAAGTGTGTCTACCGCAACATCAAGTTGTTGATCTCCTTGCAATTTATGGGCAGTTCTTGGCGTATTATCTAATAGGGATTGCAATTCCTGACCTGCTTTTTTTTGCGCATAGTCTTCCAAACTTTCGCCACCTGTCAACATGATCAAAATCATCAAACTCGCCCAATATTCATTGACGAGCAATGTCGCAACAATAGCTGTAATCGCTAAAATATCGACCCCATATTTCCCTGAACGCAGTGTTTTGATCATTTCGACAAACATCAAGAAGGCGAGTGTGCCACCGGTGATAGCAATGATCATAAACGCAAGGCGAGGATGGTCGAACATAAACTCACTGATGAGGGCCACCGCTCCAATCAGTAGTGTCATTGCAAATTTTTTAAAATGTGTCATTTCGTTCAGCTCCTTTCTCCACATTTAGAATACCTGTTCTCTAAAGCCATTTAAACTAAAAACCCCTAAATGAAAACAACTATCACTCTCATGTAGTTTTGCGTTTATTTTTAGTTAACTCACTTGTGTACCTTTTTTAGTCAAACTGTGCTATACTTTTAATTCGTTATTTACGGCGGAAGGAGTAAACGATGCAATGAATGAAAGACAATTAGAACAACAGCATGTGGAAGAAACCACACAAATGATCCAACTTGAACAACGCCTATTGAATCGCAAATTAAGCGACTTGACTGAAAAAATGAATGACTCCACAAAAGAAACAGCTAATCACAAAATACGTAGCGGCTCCAACGAGTCTTTTTATGAGTCAGTGGTCGAATACCGCCAACATGAACAAGAATTGCTTTTAAAATACCATACATTAGAATCTCAGCAAAAACGTCTGCAAACATTAGAAGTAATGAAAGAAAGTCCTTACTTTGCTCGTATCGATTTCAAAGAAGAGACGGAAAAAGAAACTCTCTATCTTGGCATCGCCTCATTGAGAGATACAGAAGAAGAAACCATCGTGATCGACTGGCGTGCACCGATCGCTAACCTGTATTACGAAGGAGAAATCGGCCCTGCTTTTTATGAAACAGATGTCGAAAAAATCGACGTCGAACTTCTCTTGAAACGACAGTTCAAAATCGTTGAAGGAAAAATCGTCTCCATGGTCGATACATCTGAAGTCATCAATGATGATTTTCTATTAGAAATCTTGGATGACGCATCAAGTGCTCACATGAAAAACATCGTGTCGACGATCCAAAAAGCACAAAATGCCATTATCCGTGACACCAACAGTAAAGTGATGCTGATCGAAGGAATTGCTGGAAGCGGTAAGACTTCAGCATTACTTCAACGTATCGCATTCATTCTTTATCACAATCGGAAATGGCTAGATGCTGAGAACGTCTTATTGTTCTCACCAAACCATCTGTTTTCTGATTACATCTCCACTGTTTTACCATCTCTTGGTGAAAGTGGTGTTCCGACACAAACCTTCAAAAATTATTTACAGCAATTAGTTCCTGAATTTGAGTTGACTGAAGAAGAACAACAAGAAGTCGGTTTCCTTTCTGGTGCTGATGACCCGATAAAAACGTTGAAATCCGGATTGACTTTCGTTGATCTCCTGGAGACTTACATCCAGACGATCACTGATTTTGGGCCATTGTTCCGTGAGATGAAAATCAATGGTCGAACGATCCTATCCAAAGAAGCGATCCGAAAATGGTACCAAGAAACCAATGAACTACTTCCATTGCATCAACGTCTATCTTTATTACAGACAAAGTTATTGAAAAAATTAGGCGGTCTGCAAAAGGATGAAACCCGTCAGAAGTGGGTCAAAGAGCTTGCTGAAGAACAACTTCAAGAACTATATGCAACCGATCCAAATTTAGAATACACCGAACAAAAAGAAAAATCATTGCGTAAAAAACTTACGAATCAAATCGTGAAAAAAAGATTCCGTAAAGTTCACCGAGGAATTTTACATTATCAATTCGTCAACTTACCGAAACAGTTTCTTCACTTTTTACAAACGATTCCTAAAACGATGTTAACCGCACATGGAATCAGCGAAACTTCTTGGAACGAACATCTTCAAGAAGTCAAAATGAACTTACGGAAAAGAGAATTGCCACAGGAAGACGCCGTCTTGTACTTCCTATTGATGCGTCGAATCCATCCTGTATCAGTCACACAAAAGGCAAGGTATATTTTTATTGATGAAATGCAAGATTTTGCTCCTTCGCAGGTCGCATTGCTGCAATCAATCTATCCAACTGCCAATCTAACATTTTGTGGGGATCTGAACCAAAATTTTTTTGGGAACGAGACGATCACTGGTTCGTTAGAGTCGCTTTTCCCAGAGAAAGAAGTGACCCAATTCCAATTGACGACGAGCTATCGCTCCACGAAGCAAATCACTGATTTTGCCAATCATTTCTTAGCTCACGACAATCTTGTAGAAACAACGGCTCGTGAAGGTCGCCTACCGTTGATCGTCCAAAGTGATTCATCTACAAGCAAAATCAACTGGTTGGAACAAACGATCATTGACACGAAAGAGCAAGCAAAATATTGGCGTACCGCGATCATTGGTAAAACGATCGCTGAATGTGAAGCACTCTATGAACAATTGCCTGTATCCCTGAAAGATCAAGTCCAATTGATTGCTGATGAATCTGATTTTATGAAACGTTCGATTATTCTTCTTCCTGCTTATCTAGCAAAAGGATTAGAATTTGACCGAGTCTTTTTATGGAATGTCGATGATGCACATTTTAATTCTGGTCATGACAAACAAATCTTATATACAATGTGTACGCGTGCCATGCATGAATTGATCCTATTTACATCAGCGAAAGACGCTTCTTTTCTACAAGCATTGGCTACTGAAAATCATGAGTCTCTCGCTTTAGATTGATTCGTTATTAAAAATAAAAAGCATCAGGGGAATCAGTCCTCTCGCACCACTTTAAACTGAATATACGGCGAGAACAGAAGTAACCTCTTCAAAAAATAAGGCGTCATCCACAAAAATTGAAAAAACAATTTTCGTGGATGACGCCTTATTTCTCGAGGCTAAACACTTCTGTCTCTGCCTCTTTTTATTCATCTATCGATCATAACATCAATTCTGTGTTTGGGTATTTCAAACGAACAAGTGAGACGATCATTCGCAATTCTTCGATATTTTCGGGATATTCTGGGTCAAATACTTTACTATGGCGACCAATCCCTCCGTTATCGATCAGACGATAAATACGATTCCAATCCATAAATTGTTCGACTGTTTGGAAATTACTGATCGGGTAACCCCCACTATCTAATATTTCTGATACACGAAAAGCCAAATAAGCTGTATCAATGACTTTTTCTTTTTTCGTATCTACTTTTTGACTTGTTTCGATCAATATCTTTTCTGGTTGATGCTTCAGACTCCAGTCCAATAATAAAAAGAAAGCTTCCATCCGATAATCTTCTTCAAACAACTGAAATGCTGAGTCAGAACGTCGAAAAAGCAATGGAATCAAATATTTTTTTTTATAGATCAGCATGGGCGCGCGATCAACCATACATTCTAGATAACGATTCAAATAGCCTGTGCCTATATAGTTTCCTAAACGATAGCCTTCTACCCCATAAGGTGCATATTTTTGTGCAAGCTTTGAGCAATCGGTGATATTGACTGCCAACTCTTCTACTTTTTGGTAACCGCTTAGAATACGTTCGAAAGGCTCTAGATTAATTTTTGCTTCCATTATTCTTTCCCCGCCTACATCAAATTACTATTCGTTTACTCACGATACTTTAATAATAACATAGGTTGAAATAGAAATGATAATAAATCACAAAAAAACTGTAACAAATAACACAGGATTTTTAATTTAACTACTCTGTATTTGTTCTCTTTCTTTCAAATCGTATGACTATACTTCTTTTTTAGCTTCACCAATATTTTCTCTTCTCCGAAAAAATCGTATAAATAAAAGTACGAAAGCAAAACATGACATTAGCTTTTTAAGCAGGATAACAGCTGTTTGTTTTTTTAGGAAAATAAAAAAGTGTCTGGACATTCATCCTCTCGTAACACTTAAAACTGAACAAACGGCGGGAACAGAAGTATCTCTTCACAAATAAGGCGCCAGCCACAAAAATTTGAAAAACAATTTTCGTGGCTGGCGCCTTATTTCTCGAGGTTAAACACTTCTGTTCCGACCTCTTTTATCCGCTTTATTCGATTAATCTTCTAAAGCAACATTATGGAAGACATGTTGGACATCTTCTAGATCTTCTAATACATCGATCATTTTTTCGAATTGTTCCAAGTCTTCGCCAGTCAATGTCACTTCATTTTGAGGGATCATTTGGATCTCCGCAATTGAAAAGTCAGTGATGCCTTTTTCTTTTAGTGCTTCTTGAATACTGTGGAAATCTGGCACTTCTCCGTAAACGATGATTTGGCCATCTTCTTCCATGACATCACGTACATCGATGTCCTTTTCCATCAAGTATTCTAAGATCTCATCTGCATCTTCACCGGCAAAACCAAAAATCGCGGTATTGTCGAACATATAAGATACTGCCCCAGAGACACCCATATTTCCGCCGTTTTTACCGAATGCTGCACGCACATCAGCGGCTGTGCGGTTTACGTTGTTGGTCAATGTGTCTACGATCACCATTGAGCCATTTGGTCCAAATCCTTCATAGCGCAATTCAGAGTATGTTTCATCCCCTGAACCTTTTGCTTTTTCAATTGCTCGGTCGATGATATGTTTTGGTACATTGTAAGTTTTAGCGCGCTCAATGACGAAACGTAGTTTTTGGTTAGCGTGTGGGTCAGGATCACCTGATTTTGCTGCTGCATAGATTTCAATTCCGAACTTCGCATAAACTCGGCTGTTGTTTGCATCTTTAGCTGTTTTTTTAGCTACGATATTGGCCCATTTACGTCCCATAGTTTCACTTCGCTTTCTGATTTGATATAGGATAGATTCTTTTTGATTCGTGCGGGAACACACAAAACGTCCTGTTTCATTATACTTGTGAATCAGGTTTATGTGAAGCTTTTTTTCTCTTCGATCGTTTCGATAAAGACTGGTTTTCGCCCAAATACTTGTTCCGCTACCTCGCCACCTAAGCGATAGATTTGATCACTGCGAACGAGTAGTTTTGCCACTTGCGCTTCTTTTTTGCCGATTTTCGCAAAAAGGGCTAAGGCTTTTTTATTTTTGAGACATGCTCTACCTGCTGCTGTAAAGCCCAACACATGGATGTATTCTTGCATCTGTTGCTCTCTCATCTCTTCTTTTTGGATATTCAATAACACGTAGCACGACAGGCGTTGGATCCTCGTCCACGTATAGCGTTTTGTTTTGACTTGTTCGACAAACTCGTAAAATGTATTAGCTGTCTTGGCCGCTTCTAACATCCTGATCTCTAAACCTTCCGTCATCTGGTAGATTTTTTGCAACGAGTCAACGGTGGAAGAAAGAAGACGGTATTTTAGCAAGGGCCAATAGGATGTCCAAGTTTGCAAACTTTCTGTCTTTAAAAATCTCTCTGTCTCTGAGGGAACTGTTGCAGAAATCGATCGATTTTCCGTTAATGCTTTACGAATCGCTGTGGCACTGGCTATTGTTTCTTTTGGTAACTCTTCATCATGATAACCAGCCCCTTTACGGTTGATCGGAACTAGTTCCATTGGATGTTCATAGGTAGCATTTTCTTTTGCATAGCTCAGCCCTAGAATATGATTAGGCGAGGAAAAATCAAGTGAGATTTCTGGGTAGACGTGCTTGAATACCTGTGTCATCTTTTGCGGATAACTCATTGTCTGATCGGGCAACTCTTGAAATGCTTTGGTGATTTGATCCTGATGGTGCAAAACAAATTGACCAAATGCTTGATAATCGAAGGTCGCTTCATCTTCTGTTCCAAAACATAAATAGTCACAGTTTAATTTTTGCAACAGTTGAACTGCTCCTTTAGCAAAATAATCAGCAGATTGTACTGCCCACTCGATTGGTAATTCAACCACGAGATCCACTCCGTTTTTCAAGGCTACTTCTGCACGTTGCCACTTATCTAAAATCGCCGGTTCACCTCGCTGCAAAAAATTGCCACTCATCACCGCAATCACTACGTCGGCACCGGTTCGTTCCCGTGCTTGCTGGACATGATAAAGATGACCATTGTGAAAGGGATTATATTCAACAATGATGCCACATACTTTCATTCGCTTTTCTCCTTTCGCCTAGTAAAAAAGAAGAGACTAAGCTTTTTGATCCAGCCGTCTCTCCTTTTTATTGTTTGCTACAGTTCGTCGATTTCGCCTTCTTCTTTCTGGGCGACAAAAAACCAACGTCTGGATTCTTCGTTAGGTGTTTCGTCTGTAAAATCAGCGAATACTTCTACTTTAGCAAATCCGCTATTCTCTAACATCCGCAAGTAGTTTTCTAGTGGATACGTACGTTCTTGATGTAATTCATCTTCACGTGTGAACGTACCGTCTTTTTCTTGTGATTCGACAAAGAATGTCAAATAATGTTCAATGCTATGTTTTTCTTTCCCCGTATAACTATCCCAAAGAAAGGCAAAATCGTCTCCTTGGTAATGATAACTATACTCCGGAAATACTTGATCGATTTGATAAACGGAATGGACATCAAACAAGAAACGGCCGTTTTCTTCCAATGCCTGATAGACTTCATCGAATACTTGTTGTACTTCTTGATCGTTTTGCATATAGCACAAAGAATCTGAGAAACAAGTGATGGCTTGGTATTGCCCACTCTCTGATAGATCTAACATATTCCCTTCAACAAACTGTACCGATGCTTCTTCTTCATAGGCACGTTGACTGGCGATCATCAGCATTTCTTCTGATAGATCCAAGCCAGTTACATTGTAGCCGTCTTTGGCAAAAGCCACAGCTAATGCTCCTGTACCACAAGCTAGTTCAAGAATGTTTTTAGTTGTTTCAGGCAAATGGCGTTTAGAAAATGCGAGCCATTGTTCATAAAGCCCGTCATCCATGACTTCATCGTAAATAAAGGCAAATGTTTCGTAGGCCATGTTAATCCAACCATTCAGTCAAATCGACAAGTGGCGCATCTGACCATAACTTCTCTAAATTATAAAACCCACGTTCTGGGGCATGGAATACATGGATGATCAAATCACCTAGATCGATCAGAATCCATTTGCCGCCTTCTTTTCCTTCTACGCGTTTTACTTCGTATTTGCTTTCTTCTTCTTTTTCAATGATTTCTTCCACGATGGCATTGATCTGACGTTCACTGTTTGCTGAACAGATCATAAAGTAGTCAGCTAATAGCGACACTTTACGGACGTCTAAAGCTAAAATATCTTCTGCACGTTTTGAATCTGCTGCTTGGACAGCGATTTTTAATTGTTCTTTACTATCGATGATGATTTCCTCCTAATGGGTCAGCTATTTTGCCACCCAATGATTATATGTTTCAATTGTTTTTGGATAAATTTTGCTCTCTTGCGCAATCAAATGTGCTAATGTATGTTTGGTTTCGAATGCAACTGCTTCATCTAAATCGATCATGGCAATCTCACGGGCTTCTTTGACACCTGGAAAAGAACGTCCTGGTTCGATATAGTCAGCCACATAGATGACTTTATCGAGTAAGGACATCTCAGCAGCTCCTGTCGTATGGAGACGGATTGCTTGTAAGATCTCCTCATCAGTGATGCCTAATTCTCGTTCAACAAATGATGCACCGACTAATCCGTGCCAAATTGCATTTCCATAAGCTAATAACTCTGGATCAAGTTGCTCACGTTCGATGAATAAGATAAACTCATCGTCTGGTCGTTCTTTCGCATAATCATGTGTCAATGCGGCGATACTCGCTTTTTCTGGCGAGCAACCATACCTTTCAGCAAGTGCAACAGCTGTTTGTTCTACACCCAAAACATGTTTGAAGCGTTGTTCACTCATTCTCATTTGGACTTTTTGCATCAAGATTTCTCGAGTATAGGCCGTATAATCTGTACTATAATTCATGTTGATACAATCCTTCTTTCTGAATATAATCCAAGACTTTATCTGGGATCAAATAACGGACGGAACAACCTTGTTGAATTTTTTGACGAATCTTTGTCGAACTTAGATCAATCTCAGGGACATCGACCCAGATCACAGGATACGGGGTTTCCACTTGATACCCACGTCGATGGATACCGACAAAGTGGACCATTGTCAATAACTCGTCGATTTTGTACCACTTTGGTAAATATTCGACCATATCACCGCCGATGATAAAATAGTAGTCCGTATCAGGATTATTTTGAGTCAAAGCCTTCATCGTGTCATACGTATAGCTTTTGCCGCCTCGTTCGATTTCAATCGTTTCAATCGTTAGAAAAGGATTGTCTTCGATCGCAAGTTCCAGCATGTTTAAGCGATGTTCTGCCGGTATAGTTGGCTTTTCATCCACATGAGGTGGTTGATAGGAAGGCATTAAACAGACATGGTCTAGTCCTAAATTCTGTCCTGCTTGTTCTGCCATCACTAGATGGGCTAGATGCACAGGATTGAAAGTTCCGCCCAAGATCCCCACCTGTTTTCTTTTCGCATAAAGATGGGGCATTTCTTTTGGAAATACTTGAGGTCGAACAAAGGATTTCGCTTGCGATTTCATCTTCGTCACTCCTTAGATTGCATGTACTTCTTTAGATATCCGTTGGTATTTCTCTTTAGATGATGCTTTGTATAAAACAAGCACGCGTCCGATGATCTGAACCACTTCACATGCGATAGCTTGTTCTAATACTTGTGCCACATCTTCTGCGATCTCATCTGTATTTTGCAACAATGATACTTTGATCAATTCTCTTTTTTCAAGTGCTTCTTCGATTTGGACGATCATTGCTTCATTGATCCCACCTTTACCGATTTGGAAGATCGGTTGAAGATGGTGTGCCTGACTACGTAAAAATCGTTTTTGCTTTCCTCTTAAACTCATGTTTTTCCTTCTTTCTTAAATCAGTGCTTTTCTTCTTAACACATGTACCCCTTTTGGCGCCCAGCCTGCGATGACTGCTGGTTCCGTTACCGTGATCCAGCCTAGTCCTGCAAAGACGATATCTGTCTTTTCTTTTACAGAAAACTCAAAGCGAACAAGTTCAGGGAATTCACTGACTTCATTCGGACGTGGTGGTTGCAATAAGCCGCCTACATGTTTTTCATAAAAAGTATCGGCTTTTTCTAATTTTGTCCGATGTAAATTGACATCATTTGATACATAAGCAATAAATGAACCTCGTTTGCCACTGATAAAGTCGAATCGAGCTAATCCTCCAAGGAAAAGCGTTTGACCTTCATTCAGCTGATACACCTTAGGCTTGATTTCCTTCGTCGGTGCGATGATACGTAAGTCTTTTTTGCCTAAATAGTGGGCCATTTGATGGCGATGGATAATTCCTGGTGTATCGATCAAAAATTGGCCATCATCCAATGGGATCTCGATTTTATCTAACGTTGTTCCTGGGAACTGCGAAGTCGTGATCACTTCTTGGACGCCTGCCGTATTTTTGATGATCTGATTGATCAATGTCGATTTCCCGACATTCGTCACACCAACGATATACACATCTCGACCCTCACGATATTTTTCGATTTTCTCTAGAAGTGTTGTCATTTCAGGTGCTTTTTTTGCGCTTGTCAACAACACCTCGACAGGTCTTAGCCCTGCTTCATGGGCACGCTCATTCATCCATTGGATCATTTTTGATTTTTTTAATGATTTAGGTAAAATATCGACTTTGTTCCCAACCAAAAGAACTGGATTTTTTCCGACAAAACGATGTAATCCAGGAATCAGTGAACCGTTGAAATCGAAAATATCCACCACATTGACGATCAATGCGTCTTTTTGACCTAATTCATTTAGTAATCGCAAGAAATCATCATCTGTCAGTGATACATCTTGGATCTCATTATAATGTCTCAAACGGAAACAACGTTGACAATAAACATCCCCTGTTGCTAACCCTTTTTCGAGTGCTGCTTTTGGTGTATAGCCTAATTCATCAGGATGTTCAGTTTGGATCATCACGCCACAACCGATACATTGCAATTCTTCGTTCATTCAATGCCACCTCGCCAATCCATATCTGGATGTTTCTTTACTAAATAACTCATGATCTTACGTTCCCAGAACCGATTGAATTTCGTCTTCCAACTATCAGTTTCAATGATTGGTTTAACTAAGACACTACGGATACCGGCACTATTCGCGCCACGAATATCGGTCATGATCTGATCACCAATCATGATGATTTCTTCATCTGCCAGATCCAACATTTTTTTTGCTTTATTGATTCCCACTGGCAAAGGCTTCAAAGCTCTTGCAACATAAAGTAGCTCAAATTTTTTAACTGCACGAGCTACGCGTTCTGAGTTGTTGTTAGAAACAACGACTACTGGTATGCCCGCATTTCTCATTTCTAAAATCCAAGTGAACAATTCTTCCGTTCCATCTGGATTATTCCAAGCAATCAGTGTATTATCAAGGTCCGTCAAGACGGCTTTGATCCCTAGTTTTTTCAGTTGTGCAGGGGTAATTTTATAGACGGCTTCTACCATCCATGTAGGTTTATAATTTGAAAACATGTTGTCTCCTCATCTGCAAAAAATGAAGGAGCACGATATGTACTCCTCAACCCCATATTATACTGTAAAATCTAAAAAAAAACTACCTCTATACATTAAACCTTTTAATGGAGGTAATAACAGAAGGAACCAGCTCCAAAAAATAAGCAATCAGCTCATAAAATAGATTCTTCTATATTCTTGAGTTGGTTGCTTATTACTGAAAGAGTTACTTTTGGAACATCATTCATATAATTTTAGAAAAACCTAAAGAACTGAAATCACTATCCATAGGTAATGTTGGAAAAGAGCGCCATTTCTTATATCTTATTTTTTACTACAATACTTTGGCCAAAAAATCGATAGTCCGAGGCTGGCTCGTCCGCTCCAGCACCTCACTAGGTGTCCCCTCTTCCACGATCTGTCCTTGATCCATAAAGATGATTCGATCACCCACTTCTTTCGCAAAGCCGATTTCATGAGTGACAATGACCATCGTCATCCCTTCTTGTGCCAATTGCAACATAACCGAGAGTACTTCACCCACCATTTCTGGATCAAGTGCCGAAGTAGGCTCATCGAACAACATGACGTCTGGTTGCATTGCCAACGCTCGGGCAATCGCTATCCGTTGCTGCTGTCCACCTGATAAAGAGTAAGGATAGGCGGTGGCTTTATCTGACAAACCAACTTTTGCCAATAATTCCAAAGCGATCGCCTCGGCTGCTTTCTTAGGCATTTTTTTCACTTTGATTGGTGATAAGGTGATATTTTCTAATACTGTCATATTGGGAAATAGATTGAACTGTTGAAAAACCATCCCCATTTTTTCTCTTGTTTTAAAAATATCGTGTTTCTTATGTGTGATATCCGTTCCCTCAAACTCCACCGTACCGGCTGTAGGAGATTCGAGTAGATTCAAACAACGGAGAAACGTACTTTTCCCTGAACCTGAAGGGCCGATGATCACTACGACCTCCCCGGCGGAAATAGTCGTAGTAATTCCTTTCAATACTTCTGTTTCCCCAAATGATTTATTTAATTGTTTGATCGTTACTATTGATTTTTCCATACGACATTCTCTCCTAACGTTGATACCCTTTTCCGAGTTTTTTCTCCCAACTACTCAACAACCGCGATGTTACAAAGGTCATAACGAAGTATAACCCTGCGGCAATAAAATAAGGTTCCAATGGGATATAGGAGTTTGAGATAACGATCTGAGCAGATCCCATCAATTCATTGATACCGATCACTGTCAGTAAAGAAGAATCTTTGATCAACGTGACAAACTCATTTCCTAATGGTGGCAGGATATTTCTCAACGCTTGTGGGAAAATGACATAACGCATCGCCTGTATAGGACGTAAGCCTAGTGAATACGAAGCTTCTGTTTGTCCCATATCAACAGCCGCAATCCCTCCACGAATGATCTCAGCAACATACGCCCCAGAGTTCAGTGATAATACGATGATTCCTGGTATCAAACGCCCTAAGTCGATGGTTAAAATCCCCACGGACCAATCCACCGCTGGAAAGAAACGTTGCAATAAGATGAATCCGATCATGATCTGCAATAACATCGGTGTGCCTCTTAGTAATTCGATATAACTATTAGCTAACCAATTCAAAGGCTTGATCTTTGAGCGCTTCATCAATGCCATGGCTAGGCCAATCATTGTACCAAAGATGACTGTCAAGATCGAAATGACGATCGTAACGACCGCGCCGGATAAAAAATACGGTAAGTACTTATCTAAAAACGAAAAATTCACACTGCGTCCCTCTATTCTGTCGCTGTTTGTTCAGCTAGTTCATGATTTTTTTTGATGAATTCATCGATTTTTCCCTCATCACTTAATTTTTTGATGATTTTATTCAACTCTTCTTGTAATTCTGTACTCCCTTTTGGTAAGGCAACAGCAAAAGCTTCATCATCTGATTGTTCCAAAGGGATATCTGCAATCATCAAGTTGGGGTTCTGAGCAATATATGCTTCGGCAATCGTTTGTTCAACGACCATGCCATCCAGTGAACCTTGATTGATCTCGATCACCATATTTGGCACTTTATCGATCGTGACTACTTTAGCTTCTTTGATTTGTTCGTTGATCACTGCTTCTTGGATCGAGCCTTTTTGCGCCCCTAAGCTTTTACCTGCCAAGCGATCAATGCTTGTGAACGTGTTTTTATCTTTTTTATTGATCACGAGAACTTGTGGCGGATTGTAATAGTTGTCGGTGAAGTCAAATTGTTCTTTTCGTTCTGCGGTCGCTGAAATCGCTGAGATCGCTACATCGACTTTCCCTTCTTTTAAAGAGGCTAACACCGTGTTGAAACTCATATCTGAGAGCTCCAATTTCACACCAAGCTCATCTGCGATGGCTTTAGCTAAATCAATATCCGATCCGACGATTTGATCTTTCCCATCGACGATCGTATGAAATTCAAACGGCGCATAATCAGCAGACGTCGCCACTTTCAATACACCACTTTCCTTGATTGCTGCTAATTGATCGTTTGATTCAGCTGCATCCCCATTCCCGCAAGCTCCTAATGCGAATGTTGTAACTAAAAATAAAATAATTCCGGAAATCTTTTTCATTGTCTCGCCCCTTATTCATTTTGTTCTGTCATTATAGCATGAAAATTTCAAAAATAAACTATTTTTTGTATATTTATTTAATTTTATTCGTTTTTATGCTTTTAAAATGAATAATAATCACAAATTAAGAATATTTATTTTAATATTTCAAGGGAAGAAATGAAAAAGCTGAGAACCAAGTCTCAGCTTTTTTATTTGATTTTCAGTCTATTTTACTTTGTTTCTCAAAGCCAAACACCTCTGTACCAAGCTCATTGGTTCCGCTGATTTACGCTAAATCACACAATTAATATCGTTTGTCATCTTGATTTGTTCAATTCTTGTAAACTATTGTTTTCTTTCTTGATTTTCAATTTTGATTACAATTTGCATTAGATAAGCAACTCCGTTAACTGTATCTGCAAATGAAATAGAATTCGCAAAAGAATTAACTGAGCGATATTTGTCCCATAGTTTTTCCAAATAACCGCTCCCTTTTATCTTTTCGATTTCCCTTTCATAATAAAAAGATAACGGTTTGTTGTCTCCACGTTTTGTAAATGTATTTCGGACACTTTTATATAGCTCTTTCATATCAATATTTTCTAGTTTTCTGATGGCAAATAGGTCGTAGTAATCTTTCAATCTCGAATTGTCTGTCCCAAAGTTAAATGTAGCACTCAGCTTTTCTGCAATAATCTGTTCTGTTGGATAAGCTGGAATCTCCACTTTTTTATCTTCAAACATCAATTGATGATGATGTATATCTACTTCAGGATAAATAGAATCTCCTGTTGTTACATCCAATTTAAATGGGACACGTATTTTTTCTAAATGAGCAATCAATTTAATTTGAAACCCAGGATAAAAATCAATTTCCCTTGTCTCTTTAATCTCTTGAACAGAGAAAACAATTCCCTCTTTCGTAGGTTTACTAGTTAATTCTTTAAAGATGTTCTTCAATTTTTCTTTAGTTAATTTACTATTTCTAAATGTCGTATCAATATCAATTGTTGTTCTTCTATCAATTCCATATTTTGAACCTAATAGAAGACCACCTTTCAAAATAAAGTCATTTTTATACTTCGATTCAGAGATTTGTTCAACTAAGCGATCCATCATAAAATGCCTTTGAACTAACTGTGCATTTAATCCTATACTTTTTGCAAGATTTCTTGTTTTTGCTGTAAATTGTGTAGGGGTCATATTTTCTCTCCATCAATACAAACTCTGCATATGATATTTCATTTCTTTTTCTACATGTAGTTTTGTCATATAATCTCTTAATTTACTTGGGTCTCTCCTAGGATCTCTCATGTACTCTTTTAAAGCTTCTAATTTCATTTCATATTCAATTTCATATCTCGGATTCCAAATATCACAAAGAGTTCGTTCCTTATCGTATATAATAATAGGATTTCCTTGAAAGGAAGTGCCCTCCACTTTCCCTAACTCGTATACTTCCTTCTTCACAAAATGAAATTGTAACTGTTGCTCTTTCGTAATTGAACGATTCACATTATAACCATGTGGAAAAGTCAAATGAATGAAGTTCGGCATGTTTGTAGAAAGTTGATATATATCTAATGTCGTTTCATGAGAAAATATTCCTCTGGAAAATCGTTGCTGAAAACAAAATAAATCATCGATTCCATGACCAGTCTCTACATAATAACCACGATCAACTTTCATCAAAATTCCTTGATTCACCAATCTTTGTACAGTAGTTGCTGAAATTCCTAATTTTCTAGCTTCCTTCATAGATAAATTTCCATCGCGAATACGCAACAACTCTTTCAGCTTATCTTGCATTTAATCCCCTCACTTACGTTACAAATACACTACATTAAACTTATCATAATAGTGTAATTGTAACAAGGCATTCTTCATGCGGGAAAGAAATGGTCGATTACTGTGTAATGGATGTTTCGCGAATATCTGGACAATATAACTTCCTGAAAGCTATACCAAGACGATAAGATACGTTAGCAAGTTTATGCACACACCAAGAACGCCTTACACTATAACTATTCAGATGGCCTACTTAAATAGTTAAGTACCAATATCCAGCACTAAAAAGAAATACCTATGGTTTCAACAACTTTTAAAATTTCAAATCAAAAATCCTGATTCGGTACAGAAAAATATTTTTAATCAATTAAAAGAACAGGGAAAAGATGGTGCCCCCTTCTTTCTGTTCAAATTATTCTGAAATTCCTCTACTTCAATAATCATTTTGCAAGAAGCATCGTTTTTTAAGGCTATTCCTTTACTCAACTATTCCTCATTCCCTGACACAAAACTATATTCAATCTTATGTGAGTCAGATAAACGATTTCCACTTTCACCTACCCAAGAAAATTCTTTTCGATAATCCTTTCCGACTAACGTTGTCGTTTTCTTCTCCTGATTGACTTCGACTGTTACATGTTCGATCTCTTTAACAAATGTTTGAAAAAGTTCATTCGTTTTTAGGTCTTGTTCTGCGGATGTAAAATCTGGTGTCAGCAAACTTTTGATTTCTTGTTCTTCACTGCTTGAGAGTTTTAAATCTGCGGGATCTTGATCAAGGCTTTGTGCCAGTTGGATTTCTTTCATGATCTCTAAATTTCCCTCTTTAAGAGTATAACTTCCTCTGTTTTGTAGCGTCCCAGCATTCGTCACTTGAACAATTTCGATGTTTTTTAATCGGTCCTCATTCGATTTAGAGCAGCCAGTCAAGAATAGCGACAAAGAAATTACACCTCCCAAAAAAAGAACATAAAATAACTTACTTAACAACTTATAAAACACAACATCAACTCCTTTTTAATAAAAATATCACACACAAAAAAAATATCAAATAATAACTAAGTTATGATTTGATCGGAAATAATAAACTAACTATAATAAAATTGTAACAAATAAAAAAAAGAGGTTTAATATGAAAAAAAAGGTTATTTTTAGTTGCTTTGTTGGCGTTACTTTTTTCAGTATGTTGTTACCTAGCCAAATCGTCTAGACCCAAGAAATAATCGAGCATACAGAACCATTTTCTAGCATCCAATCAATAGGTTCAAATTCAGATAACTTAGACTCAAAAGCAATATTGACTAGATATTGGACGTCAGGATGGATTAAAACAGGTAGCCCCGCTCCCGCAGTAGCTTTCTTTCAAAGCGGTGCATATAGGGGATGGTTAAGCAGATATCGTGAACTACCAAGTCATTATGGTACAACTGGTTATTATGAAGGTTACTTTTATCATAACTCCGTTCCATTTCCAGTTCCATCAAAATTAAATATTTTGAACAATGACTTATTATCACCAATTGATGAGGAGGATCTAAAATGAAATATTTCAAACAAATTTTAATAGCTTCAATAGTAATTTCTGGTCTATTTTTATTTACTGAAAGACACAATGCAAACACAAACTTAGCAATAGCGGAATATACCTCAATATCTATAGAACCTTTAGGTAGTAAAATCATCTATCACACAAGACGATCTACTACGTTAGCCGGGTTAACTAACACAATGATTTATAATGATGGAATTTATTGCGGACAATTAACTTTACAGTCTTGGTCTTATGAAAAAGATTTTTCAACTGGAAGAATGTGATATATAAAGGAACTGTACGTTCTAATGGTGGTTGTCCTATTGGTTAATTAGTGAGAAAAATGAACAATAAATAAACTGCAATAAAGGACAACTTCACTTCATTTTTTCTCGCTATTATCTTAGACATCTCAAAAAGCTTGTACATATATATATTGAATAGTAGTATCTAACCACAAATAGCCCGATTTGATAAACCAAATCAGGTTATTTGTGGTTAGAAGATGTTTATTTTTATGTATTGCGATAATTACACAGTAAATAAGTGGGATATACTTCATTAAAAGAATAAAAACGGTACATTTAATTACGCGTTAACCTAGTTTTTTTCAATTTTTAGTGTATAACACAACATTCAATATATACTCTATGAAAAATTACTAAATTTTTTTAAGTTACAGAAATTCAAATTATCTCTATCTTTAATATCATTCTTCCAATTAACATTTTCCATTTTTCTTTTATATAATCAACAATCAAAATCTAATACCTAAATAATTACACATCAAGATACAATCTCTAATAACTAAATATCAGTGTAAGTTTAAAAATCTAAGAAAATTCAATGAAATTAGTTTTTTATATTAAGTTAAATATATATCATAAAATTTTTTCCATTTTAACCCTTACAATCAAAAAGAAACAAGAATATTTTCTAAAAAAATCATATAATTCCTATTTTATTTCCCCTTTTAACTAGCAAATCATACAAATAAACACATTAAATATATAAATCATAAACCAATATTTATCCATTTATAGGATAAATCAGAAAAAACTGTAGAGGCAATTCTCTACAGTTTAAATCAAAAAACTTCTTAATATTTACGAAAACGTTGGTAGCGTTGTTCGATCAATTCTTCGGTTGGTTTCTGACAAAGTTCGGTCAGTTTTTCGATCAATGCTTTTTGCATCATACGCGCAACTTTTTCTTTGCCTAAAGGTTCTCCATTGAATGTTTCGGGGATCACTCGATCAATGACGTCTAACTCTAATAATTCACCAGCAGCGACTTTCATCAATTCAGCGGCTTCGGCTGCTCGGCTGCCGTCTTTCCAAAGAATCGAAGCAAAGCCTTCTGGTGATAAAACAGCATAGATCGTTTGTTCTAACATCCAGACTTCATCGGCTAATGCTAAGGCTAGTGCCCCACCACTACCGCCTTCACCAATAATAATACTGATGATTGGTACCTTCAAATCCGACATTTCTAATAGATTACGGGCAATCGCTTCCCCTTCACCACGTTCTTCTGCACCGATCCCACAATAGGCACCCGCAGTGTTGATCAACGTAATGACCGGACGGTTGAATTTTTCTGCTTGTTTCATTAAACGCAGTGCTTTACGATAACCTTCCGGATGAGGAGAGCCAAAATTCCGACGAATATTTTCTTGCAAGTCACGGCCTTTTTGGATGCCAATGACGGTCACTGGTTTTCCGGCTAATTTTGCTACGCCTCCGACAATCGCTTCATCATCACCAAATAAGCGATCACCATGAAATTCTTGGAACCCTTCAAAAATCGTTTCAAAAAAATCAAGACTTGTCCAACGATCTTTTGCCCGCGCCAGTTGGACGATATCATGAGCAGTTTTATTCATGGTTGATCCATCCTTTCTGCGTATGCAATTCTAATAATTGATGGATCGTGTCCTTGAGTTCTCTTCTTGGAACGATTTGATCCACAAAGCCATGTTCCAGTAAAAATTCTGCTTTTTGAAAATCTTCTGGTAGTTCTTGTTTGATCGTTTGTTCGATCACTCGGCGGCCAGCAAAGCCGATCAAACTTTGCGGTTCAGCTAAGATGATATCCCCTTCCATCGCAAAGCTGGCGGTAACACCACCTGTCGTCGGATCTGTTAAGACAGTCAAATAAAATAGCTGTTTATTGCTATGACGTTTGACCGCTGCGGAGATTTTGGCCATTTGCATGAGAGAGAAAATTCCTTCTTGCATCCGGGCGCCCCCTGAAGCAGTGAATAATACGACGGGTAATTTTTTACTCGCCGCACGTTCAAACAAACGAGTGATCTTTTCCCCTACGATCGTGCCCATACTTCCCATGATAAAATTAGGGTCCATGACACCAATAGCAAAAGGAATGCCTTTAATAGTCGCTTGACCAGTTAGAACTGCTTCATGTAAGCCAGTCTTTTCTTGCATCTTGCCGATCTTTTCTTGATAATCAGGGAAATCAAGAGGATCTTTTGTAACGAGATCCGTATCCCATTCCTCTAAACTTTTCTCATCAATGATCAACGCTAATCGCTGCCATGCGCCGATTCTAAAGTTATAACTACAGTGTGGACATACTTTTTCTTCCCCGATATCTTTTGTGTAGATGATATGTTTACAATTTGGGCATTTCGCCCACATATTGTCAGGGACTGATGGTGCATTCGTTGGCTTGATTTCTCGATTAGGATTGATTCGAATGTATTTTTTCTTTTTGAATAAAGTCATCTTATTCGTCTCCTATCTCCGTCTCGGGAATCCAGTTTGGTAAAAACTCTTCTTGTAAGAATGCGGTACTGTAATCAGCAGCAATCACTGCAGGGTGACTGATCAGATCCATTTGGAATTCAGCATTCGTGATCACGCCATCTGTCACGATCTCGCTCAATGCCCGTTGCATTTTCATCAACGCATCGAAACGTGTATCGCCATGTACGATGACCTTAGCAATCATTGAATCATAATAAGGGGGAATCGTGTAACCTGAATAAACCGAACTATCGACCCTTAATCCCATACCACCAGCTGGTAGCAACAAATTCTTGATTTTGCCTGGTGAAGGAGCGAAATGAAATGCTGGATTTTCTGCATTGATCCGGCATTCGATCGCATGCCCTTGGAAAATGATATCTTCTTGTTGGATCTCTAGTGGTCGTCCGGCCGCAACCTCGATTTGTTTTTTGACAAGATCGATATTTGTGACCATTTCTGTTACTGGATGTTCAACTTGGATGCGGGTGTTCATTTCCATAAAATAACAATCACCGGATTCATCCATTAAAAATTCGATCGTTCCTGCATTTTCATAATTCACTGCCTTTGCCGCTCTGACAGCTGCTGCACCTAAGTGATTTCGTTTTTCCTCAGAGATCACAACAGATGGTGATTCTTCTAAGACTTTTTGATTATTCCGTTGTAAGGAACAATCACGTTCACCTAGATGCAGAACATGACCAAATTGATCACCTAATATTTGCACTTCAATATGTCTTGCGGGATAAATGATTTTTTCCAAATACATATCATCGTTACCAAAAGCAGCAGCTGCCTCTTGTTGGGCGGATGAAAAATGTTGTGGTAATTCTTCTTTTGACAAGACTTTGCGGATTCCTTTACCGCCACCACCAGCGGCGGCTTTAAGCATCACTGGATAGCCAATTTTTTCTGCCACTTCCAGTGCTTCTTCAACAGTCGATAGCACACCATCACTACCTGGGATCACAGGAACATCTGCTTGTTGCATCAACTGACGTGCGTTGATTTTATTCCCCATATCATCGATCGTTTTGCTTTTAGGTCCAATAAAGACGATATTACATTCTTCACACATCGAAGCAAATCGACTGTTCTCAGATAAGAATCCAAATCCAGGATGGATTGCTTCTGCTTTTGTAACGATGGCCGCACTTAGAACTGCTTGTACATTCAAATAGGAATCTGTTGCTCTTGCAGGACCGATGCAGACGGCTTCGTCTGCTAATTGTGTGTGCAATGCCTCCGCATCCGCTTCAGAATAGACCGCAACGGTTTGGATTCCAAGCTCACGGCAGGCACGAATGATCCGTACGGCTATTTCGCCGCGATTTGCTATCAAGACTTTTGAAAACATAACTCACCTATCCAATCATAAAGGTTAATTCAGCTTCAGCAACTTTTTTGCCGTCCACTTTTGCAATTCCTTTGCCTATTCCTGCAGAAGACTTGATTTTAGTGATTTCCACTTCTAATATCAACGTATCTCCAGGAGTCACTTTTTTACGAAACTTCGCTTTATCTAATCCGCCAAAGTAAGCAGTTTTTCCTTTGAACTGTTCCAATGATAATAGAGCTACTGCTCCTGCTTGGGCCATCGCTTCTACGATCAATACCCCCGGCATCACAGGTTCTTCTGGAAAATGTCCTTGGAAAAAAGGTTCATTGATCGTCACATTTTTTTTAGCAACGATCCGTTCGCCTTCGACAATTTCTTCCACTCGATCAATCAGCAACAGCGGATAGCGATGAGGGATGATTTCTTTGATTTCTTGTATATTCATAGGTCTGGTTCTCCTTGGCTTAATTTGGTTGGATGATAAAGAGTGGTTGTCCGTATTCTACGACTTCTTCATTGTCGATCAAGATCGCAACGATCTCACCATCGACATCACTAGTTACTTCGTTCATCAATTTCATTGCTTCAATGATACAGATCACTTCACCCTTAGCGACTTTATCTCCTACTTTTTTGAATGCTGGTTTGTCAGGAGATGGTTGTAGATAGACGATTCCAACGATTGGTGATTTCACTTCAGTCCCATCAATTGTCGGCGCAACTGCTTCTGGTTGAACAGAATGGCTTTCTTCTTTTGGTAAAGCCGGTACAACTTGTTGAGGTTGTGGTTCAGAAGCACTCGTTGTTGGTACTGTTTGCCCCATTCCCCGACTCATTTCATTTTTATTCATATATAATTCAAATTGTCCGTCTTTCAAGTCAAATTCTGTTAAAGTTGACTGATCAAATTGACTGACTAATTCTTTGATTTCATGGATCTTCAACATTATTCCTCCCAGCGTTTCATACATAGTACAGCATTATGTCCACCAAATCCTAATGAATTACTCATGGCATAAGACAGTTCAGCTGGTTTACTTTCGTTGATCACAACGTTCAGATCGATTTCAGGATCTTGTTTTTCAACATTGATGTTTGGTGGAATAAACTGATGCTCTAACGCCATCAAAGTGGCAAGTGCCTCAATCCCACCTGCAGCACCTAATAAGTGACCAGTCATTGATTTCGTACTGCTGACATAGGTTTCTTTGAAAGAGTCTCCTAATGCGATTTGGATCGCTTTAGCTTCTGCTTGATCATTTGCAGGTGTACTTGTTCCGTGTGCGTTGATATAGCCCACTTCTTTTGCATCGATCCCGGCTTCTTCCATCGCCAATTTCATTGCTTTTGACGCACCAGAACCATCTGGTGTTGGAGCTGTCATATGGTAAGCATCACAATTTGAGCCGTAACCCACGACTTCACCATAAATTTTTGCGCCACGAGCTTGTGCATGCTCCAGTGATTCAAGGACTAATACTCCTGCCCCTTCACCCATGACAAAACCATTACGGTCTTCATCAAATGGCATCGAACCACGTTCAGGATCTGTCGATGTTGACAAAGCAGTCAATGCCGCAAATCCGGCGATCCCCATTTCACAGATTGTTGCTTCTGTTCCACCTGCAAGGATGATATCGGAATAACCATGTTTGATGTTGCGGAATGCTTCACCAATCGCATTCGTTCCACTGGCACAAGCGGTCACGATCGACGTACAAATTCCTTTCGCCCCTACACGCAACGCAATATTACCAGCTGCCATATTGGCGATCGACATTGGAACAAACATAGGTGATACGCGATTGGCCCCTTTGTCGTGCATGCGGATGACTTGGCTTTCGATTGTTGGTAAACCACCAATCCCAGAGCCAACGATAACACCAAAACGATCTTGGTTGATCGTTTCTTTTTCGATCCCACTCATCGTCAATGCTTCCATCGCAGCATAAATGCCATAGATCGAAAACATATCCATGCGTTTGCTATCTTTTTTTACAAAGTATTTATCAAAAGGAAAGTCTTTTACTTCACCTGCTAAAGTGATTCCTGTATCTGTTGCATCAAATTTTGTGATCGGTGCAATGCCATTCGTCCCAGCTTTTAAACTAGCTAAAAAACTATCTGCATCATTACCGATCGGTGAAGTGACTCCATAACCTGTAATTACTACTCGATTCATAAATTTTCCTCCCTATCCGTGCATGACCAATCCGCCGTCAACATTGATGACTTGACCTGTGATATACGAACTTTTCGCTAAGAACAATGCGGCTTCCGCAATATCTTCCACTTGGCCGAAACGTTGCATTGGAATTTGTTTTTCTGCTTGTTCTCTTACTTTTTCGGATAATACATCTGTCATATCTGTAGTGACAAACCCCGGAGCAATCACATTACATGTGATTCCTCGTGTGGCAACTTCTCTTGCCACAGATTTAGTAAAACCGACAACTCCTGCTTTACTTGCTGCATAATTGGCTTGACCCAAGTTACCGATCAATCCTGAAACACTTGAAAGATTGATGATCGCGCCTTCTCTTTTTTTCATCATTTTCTTTAACACGTGCTGTGTCATATTGAAAGTTCCTGTTAGATTGATATCCAAACATTTTTTGAAATCATCTGCATCCATACGTAAGACAAGTTTATCATTCGTAACTCCCGCATTATTCACCAAAATATCGACAGAACCCAGCTGCTGTTCTGCTTCTTTGATCATCTCTCCTGCTTTATCATAATCGGAGATATCACCTGAGATTCCTACACATTCAACCCCATGCGCTTTGATCGCATTGATTTTTTCGGCTGGGATCTCTCCACGACCATTTAAGAAGATGTTTGCGCCTGCTTTGGCAAAGGCTAAAGCGATTGCTTCACCAATTCCTCGTGTACTGCCTGTAATAAATACATTTTTTCCAGTTACGTCCATAACTTGCCTCCTATGACAATCGATTGATTGTTTCTTCAAATGTTTGTTGATTCTCCACACGTGCAACGGCGATCGACTTGTCAATTTTTTTCATAAAGCCACTTAATACTTTACCGGGACCGACTTCGACCACTTGGTCGATTCCTAAATCTTTAAGTTTTTCGATACTTTCGTAAAAACGAACGGGTTTCATGACTTGTTGTTCAAGTAAACCTAGGATTCTTTCTTTCGTCATGATCTCTGTCGTGGTGTTGCTGATCACAGGTATTTCAGGTTCTGAAAAAACGATCTTGCTTAGTTCCTCCGCTAATTGTCTAGCAGCAGGTTCTAAGATTGCTGTATGGAAAGGGCCACTTACATTGAGTGGGATCATTCGTTTGATCCCTTGTTCTTGTAATAGTGCTACCGCTTGATCCACTGCTTTTTCTTCGCCTCCGATGACGATTTGCTGGGGTGTATTGTAATTTGCAGGGGAAACGATCCCCATTTCTTCCGCCTGCTTACAACAGCTCTCGATAACATCTACCGGTGCATTCATCACAGCTACCATTTTCCCACTACCGATAGGTGCAGCGTCTGTCATAAACGTGCCTCTTTTTTCGACCAATGCGACTGCTTCACTAAAGGAGAGCGCACCACTGGCTACTAAAGCAGAATACTCACCTAAACTAAGCCCTAAAACGGCTTGAGGAGTGATCCCATGTTCTTTCAGCAAACGATAGAACGCAATGCTGACAGTTAAAATAGCTGGTTGCGTATAGATCGTTTGATCCAAACGTTCATTTGTTGAAAAACAAAGCTCCGCCATATCATAGCCTAAGATCTGACTAGCTTCATCAAAAGTCTGTTTCACGATGGGTTCATGGTAGAGGTCTTGACCCATTCCTTGGTATTGTGCACCTTGTCCGCTAAATAAAAATGCTGTTTTCATCATAGTCTCCAATTTATATTCAGGATAGATAGCTTTTTGTTTCATTTAAAAAAAGGCTAAGACATTCCTTTTTCGGAAAATGTCCCAGCCCCCAACCTAATCTTGATGATTATGCAGTTTGTTTTTCAACATAAGTGACTAAATCTTGAACTGTTTTGATGCCGTCTTCTGTTTCGATTTTCACATCAAATTCATCTTCGATCTCGTTGATGATTTGGAATAAATCCAAGCTATCTGCTTCAAGGTCTTCTTGGATGTTTGTCGTTAATTTGATTTCTTCTGTGTCTTTCCCTAATTCTTCCGCAATGATTTCTTGAATTTTTTCGAATACCATATGATAATTCCTCCGATATTGTTTCTTTATTTTATATTTTTTATTTTTATCAGTTTATAGTTCCATGAGGATACTTCCCCATGTCAATCCTCCACCATAACCTGTAAATACCACTTTTTGTTTTTGACCTAAGGTAATTTTTCCGCTTTCTATCGCTTCATCTAAAAGAATCGGGATGCTTGCTGCGGAAGTATTGCCATATTTATCCATGTTCGTTAGGAATTGCTCCTGGGGAATTTTTACCTTGCGAGCAATCTTTTCGATGATTCGTAAGTTCGCTTGATGCAAAAGCAGATAATCAACAGGTGTGTCTTGAATGAGTTCCTTGATGTTCATCGCGACGTCTCTTACAGCAAAGTCAAAAATATCCCGTCCAACCATTTTTAAATAGTAAGAACCTTCTGAATCTTTCGTGTATAAAGGCGATTGATTTGGTAGATAGCCAGAAGTAAGAGATTGCGCACGCGAACCATCTGCCGCTAGCGATTCTCTCAATAATTTTTGATCTGAGCCAGCTTCTAACAAAATCCCACCAGCACCATCACCAAACAAGACAGCGGTTGAACGATCCGTCCAATCGATCAGTTTAGATAATGTTTCGCCACCAATTACTAAACCTTTCATTGAGCCACAGCGAATCAGTTTCTCTGCAACACTCAAGGCATAAACAAATCCTGAACATGCGGCGCTGATATCAAAGGCGATTGCTTTGGTTGCGCCGATCCTTCCTTGAACTAAAGTTGCGACAGAAGGCGATGTATAATCAGGCGACATCGTAGCAACGATAATAAAATCGAGTTCCTTTGGATCGAGTTTTTTTTTCTTTAGTAATTTTTCGGCAACGAGGTAACACAAATCGGAAGTCTCCTGCTCGGTCACACAATGTCTCTCTTTGATTCCTGTACGGGATGAAATCCATTCATCCGAAGTGTCCATCATTTTTGAGAGATCATCGTTTGTGATGATTTTTTCCGGTAAGACACTTGCCGTTGCTGTGATCGTTCCAAATTGTTCCATTAAACTTCCTCACTTGTAATCTCGCAAGAAATCATGCAAGTTTTTCAATGCAGACAGCAAAGCTTGTTGTTCGTCGGTAGCCATACCATCCATAATGTTTTTGACCATTTCACGATGGAAATGCTGATGCACGCGGTAAAGTAACTTACCTTTTTTGGTCAACCCCAGCTTCACCACTCGTCGGTCGTCTTCACTACGGATACGCTCAACGTAGCCTTTCCTAACTAACTTGTTGATAGCAGTGGTCAAGGTCCCAACAGTAATCGACAGTTCTTTGGCTACTTCTGAAGTTGTCTTTTTCTTGTACATACCGATTGCCTCGATCGTATGCATCTCTGTAATCGACAGATCTTTGAATTGTGACTTTTTTAATTCGGATTCTTCGATCGTCAAAATATCATTGAAGACACTAACGAGATAATCATTTACTGTATTAAAATCAGGTTCCATGTTCCACCATCCACTAAAATTAGTTTGATTATCAAATCTTTTGATGTTCAAACTATATCTTAACTTTTTTCAAAATGCAACCTTTTAACTAGATTTTTTTGCATTATTAATTTTTTTTAATTTTAAATTTATGACAAAATGCTTTAATATCAACCTTTCAACCTCTAAAAATTAAAAATAAAAGAATAAAAAAATATTTTGATTATCAAAGTATCTCTATAATTTATTTATAAAATATAATCCCTTTTATTGTTCATTTTTTTAAATCTGTTATAATCTTTTTAGTTCAAATTCAATTAGGGGAGCGCTTATGCACTTAAAAGAGAAATTAAAAAACCTGCCTTTATTACCTGGTGTTTACTTGATGAAAAACAGCGATGGAAAAATTATTTATGTGGGGAAAGCTAAAAATTTAAAAAATCGCGTAAGTACGTATTTTCATCAAAATAAACAACACTCGAAAAAAGTCTTGCGCTTAGTTCGTTCGATTGCAGATTTTGAGATTGTTGTCGTTGATACTGAACTAGATGCCTTATTATTAGAGTGTCAATTGATCCAACACTATCGTCCTATCTACAATCGTCGGATGAATTATTTTGACAACTATAACTATTTACATATTCAATCCGATGGTCTTTTTCTCACGAATATTCCTACCGCAAGAACTTATGGCCCTTTTCGTCTTTATAAAAAAATGCCTAGTATCCTTCGAATCATCGAAGAAAACTATCAAATGCCTTGGCTTTCTGAAATCAGTCATTTGGCGTTACAAGTTCAACTTCCTGAAATGAAGGCATTGAGCTTTGATCAAAAAAAGAAAGAGATCCAAGGTCTATTGCAAGGAAGAAACAAGAAATTGTTAGGCTATTTAAAAAAACGACAATTACATTTTGTTAACCAGCTTAATTTTGAGAAGGCGGCTATTCTGCAACGAGATATCGAATTGATCACGTACTTTACTGGTCGGATACAAGAACAAAAAAAATTTTTGCGAACACCGAGAATCACATTGAGCATGCCGTTAGCTAACGATGAGACCAAGATCAAGCATTTCTTGGTTTCCTACGGACAAGTGGCTGATACAACGATCACAGAACCTGGACAAGCGCCTCATTTCTATTATGAAAAAGACAACAGGTTGTCACTCAAGCGACAACTGTCTCAAGAAGAAATCGATCCTGTTCAAATCTTGATCAGCTACCAACGTAAACTGGCAAAAGACGAACAGGAAACAAAAAAAGAGTCTGGAATCCAACGCATTGGTTGAATCCCAGGCTCTTTTAGCTAGCTCGAAATCTTATTGAATCAAATCATAGATCTCCATCGCAACGATATCGATATTGTCGAATTCGTATTGTTGATGTGTGTCTGTTTCAGTTAGTTCAAATGTTTCTGTCGCTTTATCATAAGTTACGGTGCATTTTTCTACGCCCTCTTTTTCAAAACGACGAACTTGCAGCTCATTGTCTGCTGATTCGACCATAGCCTCCAGTCGTTTAATGATTGCGACTAATTGTGAATGTGCCATCGGAGGTCCTCCTTTTCTTAGTTCTGTTATATTGTATCAAAAGCATCGTCGACTTGCATTGATTTTCTCCAAAAAAACTAGTTTTTTAGGATTTTTTTTTCGGCTGTCTGCCATCTTCCCACCAAAGCTTGATCAATGCTTGTATTCCATCGTTCTCAAAACCCTTTTCTGCTAACTTCTCATACAGCTTTCGGGCTTCTTTGGTCGCTGGTAAGTCCAACCCTACTTTTTCTGCTTCGGCTAAAGCAATCTTCAAATCTTTGATAAAATGTTTGACAAAAAATCCTGGTGTATAGTTCTCTTGTAAAATACGAGGTGCATAATTACTTAATGACCAGTTTGCCGCACTACCGCCTGAAAGCGTGGCAATCAATTTTTCTAAGTCTAAGTCAGCTTTCTGTGCATAAACAAGCATCTCTGTCATACCAGTCATTGTTCCGGCAATCATGATCTGGTTTGCCATTTTTGTATGTTGTCCTTTTCCAGCTGAACCATGTAATGTAAATGTTGTTCCAAACTCACGAAATAGTGGTAATACTTGCTCGTAGACATTCTCTTTTCCACCCACCATGATCGTTAAGGTGCCATTTTTTGCACCTAGATCGCCTCCTGATACAGGGGCATCTAAGGCATCCGCTCCAAGCTCTTGTGCGCTTGCTGCAATTTTTTCAGCAAGTGTTGGCGTACTTGTCGATAAATCTATGACTGTTTTTCCATTTATAGCTGCTTGGAAAATGCCTTTCTCACCATAATAGATTTCTTCCACATCTTGAGGATAGCCAACCATTGTAAAGATAACTTGGCTCATCTCAGCTACTTCTTGTGGACTATCTGCCCATACTGCCCCTTCTTCCATAAGTGGCGCAGCTTTTGCTTTCGTACGATTATAAACAGTCAGTTCGTGGCCAGCTTTTTGTAAATGACGAACAATCGCGCTTCCCATAACTCCTGTACCGATAAAACCAATTTTCATCTTTTGCCCTCCTAAACGATAAAATCCTTGTTTCTATGCTAGTATACGCTAGAAACAAGGATTTTTTTAGGATTATTCACTGTTTTTTTATCTTTTGAAAGAATTTAATTTAATTTTAATCCGTTCGATGGATGCTTCTTCTTCTTTTTTACGCATCTCTTCTTTGTAATACACAAGCATATCTTCATAAAATTCGATCATTGATTGACCAAAATGAGTAGCTGAGATCTCGTAAAGTTTCTTTTCAAACACTTCTGGATCTTTTTCAACTTTGCTTTCAATATAATCAATAAGTGCAGGTGCAAAGTCTTCATCTCGTTCAAATGTTCGGCCAAGGGAAGCATGATCAAATAAACGATTCAAATAATCATTTCCTTCAACTACACATGGTGTACCAGCCGCCATTGCTTCTGTATACGTCAATCCTTGTGTTTCTGATGTCGAAGCACACACAAAATAATCAGCCGCACGATAATAGAACGCGACGTCATTGTTATCGACTTCCCCAGTAAATTGAACCGCATCAGCTAAATCCAGCGACGTGATCAGTTCTTTTAGTTGCTCAACATAAGGTCCGTTTCCGACTATGACTAGTCGTGCATCTGGATAGTGTTTGATGACTTCTGGAAACCCTTGGATCAACGCTTGGATATTTTTTTCGTAAGAGATTCGACTTAAAGATAAAATCATCAAGCCGTTTTCTTTAACTCCTAATGAGGTACGTAATTCGTTGATTTGTTCTTGTGTAATTTCTGGACGTTTGAATTTTTCGATATCGATTCCTGTTGGTATCACTCGTAATGGCGCTGTCACCCCATAGCTTCGCAGTGTTTCGATCACACGCTCACTTGGGCAAACCACACCTGTCGTATGGTTCACAAATAGACGAGATAAGTATTTGACATGGGATTGTCGAATCACTTTCCCTTTTGCAATATAATGCAGGTAATCTTCATACATCGTGTGATACGTATGAATCGATGGGATCTTTAATTTTTTTGCGACCATCTTGCCAAGAACACCCGCTCCAAACTCAGTGTGCGTATGGATAAGATCTAACTCTAATTCTTTTGCCACTAAATAGGCGTACCACATTCCTCGTACCACTACTCGACGTTCTTTAAATGATACAAAAGGAACACTTGGCATACGAATTACATCTTTTTCTAACTTGTCTGCATTGGGATCTGTTGTCGTAAATATATACACGTCATGTCCCATTTTTTCGAGTTCTTCTTTTAATGTCTTGATCGATGTAGCTACACCACTTACCTGTGGAAAATAGGTATCGGTAAAAAAGCCGATTTTCATCTTTTTTCGCCTCCAAACTACCTTTATTTTGATTCTTGCATTTGTTCATCTGAAGAATCGGATGCCTTTAGCACTTGTTGATAAACGGATTGAAGTTGTTCACCAATTCTTTTGATACTTCGTTCTTCAGCCGTTTGATAGCCAGATTCAACTAAACTAGGTACTTCATGTTGAATGATTTTTTGAATGAGTTGTGAAAACTCTTCATTGTTTCGCCCCATATAACAATTTTTTTGATCTTCAAGCCAACCATCATAGACTGGAATATCACGTACTAACACATTTTGTTTACTTGCTAAAGCTTCCAGTACGACAATACCTTCCGTTTCTTCATAAGAAGGGAAAAAGAACAAATCCGCTCCTGAGTAAGCTCCTTCGATGATCTCTCCTCGAATATAGCCTGGAAAAATGACATTATCGGGATGATCTTCTTTCACGATTTTTCGGATATTACTTGGGATCGAATACATCGGCACATGACCAAACCAGATGAATGTATATTCCGGTAATTGTTTGGCTATTTCAACAAAATCAATGATTCCTTTTCTTGCAAAGAACAGTCCTACACAAATAATCACTTTTTGATCAGGTGAAAGATTGAAATACTCCCTGAATTTTTGTTCTTTGACAGAGTCTGGTTGGTACTTTTCCAAATCGATCCCATTGGAAATCGATTGAATAGGTAAATCAATGCCATAACTTTGCAATAATTTTTTTGAATATGGGGTTGGTGTAATCAAGTAATCTGCCTTTTCATACAATCCGACTAAATATTTTTTTACAAATGGTGCTAATTGATTCGAACCGATAAAGGAATTACGAAAATCCTCCTCCGTTGAATGCGCATGATAAATTATTTTTTTACCATTTTTACGCGCTTTGTTGACCATGTTGTGACTATTGATACCATATGTATTGATGTGCAAAATATCATAGTCTTCCTTACTATCTAAAGTATAGGAGATCCCTACATCTTTAAGCGCACGCTTTTGATGATCAAGTGCACGACCAATGCCGGACTTAGAAAGTATCTTCTCACTTTCAAAATATAATAATACCTTCATCTACGTTCCCCCTCACTCTTATATTATAACACAGCGTGAAAGCTGTCACTCAACCTTAAGTCCGATTTTTTCCCAACAAACTTGTAAGTTTGGACAGAATTTTATTTATTATTGCAAGAAGACAAAAAAACAGGCACAGCAAAATACTGTGCCTGTTCCAAAAATCAAGCTAGATATTCATTCACAAGTTCTACGACTTCTTCCATTGTGTCGCACTCGTTTAGGGCACGATCCGCTAGTTCAGCCATTTTGCTTGTATCTAAACGTTTCATCAAGCTACGTGTTTTTAAGATCGATGTTGCACTCATTGAGAACTCATCTAATCCCATACCTACTAGTAAAGGAACAGCCATTTGATCGCCGGCCATTTCTCCACACATACCAGCCCATTTACCTTCAGCATGTGCTGCATCAATGACGTTTTTGATCAAACGTAGAATTGATGGGTTGTATGGTTGATACAAGTAAGAAACACGTTCGTTCATACGGTCAGCTGCCATTGTGTATTGGATCAAGTCGTTTGTTCCTACTGAGAAGAAGTCTACTTCTTTAGCAAATTTGTCCGCAATAACGGCTGCAGCTGGAATCTCGATCATAATCCCTACTTGGATCGAATCAGAGACTTCAATGCCTTCATTTACTAATTTTTGTTTTTCTTCTTCAAAGATTGCTTTTGCACCACGGAATTCTTTTAGTGTAGCAACCATTGGGAACATGATACGCAAGTTTCCATGTACAGAGGCACGTAATAACGCACGCATTTGCGTACGGAACATATCGTCACCTTGTTCTGACAAGCTAATACGTAATGCACGGTATCCTAAGAAAGGATTCATTTCATGCGGCAATTGCAAGTATGGTAATTCTTTATCTCCACCGATATCCATTGTACGAACAACGACAGGTTTTCCTTCCATTCCTTCCAATACTGCTTTGTAAGCAACGTATTGGTCTTCTTCAGTAGGAAAATCTGGTGAATCCATATAAAGGAATTCAGTACGATAAAGTCCAACTGCTTCACCACCATTGTTGTGTACACCAACTAAATCTTTAGGTGTACCAATGTTGGCTGCTAATTCAAAGTGTTTGCCATCGGCAGTCACTGTCTCAGCATGTTTCAGTTTTTCCCATTCTGCTTTTTGTGCAGCATAATCTGCGCCGATTTTTTCAAATTCGGCTTTTTGTTCTGCTGTTGGTTCAATGACTACATCGCCTTCGATCCCATTAACAGCTAACATTACGCCTTCTTTGACCTTCGCAGTGATTTCCTTTGTTCCAACGATTGCTGGAATTTCAAGAGAACGAGCCATGATTGCAGAATGCGATGTACGTCCACCGATATCTGTTACAAAAGCTTTTACGAAGTTACGATCTAATTGAGCAGTGTCACTTGGCGTCAAATCATGCGCCACGACAACAACTTCTTCATTGATCATTGAAGGGTTTGGTAAAGTCACACCTAATAGATGTGCTAAAATACGTTTTGCAACGTCACGAATATCTGCTGCACGTTCTTGCATGTAAGCATTATCTTCCATTGCTTCGAACATACCGATATACATATCCGTTACTTCTTTAAGAGCTGATTCAGCATTTACACTGTTATCTTTGATGTTTTGTTTGATTTGACCTATCATTTCAGGATCTGAAAGAACCATTAAATGTGCGTCAAATACTTGCGCTTCTGCTTCACCTAAGCTTTGCGCTGCTTTTTCACGAATTTGTTGTAATTCTTCAGTTGATTTTGCTAAAGCATCATCTAAGCGAGCTTCTTCAGCTGAAGTATCCTCAACTGTCGTCTTACTGAATGATAAATCCGGTTGAACTAGCAGGTAAGCTTTTGCAACGGCTACTCCGTCACTAGCGGCGATCCCTTTTAGCATTTCAACCATTATTCAGATAAGCCTTCTTTCTTCATTGTTTCAACGATAGCTGCCATAGCGTCAGCTTCGTCAGCACCTTCAGCAGTGATAGTAACGTCAGAACCTTGACCTACACCTAAAGACATAACGCCCATGATAGATTTTAAGTTTACTGATTTACCTTTATACTCTAAGTTTACATCAGAGTTAAATTTGCTTGCTGTTTGTACTAATAGTGTAGCTGGACGTGCGTGGATCCCAGTTTCTGCTACTACGTGAAATTCTTTCTTTTCCATATTAATCGGTCTCCTTTAAGTGAGTGTTGTTTTTATGTGAGGGTTTTCTTTTTTAGCAATCCATGATAGAACTAATCAGATGAACCCTTTCATCTGTAAAGATTACCATTTTTTTTCCTTAGATACAACAGTTTTCATTTAAATTGAGAGAAAATCCAATAAACTATTCTGTAGAACTGTTTCATGCATAGTGATGATTATTCCTGTTTTAATAAATTCCATGTTTTTTTATATCTCATAAATCGATTGACCAATCATGTTTGTCGAGTAATTGAACGATTCATGAAATTTCAGCTTTATCCCCTACAAATTTGTCGACAACTTAAGGTTCTTACCCAAATGTTTTGTCACATTGTCTGAACAAAAGAATCAATTGCTTGCGTCAATTCAAAAAATTAGTATAATAAAATTAAATGGTCAGTAATGGTCAACGAGGTATGACTTTTACAAGTTTTGTTGATCGAGTGTTATTCTTTTACCCAAAGATAGGCGCGATGTAAAATAGACTTAATGACCAATGTTTGAAAGGACGTGAATGTTTTATGCTTTGTCAAAACTGTGGAAAAAATGAAGCAACGATTCACTTGTATGCGACTGTCAATGGCCAACGTACACAACTTGACTATTGTCAGAGCTGTTACCAAAAAATTAAAAATCAGCAAAATGGAGGTCTAACAAGTATGGCCCAAAATGATCCATTTGGCTTTGGTAGTCTGGACGATCTGTTTCGTTCGATGTCTCGTCAAATGCAACAACAAGGAAATTACGAACAAACCCCCCCTACTCAATTTGGTGGGAACAACAACTTCAATGGTGGACAACCACCACAAGGACTCGCTTCAGATGGTCTTTTAGGCGAATACGGTATCAATATTACAGAAGAAGCACGCCAAGGTGAAATCGATCCAGTCATCGGTCGAGATGATGAAATCAAGCGCGTGATCGAAATCTTGAATCGCCGCACAAAGAACAACCCTGTATTGATCGGAGAACCAGGTGTCGGTAAAACGGCTGTGGTTGAAGGACTCGCTCAAAAAATCGTTGATGGCGATGTACCACAAAAATTACTAGATAAAGAAGTGATTCGCTTAGATGTTGTTTCACTTGTCCAAGGCACAGGAATCAGAGGACAATTTGAAGAACGGATGCAAAAACTGATCGAAGAAATCAGACAAGCAGAAAACGTTATTTTATTTATAGATGAAGTTCATGAAATCGTTGGGGCTGGTTCAGCTGGTGATGGTAACATGGATGCCGGAAACATATTAAAACCTGCGTTAGCTCGTGGTGAATTACAAATGGTTGGAGCAACGACATTGAATGAATACCGGATCATTGAAAAAGATGCTGCGTTAGAGCGCCGCATGCAACCTGTTCGTGTCGATGAACCTTCTGTAGATGAAACGATCAGTATTTTAAAAGGATTGCAAAAGCGCTATGAAGACTACCATCATGTCAAATACACAGATGCTGCGATCGAAGCTGCGGCTAGATTGTCCAATCGCTATATCCAAGATCGTTTTTTACCGGATAAAGCCATTGATTTACTGGATGAAACAGGATCTAAGAAAAATTTAACGATCCAAATCGTTGATCCAAAAATGATCGAAAAGAAATTGGAAGAAGCGGAAGAACAAAAGTTGTTGGCTTCTAAAGAAGAAGATTTCGAAAAAGCAGCTTATTATCGCGATCAAATCAATAAATTGAAAAAAATGCAAGAACGCCAACTTTCAGAAGAAGAAATCCCAGTAATCTCTGAAAAGGATATGGAAAAAATCGTTGAACAACGTACAGGCATCCCAGTTGGTGAACTGAAAGAAAAAGAACAAACTCAATTGAAAAACTTAGCGGACGACTTGAAAAAACATGTGATCGGGCAAAACGATGCGGTTGATCGGGTAGCCAAAGCCATTCGTCGTAATCGAGTTGGTTTAAGCAAGAAAAACCGTCCAATTGGTTCTTTCTTATTTGTTGGTCCTACTGGTGTTGGTAAAACAGAATTAGCGAAGCAACTAGCCTATGAATTATTTGGATCTGAAGAATCGATGATCCGTTTCGATATGTCAGAATACATGGAAAAACACAGTGTCGCAAAATTGATTGGTTCCCCTCCAGGCTATGTCGGCTATGAAGAAGCTGGTCAATTGACTGAAAAAGTACGTCGAAATCCGTATAGTTTGGTTCTGCTTGATGAAGTAGAAAAAGCACATCCAGATGTCTTGCACATGTTCCTACAAATCTTAGATGATGGACGTTTAACCGATGCGCAAGGTCGTACGGTCAGCTTCAAAGATACAATCATCATCATGACAAGTAATGCAGGAACTGGAAAAGTAGAAGCCAATGTTGGCTTTGGTGCTGCTCGTGAAGGTGTGACTCGTTCTGTCTTGAATCAATTGAACAACTACTTCACACCAGAATTCTTGAATCGTTTTGATGGAATCATTGAGTTCAGTGCTTTATCAAAAGAAAACTTGATGATGATCGTGACTCTTATGCTTGATGATGTCAACCAACTATTGGCGGCTCAACAATTACATGTGGACGTTCCTACAAATGTCAAAGAAAAGCTGGTTGATCTTGGTTACGATCCAGCAATGGGTGCCCGACCATTACGTCGGACGATCCAAGAACAAATCGAAGACGGCATTGCCGAATTCTATCTTGATCATCCAACGATCTCAGATCTTAAAGCAAAATTAGATAAAGACGACAAAATCGTCATTACTTCTAAACCTGAACGTTTAGTCAAAGAAGCAAACAATGAACCGACAGAATAATTTCACACTCAAATGGTAGAAAAAATGGAGCGGAGAGTTTGCCACTCTCCGCTTTTGATTTTATTTTTGGAAAAGAAAGTAACAATTTTTTTCTTATTCGTTTATTTTTAAGAAGACAAAATGCTGTTCATTTTACTAAAAAAAAATTATACTTAATATAAGTTATTTCTTAAATACATAAGAGAGGTGAGCGCCATGAAACTAGTTAATGTAACAAACAGCCATTCACGATTAGTTTTGAACCAATTAGAAAATACAGATGCACATATGGTCAAGGTGTATACCGCAGGAAATACAACTGTTATTTACACAGAAGCTCCTGAGCACAATGAAATCGTCCTGATGAATGAAAACCGCAATATCCAACCAAAGGAAATTGAAGAAATCCAACACTACTTCTTAAAAAAAATCCATGACGCTTTGTACCATCCTGAAGACATCCAAGTGATCGAGTTACCGGGCTTAGTAGAAATCTCTATTCCAAAAAGAAATTTAAATGCACCAATTGCTATGTAGAAAAAAATAAATCATGAATCAAAAGGGTTTTGTCGAAGGCACTTGGCATTCCCTTTTTTTCTTTTTACTATTTCCAACTTCCCTCCCCTTTACAGGTCGATCCGCTTGGATGATCGAGCGGATTTCATTGACGATCCGTTCATTTTTTTCCCAGTTCTCAATATCCAACATTTGACATACTCGACGCATTTTTGCTTTTTTTCTTTCAATACGCTGTTTTTTTTCGATTTCTGTTTCCATTTGATCCCTACTTTCTTTGCTTATTTTATATATATGTACGCAAAAATATTCTAATCTATTTTTTTATTTGTTTTTAATTGATTTTTTCAAAATAAACAAAAAAACGTTAAAATCCAACAAAAACACACGACAATTCACTGAAAATATGAATCGTCGTGTGTTCGTTTTAATTTATATACTAAATGAATATTTTTAAGTTTTTATTTTAAAAGGAAACAACTGTACAGTTAATGGGAATCACTGATTACATCAAACTTTTTAATTTTACGTTTGGATATTTGTCAGCAAACCAACGCTCTGCAAACTGATTCTCAAATAAGAATAGCGGTTGATCAAAGCGATCTCTCGCTAAGATATTACGGCTTGAACTCATTTTCTCATCCAGATCTTCCGGTTCGATCCAACGGGCAATCTTGTTCCCCATCGGCGACATGATCACTTCTGCATTGTATTCGTTCAACATCCGATATTGGAAAACTTCAAATTGCAATTGTCCAACTGCCCCGATGATGTATTCTTCGGTCACATAGGTTTTATATAATTGGATGGCACCTTCTTGTACCAATTGATTGATTCCTTTGTGGAATGATTTTTGTTTCATCACATTTTTAGCCGTTACTTTCATGAAAAGCTCAGGGGTAAATGAAGGTAACTCTTCATAAGCTACTTTTAGTTTTCCTTCATATAATGTGTCACCGATTTGATAATTTCCAGTGTCATACACACCAATGATATCTCCTGCCACAGCATTTTCAACGTTTTCTCTGGCATCTGCCATAAACTGCGTGACATTACTCAATTTCAATTTTTTGTTCGTCCGCTCTAATGAGACGTCCATTCCACGTTCAAATGTACCTGAACAGATTCGTACAAATGCAATACGATCTCGGTGAGCTGGATTCATATTGGCTTGGATCTTAAAGACAAAACCAGAAAACTCTTGTTCATACGGGCTGACTACTTGCTCTTCACGTGTTTTATGTCCATAAGGAGATGGCGCCAAATCAACGAATGTTTCTAAAAATGTCTGAACACCAAAATTAGTTAAAGCTGAACCGAAAAATACTGGCGTCTGCTCCCCACGTGCAATTTTTTCTTCATTAAAGGAATCTCCGGCTTCTTTTAACAGCTCTACTTCTTCTAATACTTGCTCGTACAATGAATTATTTCTTAGTGGATGATCCTCCGGTAAGTGACCCTCTTCATCTAATTGAGCCAAGCGTTCATCTTGATAATTCTCAGGACGATAAAATTCTACTCGGTTATGATGGATATCGTATAATCCTTCCAATCCTTTCCCCATACCGATCGGCCAATTCATTGGGCAAGATTCGATATCTAATAACTCTTCTAATTCTTCTAATAGATCAAGCGGTTCTCGACCATCTCGGTCCAACTTATTGATGAAGGTGAAAATAGGAATTCCTCTTCTTTTGACTACTTGGAAAAGTTTTTTCGTTTGCGCTTCAATCCCTTTTGCGCTATCGATGACCATGACCGCACTATCGACCGCCATCAACGTACGATACGTATCTTCTGAAAAGTCCTCATGCCCAGGGGTGTCTAGAATATTGACTCTTTTTCCGTGATAATCAAATTGCATCACTGAACTGGTAACAGAAATCCCACGTTGTTTTTCGATTTCCATCCAGTCAGATTTTGCAAAATTACCTGTTTTCTTTCCTTTGACCGTTCCTGCTTGGCGAATCGCACCACCGAATAAAAGCAGTTGTTCGGTGATCGTTGTTTTTCCCGCATCCGGATGGGAAATGATCGCAAATGTGCGTCGATTGTCCACTTGCTGTTTTAATTCTGGATTGTTCATAAATTTACTCCATTCTTCATTTGTCTATTGCTTCATAAAAGAGAACCCCTTCGACTATTCGATAGTTCCTCTATCCTTTTCTTCAACTCAAATAGTATAGCATGGATATTCAATTTGAAAAAGTAAGCGAAACAGTTTTACTTTTTCTTTTCATTTGATATCTCCAAAAAAAGAACAGATACATCACTTCAGAAAGCAAGTAATATATCCGCTCTTCGTTTCGTTAAAAGATCATCGAAGGTGCTTTATCTTCGTGGTTCGTCGTCTTCAAAATCTTTTTTGAAATAGCGACGTTCTTCTTCAGGCTCAGCTTCTATTTCTTCTGGATCATGGAAGATCACACGAATTTTGAGTACTCTAGAACCTTCCATTTCTTCAGAAATCAAGGTAATGTTTTCAACATCAAATGAAAGTTTTTCTCCTTCATCGGGAATCATGCCTAAAGCTGTGATCAAGTAGCCGGCCATCGTATCCACATCACTCATGTGGAGATTACTTTCAAACGCCTCATTGAATTCATCGATCAGCATTCGACCTTGAATGATGTATTCATAGTCACCGACTTGTTCGTAGAGATTTTCTACTTCATCTGATTCATCATCGATTTCTCCAACGATTTCTTCAAGTAGATCTTCCAAGGTCACTAAACCTACGACTCCGCCATATTCATCTAATAGGATCGCCATTTGGTTTTGTGTTTTTTTCATTTCATACAATAGATCATCAATAAAAATCGTTTCTGGAACAAAAAGTGGTTCCTGCATGATTTTTTTGATCTCTAAGTTTTCGAACCCAAATTTATGGGCAGCTTTTAATAAATTTTTCGTATGAAGGATTCCGACAACTTTATCTTTGTCTTCATTATAAACAGGAATCCTTGAGTAATTCTCCGATAGTACTTCGTTGACATTTTCTTCAATGGAGTCATTAATGTCGATCATAAAAGCATCTGTTCGAGGAACCATTACTTCCCTTGCAACTTTTGTGTCTAAGGAAAAGACACCTTGAAGCATTTCCAACTCTTCGTTGTTCAATACCCCTTCGTTTTCAAGCATATACCGCATTTCGTCGCGGGTCATCTTTGAATCTTCATCGTCAAAAGTCATTGGTGTTATCCGTGCCAGCAAGCTGGTAGATGCAGATAACAGCCACACGAAAGGTTTCGCTACGACACCGATCATTCGGATCATACCTGAGGTAAAATTCGCTACCTCTTCTGATTTATTCAAAGCGATCCTTTTCGGGTATAATTCTCCAAAAACAATCGAAACATAGGTCAAAATAGCCAGTACGATAATATTTGCAATACTTCTTGCTGCGGCACCGCCACCTAGTAGTGGGGCTAATCTTACGGATAAAGTATTAGCTAAAGATGCACCAGATAAAATATTGACCAAAGTGATTCCTACTTGGATAGTTGATAGGAAGTTATTTGGGTTCTGCAATATTTTTAAAAGCTTTTTAGATTTAACATCTCCTTCTTCCGCTTTTTGTTCGATCCGATTTTTATTGATCGATACAACTGCAATTTCGGAAGCTGCTAAAAAAGCATTGATCAATGTCAAAATGATCAATAATAAAATTTGCGCTAACAGCGACTGACTCTCAGGGTCAGCATTCATAATCGCATTCTCTCCTTATTCATTTAAATTTTTATTTTTTTAAAGAAAAAAACGTGGCTAAAGGTAGCCACGTTAAAATGGTATCATAAAGCGATTTTCTTTGCAATAAAAATAGCCATTCGATCATTAAGATTCAAGAGTCGTCGCGATTTTTTTCTTGTTCTCGTTTTGTTTATCTTCTTTTACGATCTTGACGACATAAGAAATGATTGTTTTGCAGATCGCATAAAAAGGTACACCTAGAAAAATCCCTAGTAAACCGGCAATGTTTCCCGCAACAAGTAAAACGATAATGATCGTTAGTGGATGGATCTTCAATGATTTACCAATGACATTCGGATAAATGATATTTCCATCTAGTTGCTGAACGATCAAAACGACTACACAACATAGCAATGCTTTGAATGGATCATTGAATACTGTCACTAAAAAGGCAGGAGCTAAACCTAAATATGGGCCTAAATAAGGAATGAGGTTGGTCAATCCAGCAATTACTCCGAAAAGGAAGGCATAGTCTACGCCTAGAGCAAAGTAACCTAGAAAGGTGAATGTACCAACGAATAAGCATTCGATTGCTTGGCCACTAATATAATTAGCTAACGTTTTATTCAACTGTCCTAACAACTCGACGATTTGTTCTCTTCGTTTTTCTGGAAAGAAACGTTTGATGTTCGGTACAAGTTTTTCGCCATCTTTCAACATGTAAAACAAGATAAACGGCGCGGTAATAATAACGATGGTCGCTGAAGCAATCGTTCCAACGATCGAACCTAAGCTATTAGATAAGCCACTCAGAAATTGTTGGATGATCGTGCCATATGAAATATCCAGTTGTTCAAAATATTTATTGATATCGACATCTTTGAATACGGACCATTGTGCAACTTCTGCTAACCAAGTCTCTACTTGGCGAATAAAGTTCGGCGTGTTAGAGGCCAAGGAAGATATTTGTTGGACTAAACTTGGGATGACACTTAACAAGATCCAGACCAGAGCGGCAACTAACAATAACAGTACAATTGCTACTGCCCAGATCCGTTTCATTTTTGTTTTCATCAATAATCCAACGATTGGATTCAAAATATAATATAAAAAACCAGCAATCAAAACTGGTGCAAATAATGTGGAGAAGAATGTCCCGATTGGTTGGAAGACAAAGCTGATTTTCGAGGAGACTAAGATCAATGTTGCTAAAATCAGCAATTCAAATGACCAGAACATCAACTTTGATTGTTTTAACTTATCGAACAAATAATTCACTTCTTTCCTTTTTTATGATAGTATATAACATTCTTTTGAAAAAATCTGTTATTTTTGATTTTATTTTATGCACTTTCCATTCCGATCACTTTACAGTATACTACTGAAAAGAAAGGTGGCTATTTGATGAAAGTAGTTCATACAAAAGATACGATGAGTCCGATCTATCTCGATGCTGTACGTATCAGAAACCAAGTCTTCGTTGTCGAGCAAGGTGTTCCCTTTGAGAGAGAAATCGATCAGGATGAAGCGCATTGTATCCATTTCGTCCTTTATACAGATGCACAGGAGGCGCAAGGTACTGTTCGTTTACTGCCACTCGAAAATGGCCAGATAAAAGTCCAACGTATGGCAATCCTTGCTGAATACCGTCAACAAGGTTTGGGGCAAGTCTTGCTAAGAGAAGCAGAGGCTTTTGCTAAAAAACAAGGATTTGATACGATAAAATTAGGCGCTCAACTGACTGCTATTCCTTTTTACGAGAAGCTTGATTATCAAGCCTACGGTGAAGTCTTCGAAGATGCGGGCATCCAACATCTCAACATGAAAAAAAACTTGTGAAGCATCCAAGTAAAAACAGTAAGCAAGATGAAGATTCCTTCACTTACTTACTGTTTTCGTTTACTTTTGCGACAATTGCTTGTAACGGTCATACCAAATATCAATATAGCCTTCTGAGAATGGGCCATCTCCATTATTGATCCAGTCAACCAAAATCTTCACGTTTTCTTTTAAAATGAAGTCAATATCACTTGGATAATTCATCATTTGACTGTGCATTTCATATTCATCGACATCTAACAAGCGCTTCTCGCCATCAGGAAAAACCTTGATATCTAAGTCATAATCAATATATTTTAATGCTTCATCATCTAATAAAAAAGGTGAAGCCAGATTACAATAATAGGAAACCCCCTTTTCTCTGATCATTGCTATTACATTGAACCAGTATTTTTTGTGAAAGTATACAATCGCTGGTTCTCGCGTCACCCAACGTCGTCCATCAGACTCTGTTACAAGAGTATGATCATTGACACCGATCATTGAATGTTCGCTTGTTTTCAATACCATGGTATCGCGCCACGTTCGATGCAATTTGCCGTCGTGTTTATAACTTTGGATCGTTACAAACTCTCCTTCTTTTGGAACTCCCATCGCAATCCTTCCTTAGCAACATTTTGTGCTTTGTGTTGGGGTGTTCATTACACCGACATCGTAATTATTATAGCAATAAAAATCATCTTTGCCTAGAAAGGATTACTATTGTTTCGATTTTTATCCAACTGCTCGACTAGCTTCATTTGTACTTTTGGGAAAACCACTTGTTCAAATGCTTCTGGTATCAGCCACTGCGTCTGTTTGCCAGTCTCAGATAGGTCTTTTTCAGTCTTAGGCAACCGACCATAAAACAATAAAACATGCCATTTCAAATGACTGAAGATATGCGTCACTTCCCCTAGATGCCTTTTTTGCCATACGATTTTGTCCGCATGAGCAAAAGGCAATACTGAAGCACCTTCTTCAGCGACTAAAACCTCATCGAACAAACTGATTTCGTTCTTAGGTTGCCAGTCTGCTTCTAGTTTTTCGTATACCTCTTTCGTTACTTCTACCATCGGAAATGTCCACATATCAGCCAGTAATTTTTGTTGATCTCGTTGTTCAAAATAAAATGCACCTTCTGCGTTTTCAATCGCTGCACAAACATAATAAACATCTCGCGGCTTTGCTTTTTTTGTTTTGACAGGATAGGCGGTTTGGATCCCTTTTTCTTTTGCTAAACAAAATGCTTGGATTGGGCATTCCTCACATTTAGGCGAGGTCGGCGTGCAGATTGCTGAGCCAAGATCCATCAATGCTTGATTGAACTCACCCGGATGCTCTTCGTCAATGATTTTCCGCATGGCTTGATCAAACACTTTGCGACTCGATGCTTTCGCAATATCTTCTTCAATACAGAACAGCCGACTAACCACACGCATGACATTTCCATCGATCGCTGGTTCAGGTAGCCCAAAAGCAATACTTGCGATTGCCCCTGTCGTATAAGGACCGATCCCTTTTAATGTACTGATTTCTTCCGGTGTTCGTGGCATCTTTCCGTCAAAATCTTCCATGATTTGTTTTGCAGCAGCTTGAATATTTCTGGCCCGTGAGTAGTAACCTAAGCCTTCCCAAGCTTTCAACAGTTTTTCTTCGGGTGCTTGCGCCAACGCTTCGATGGTTGGGAACCACTCCATAAAGCGATAAAAATAATCAATGACTGTATCGACTCTGGTTTGTTGCAACATGATTTCTGATATCCAAATACGATAAGGGTCTTGATTGTAACGCCAAGGGAGATTTCTCTTTTCAAGCTCATACCATTCAATAAAACGTTCTTGAAATTCTTTTGTTTTTTCTAAGGACCAGTTTTCCCATTCTCTACTCACTTGCTTCTTCTTCCTTTTCTAAAATAAAGCGCTGGATCATCTCAAAATCAAAGCCTTTTTGATAGAGACTCTGCTTTACTTTCATCTTTCTCTTTTGAGGTTCAAAGCGACTATTCTTACGCCAGATCTTCTCTCCTTGTTGTACTAAAAGCTCATATTCAACTTCTGGATCAGTTTCTTGAGGTAAGGTTTGCATCGCTTCTTGGATCACATCATTGGTAAATCCTTTTGTCATCAATTTCTGTTGGATATTCCGTAATAGATCCTTTTGACTTTTGGCACGATTTTTTTCGTAAGTCTTTTCCGCTGTTTGCCGTGCATTTTCTACTTGCTCTTCAAATGGGTACTGGCTTAAAGACTGCTCGATCACTTCTGGTGATAGCCCTTTTTGTTGCATTTGTTGTGCTAATTTTTTTGGTCCCTTGTCACTCAAACGCATATTCGTTCGGACGTAACTTTCACCAAACGTCAAATCGTCAACAAGACCTAATTCTTTTAGTTTTTCAACGATTTTATGACGGTCTTCTTGTCCGATCTCTTTATCTTTTAAATAGATCCGAATTTCTTTTTCCGTTCGTAATTGGTAACTCAAATAATTTAATGCTTGTTGTAAACCAAAATCATAACCTGTACTTTTTTTGATTTCAGCTAATTTATCTTCTGTCAATTCTTGTCCTTTTAATAAACGATAGCGTACTAAAATATCTTCTGATACTTGTAGTGTTTCGCCATCTGATAGATCGATCTGATAAAAAGGCCCCTTGCCTTTACTGATTCTTGCAATAGAAAGCAAACTATCCCTCCTCGAACATATATTCCTATCATAACATAGAAAATCCCCAACTTTCGCTATAATATGTTAAAATATAGCCACATAATGATAAAAAGGGAGATACCTATGCCAGAAGCAATTGTTAAAAACGGCCAAACGATCACATTAAAAATCAAACGTTTAGGGATCAACGGAGAAGGAATCGGCTACTTTAAACGCATGATCGTCTTTGTTCCGTATGCCCTTCCTAAAGAAGAAGTCCTAGTGAAGATCACCAAAGCGACCCCTCGCTATGCCGAAGGACAACTCGTTAAAGTCAAAAAAACAAGTAGTGACCGTGTGACTGCTCCATGTCCAGTCTACTATGAATGTGGTGGTTGCCAATTGCAACATTTAGCGTACCATGCACAACTCGATTTCAAAAAAGATTTGCTTTTGCAGGCTTTAGAAAAATTCAAACCCGCCGGTTATCGTGAGTATCCACTTTTACCAACGATTGGAATGGAGGATCCATGGCGTTACCGGAACAAAGCGCAATTTCAATTGAGAAAAAATAAACAGACAGACAAAATCGAAGCTGGACTCTATCAAGCCAATTCTCATGACTTAGTGGCAATTACTGATTGTTTAGTGCAAGAGCCTGCGACACAAAAAGTGATGAATACAGTCGTCGATTTATTGAATAAATATGATTTACCGATTTATGATGAACGTGCGGATAGCGGAATTTTCCGCACGATCATGGTTCGAGTGGGTATACAGACAGGTGAGCTACAAGTTGTCTTTATCACCAGGAGTCAAAAATTCCCACAAAAAAATGCCCTGATTCGTGAGATCAATCAGCAACTCCCTGAAGTCGTTTCGATCATGCAAAACGTGCAACCTTTAAAAACCTCCCTCGTGATGGGTGACGAAACAAAACACCTTTGGGGAAAAGAAGCTATTGAGGAACGGATCAATGAAGTAACTTTTGATCTTTCACCTCGTGCCTTTTTCCAGTTGAATCCTCAACAAACAGAAGTCTTATACGGTGAGGGAATCAAAGCTTTAGCCATCCAACCAGAAGAAACGATCGTAGATGCTTATTGTGGTGTTGGGACAATTGGTTTGAGTGTGGCAAACAAAGCAAAAGAAGTACGCGGAATGGATACCATCCCCCAAGCCATTTCAGATGCACAGAAAAACGCACAACGATTAGGCTATGAGAATACTCGTTATGAAGTGGGTACGGCAGAAGAGCTATTACCAAAGTGGTTGAATAAAGGCTTTCGTCCGGATGGGATCATTGTTGATCCGCCACGTACTGGTTTGGATGAGCAGTTGATCCAAGCAATTTTAAAAAACCCACCGCAAAAATTAGTTTATATTTCTTGCAATGTTTCGACTTTAGCAAGGGACCTCGTCCAATTAGCGAAAGTATTTCACGTCGAGTATCTACAGTCTGTCGACATGTTCCCTCAGACAGCACGTTGTGAAGTCGTCGTGAAATTAACAAAAAAATAATTCAATAGCGCCAGCCAGAATCCTTATAAAAAATAAGCATTTTCCTTTACTTAATAGTCAAAACTATTTCCGAGGTCAATGCTTATTTTTTTATCCGATTATTTCTGATTAAACCTTATTTCATTTGTTTTTTTCGTTTCAATAAAGTAAAAAGTGTTTGAACTTGCCCTTTGAAAGACATGACATCATCAAAAATATCTTCGCCATCATTCAACATTTTTACTGTGATCCAGCCTAATGATTCGGTGATCGTACTAGCGACTGTTGCGTTGATCGCTGCACCAGCCACTGTACCTACTGCCGGAATGATCTTAATGATATTCCCTACTGCACTTCTACCTAAACTAACAACGATCAACTCTTTTGAGACACTTTTACCTAATGATTCAGACCATGATTGTCCAAATAACTTGTGGAGACGTCCCATCATCGTTAGCTGAACTGGTACAAGTAAAAAAGCATCTGAAAAAGGGATCGGTGAACAACCGATGATCGCCGCTGTCAAAGAGGCCGCATGAATCGTTGCATGGCATTTTCTACGTAAGGGTTCATCTACCCCTTTTAAGAATTCTTCAAATAAACGATCGAATTGTGTTTTACTCTTTGCTAATGTTTGTTCCGCTTTGCTTTTTGACGAATCAAAATTTCGTAAAATAGCTGCGGTTGTTTTTTGAGGAAGTCTTTTCATTGTTTCAGCGAAAAAGGAAGCAAATTCCTTTTGTTCCTCAGGTGTTTGCTCCAATGTTTCTTCTACTTTTGTTTCTTCGTTTTCGATTACAGTATCTTCAATCGATTCTTTGTTTTTCTTTTTTTTCCGTAAAAATTTTTTCATTTGATTTCCTCCGTAACCCTTCCCTTTTGGTATCCTTATTTCTATCATACAATACAACCTGAAGTTCGCCAAAAAATGGGATCATCATCGAACCTCGTCCTATTGATTTTAAATGGTTCGAACATACAAATAAACACCCATGAAGTGAAAATGAGAGTCACTTCATAGGTGTTCTTTATATGATCAGTTAAAAAGGTTTCTCTTCAAGGTTTTTCTATTGAACATTGACATCAATTACTTGATAGAACGCATTTGTTGTATCTGAAATATTCCAAACAGCTAAAATCACGTTGTAGCCTTTTCTATCCTGAGGAACAGTAATTGTTTGATTTACTGTTTTTGGCGGAACTGTTGCTTTATCATCGATTTTTGTAATCAATTCAAAATCGCTGAATTTCAAAGGTTGATTTTGGTTCCAACCTGGTTTTGTAATATAGTAATCCCAAGTACTTGTACGATGTTGTGCAGTTAAGTTCCAAGTGATATTCAAAGGACCAGCATTAATTACACTTTTATGCCAACGATTTGCTGTCTGTTCATCTAATGGTTCAAACCCACTAACACCTGCACTTGCGATTTTTCCATCAATAAATGTATTTTTAGGCGCTTCAATACTTTGTGGTTCCCATTGTGCGCGCCCAACGTTTTGATTCAAATTACCTGCAGCTGCTGTACCGAAATAGGCACGACTCCCTGGAGATGTTACATAACCATGTGCATAACCAGATGTACCAAAACCAAACAAACCTAACATAACAATTCCTACGAACATCATAATACTAAACTTTTTCATAACTGAACCTCCTATATTTGATAGGTTTATTGTAAACGTTTTCTAAAATAAAAACAAACGTTATGCTTTTATAACTTTATTGCAGATAAGCTAATTTAAAACATCTAATAAAAAGATTGATTTAATAGGATTTAACTAGCAATAAGGATAGTTAATCACCTAAATGTTTCTATTGTACACTTAATATTTTCTTAATGTTTCAATATACATATTGTTTTTCCAACAAAAAGAAGAGAGCTTATTTAAGACTCTCTTCTTTTACACATCTATATAAATAATAACTTAAATATCATTTTACAATAGAAGTTATTAATAATTTTTACGATTTATCATTTTATCTATGGAGTAATAAGAAATCGCCGGATTATTTAGTCACAAGTCTCCATGGACCATAAGGACCAGATTCACTTGGAATATCGTTTTGTGTCCAATGTCTCGCTTCATAGATCAGCCCTTCATATGTAACACGCTCTCCACCTAAGTAAACTGTTGCAGGGTCCCAAGCGGGCAGAGTAGATTCTGATTCTTCAAGCGTAGTAAAAGTATAAGTTGCTGCATCCGAAACATTTCCAGAACGGTCTTCTGCAATCACTTCAACTGTGTAAGTCGTATTGCTCTTCAAGTTTTCAAAGGTATGAGAAACAGCCATTGTTGTCGCTGATACTGTTTCGCCTGCACCAGTTAATTTAAGGTTATAACGAGCAATGCGGTCATTATCCGTTGATGCCGTCCAATTGATACGCGCACGCTGTGTCGTAATGAAATCTGAACCTACATTTGTCGGTGTTGATGGATTTTGTGTATCTTCAGGCATCTCAGAACCATCTGTAAATCTTTGACCCACAGTTAAGAATTCATATTGATTTTTCACTTGCCCTTGTCCGCCATCTACTCTGGCATCACGATTCATTGACCAGTATGAGACCATACCGATTTTGCGTTCTTTGGCATGTTGTACAACTAAGTTGAACATATCTGTTGTAAAGTAAGGATGTTGTTCATTTTCAAATCCTACAGAAGGAGTCGTACCTAATTTTGCATAAGCTTGCTCATCCGTTAATGTTTTACCAGCGTATTGTTTGTAGTGATTTTTCAATTGGACCATAGTATTGTCTACCGCATCTAACGAACCTTGCGCATAGTCTGTAACACTTGATCCATAACACATCGTCATGATATTCACGTTAGTTAAGTCAACACCCGCTTCTAAATAAGCTTGCAAGACAGATAATCCTGTTGAGATCAATCCTGTAGGCATAACTGGTAATGTCAACGTCACGTCAACCCCAGTTGCATCTTGTAATCGTTTTACTGCTTTCGCATTTGCTAAATTTTCGTGGTACCCCATAGCAGCAGCTTCTACGTCAAAGTCAATACGTGTAAAACCATAACCTTGGATAACTTCCATGTAAGCATCATAAAGCATATCTTCATCTTGCGTTACTTCCCAGAAGGCACCAGAATTTAATCCGCCAAATGACACAGCTGCATCTCCGCCTACTTCTCTTAACTCACGGATCGATTGCTTGATTCCTTCATATTGCCATTGGTCACTATCACTTTCACTCAATCCATTGAAGTTTCCCCAAGCCCAATCAAGTTTCCCATTTTTGATCCCTCTAGCTTGCATAAACCCTAGATTAAAGAAACGCTGACCTGTTTCTCTAGCAATTGCTGCCATATTCAAGGCACCTTTATTTGACAGTACTTCATCTGAAGTATACGCCGTGATATCTACGAATGGCGCTACGACTTGTTCTGGCCACTCGATTCCTTGACCTACACCAAAATCAGGTGTTGCGCGAACTGTTTGCACTGTTGCCGCTCCTTGCTCTTCATTTAAAAACAACGGTGCAACTAATAAGCTACACAATGCTGCTCCAGCTAATAATCTTTTTACACTTTTTTTCTTCATTTTCCAAACTCTCCTCATTCAACTAATTCATTTCCTTGTTCGTAATCGATTACAAATTTTATAATATCAGATAACTCAAAATAATATAACGAAAACAAAAAAGAAATTAAGGTTATTTAATCGTTTTATCCCCGTTTTATAGTTAAATAAAAAAGTAAAAACAAAAATGTTCGGTATTGCAACAACGTTTAAAAATCAATCTAAAAAAGCTTTTATCACCGATTTAATCACCTCGTCACTAATTTATTTCGGTCAATATGTACGCTATATCAACATTTTTTAAAATAACTTAATAAATCACAAGACATAAATAGGTGCTGTTATAAATAATTATGTTAAACTGTCTAAAGAAAGGAGTTTTTGTTATGGTATACACTATCAATCGATTAAAAGATTATCGTTTGTGGGTTTGCATTATCGGAATCGTTGCTTTGGGATTTTTATCTGGCATTCTTAGCGGCAATCCAGGAAAATATTATTACTCGTTACAACTCCCAGCTTTTGCACCACCTAGTTGGATTTTTGGTCCTATGTGGACGGTCCTCTACATTTTAATAGGCATTTCTTTGTACTTTATTCTAAATACACAAAATCAAAAACACCGCTCTAAACTACTGTGGCTCTTTACTATTCAATTCATCTTCAACCTTTTATGGTCAGCTTTATTCTTCAACCTTGGAAATACTTTGATTTCAGCAATCGATATCACTTTATTAATGATTTTCTTAACAGCTTTGGTCTATCATTTATGGCTGCACAATCGCACAGCAATGTGGTTGACGATTCCTTACTATTTATGGGTATTTTTTGCATCTATCTTGAATTACGCGATTTTTATTTTGAATTAATCGATAGGTTTTAACTAATAACAACGTACTAGAATGAATCACACAACAATGATTTAAAAAAGCTACGTGATCGCTCACGTAGCTTTTTTATATGATTCTATTATTCGAATGTTTTATCCAACCTGTTTCCAAGGACCGTACAATCCAGCTTCGCTTGGCTTGTTGTTTTGTGTCCAATATTGCGCTTCATAAACGATCCCATTATACATCACTCGATTTCCTTGTACATAAACTTTATTCGCTTCCCACGCGGCGATCTCATCGCCACCTTCTGGCGTTCCTGAAATCAATTCCCAAGGACCATATTGGCCTGACTCGCTCGGTACATTGTTTTGCGTCCAATGCTTAGCGCGATATAAAGCACCTTTATAAGATACAACTTCTCCACCTAAATAAACCTTTGTCGCCTCCCATGCAGGTGCCTCCCCTGGTTCACCAGGTTCTCCCGGCTCCTCTGGATCTACTACATCCGCTAAAGTTGTGAATGCAACTTTTGCCGTATCCGAAATATTTCCAGAACGATCTTCTGCATTGATTTCTACCATATATTCTGTATCGGCTTTTAAGTTTGCAAACGCGTATGAAAGAGAAGTAGTCGTAACATTGATCGTTTGTCCATTCCCTACTAATCTCAGGTTATATTTTGCCACACGGTCATTGTCAGTCGCCGCCGTCCAGTTGATATGCGCACTATTTTTTGTAATGTCCCCAACAGAAAGATTTGTCGGAACAGACGGTTTTTCTTTATCTTCCGGAGTTTCGCTTCCGCCGCCCTCATTACCTTCAGCAAATGCTTCACTCACTTTTAAGAATTCAAATTGGTTCTTTATTTGTCCTTGTCCACCATCTGTTTTTGCATCACGGTTCATCGACCAATAAGAAACCATACCAATTTTACGTTCTCTTGCATGTTCGACAACTTGATTGAACATTTCTGTCGTGAAGTACGGATGTTGTTCGTTCTCAAAACCAATCGAAGGAGTTGTACCTAATTTTGCATACGCTTCTTCATCAGTCAAAGTGATACCAGCATATTGGCGATAATGATTCTTCAATTGGACCATTGTATTGTCGACCGCATCTAATGATCCTTGTGCATAATCAATGACGCTCGGACCATAACACATCGTCATAATATTGACATTGGTCAAATCGACACCTGCTTCTAAATAAGCTTGCAATACGGATAGTCCAGTCGAAATCAAACCAGTCGGCATAACAGGTAATGTCAACGTTACTTGTACTCCTGTAGTATCTTGTAGTCGTTTGACTGCTTTCGCATTGAGTAAGTTTTCTGTATAGCCCATCGCCCCTGCTTCCACGTCAAAATCTACACGAGTAAAGCCATATCCTTGAACCACTTCCATATAAGCATCATAAAGCATATCTTCATCATGGCTGACTTCCCAGAAAGCACCTGTGTTCAGTCCACCAAATGAAACAGCAGCATCTCCACCAACCACTCTTAATTCACGGATCGTTTTTTTGATACCTTCATATTGCCATTGATCACTGTCATTCTCACTCAATCCGGCAAATCCGCCCCATGCCCAATCGATCTTACCATCTTTGATTCCTTTCGCTTGCATGAATCCTAAATTAAAGAATTTTTGCCCAGTTTCCTTTGCAATTGCCGCTAGATTCAACGCGCCATTATTCGACAACTCTGTACCTGATGTATAAGCTGTCATATCAACAAATGGTGCAACGACTTGTTCTGGCCATTCAATACCTTGACCTACACCAAAATCAGGTGTTGTTTTGATTGTTTGTTCTGTTGCTGCACTTTGTTGTTCATTCAAAAACAATGGTGCGACTAGCAGACTGCATAATGCAGCGCCAGCCAATAATTTCTTTAGACGAACATTTCTTTTCATTAGTATGTATATCCCCCATCAACAATTTTATCTCGTGCTATGTATTTCCCTCTTGCACAACGATATCATAACAAATAAAAACTAAAAATATAACATTTTTAAATAAGAATTAGCGTTTTTTAATTTTGAGTATAAAAATAAAAATATATAAAACTACTCTGTTTTGAATAAATTAACGTAAAAAAATCTGATAAACAAACATTTTCAAGACATTTCTGTAATCAAATAAAATCTATCTATCATTTTAAATTATTTTCCGTTATAAGAAAAACACTTAAAACAAAATAAAAATAACATAACTTAAAAAACTAAAAAAATATCGAAATTTAAGGATGTATCCTTAAATTTCGATATCTACTCGTTTTATTTATTGTTTAAATCATAAGAACAAAGCTTTGTTAATAGCCATTGCCTGTCCAAGTCTCTGTGCTTTGATCATTTTGTTGACCGCCATATGGGTCATAATATTGTTGCTGGTTATACTGATTTGGGTCGTAGTATTGAGAGGTGTCTTCTGAATAGACCGACTGCTGACCGTACCCATCGGTGCCATACTGATTGTACGTATCTTGTGAATATTCAGATGTCTCACCGATTGTGGTATTAGCAGTGGTATCTCCTTCACCATTTTCTGAGTCATCATAAAACATCATATAGGCATTATCATTTTTTAAGTTAGGCAACGTATCACTTGGCTTGATCTCTAATTGTTTTTTCAATTGATTTTGGATCGATAATAAGTCATTTTGACCTAGTATTTGGTAGTACACATCATTGATCGTCGTATCTTTTCCTTTTAGCTGGTCTTGCTTGATTGTTTGGAAAGCGGAGGTATAATTCGTTGCGATATCTAGCATGTCATCCCAATCCAAATCAGTTGTCACATTGTTACCTGCCGCATCTAAAAGTTTTCGATAATTGCTAACGCCATCAAGACTGACTACTTTATTGACGATTTTCGTCACAACTTCTCGTTGACGTGCTTGTCGGCCGATATCACCTTCAGGATCTTCATGCCGCATTCTTGCATACGCCAACCCTTTTTCACCATCAACTGTTTGTTTTCCTTCTGGAACATGGACACCATCTAGAGTAAAGTCGATTTTATTGTCGATCTCGATCCCACCTACTGCATCGATCAAGTCCTTCATACCATCCAAATTGATTGTGACATAGTGGTCAATAGGGATATCAAGTAATTGTTCGATCGAATCCATTGCCATCTCTACGCCACCAAATGCATAGGCATGGTTCAACTTATCGACCGTCCCATAACCGACGATATTCGTATAGATATCTCGATCCAAGCTAATAATCGTTGATTTCTTTTGTTGTGGATTGACGGTCACGACCATCATCGTATCGGATCTCCCTTGTTCTGTTCGTCCAAGGCCTCCTGTATCTAATCCTAATAATAATACTGAAAAGGGTTCTTGATCATCAATACTTACTCGATCGTCACGTTTTGCTGATACACGATCAGATTGTTTTGAAATCCGATTGACTGTTTGGCTCGCCTCTCCCATAAACTTGATTCCATAAGCTGAAACTCCGCCGATGAGAAGTACGATTATTCCCAATAAAGTCAATATCACTTTTTGCCACCGCTTCATACTACACCTCTATCATACATATTCTTGATTATTCTCTCATACACCCAATCATTCAGCAATCCAACTACTTAATCCTAATAAAACTTTAAAAAATAGTGTTTTTCTTCGTGATTCATATGTATTTTTTTGTAAAATTCTTAATTATCATACCATAGGGCGCATAAACAGAAAAGAAAGAAAGCGATTCTTTTTATACGTTTTATTGGATTTTTATGATTTTTTGTTCAATAAATTAAAAAAACTAGTTTTTTTAACTTTGTTTATGCCTTCCTATTAAGCATTTCCAGCAAAAAAAAGCGGAGAAATCAGGAAATGAAACAACTTCTCCGTTCTCTCCGTCTTTTTTTATTTGTTATAAGTGATTGTTCAAGTAAATGTTGTTAAAACGTTCTAGTAGCTCCCCGTATGCGAGAGCTCACACCATTTCTTTCAAAGAAAACTGACGAATATATCTATCGATCTCATGGAAATCGCTACCTGTGACTGACCCCTTTGCCAAAATGATACTATCATTCGTTAAATGCTGTTCGATATTTTGTGTTAATTCGGGTAACGTTTCAAACCATTCGTATTTCTGGTCATTTTTACTTTGTTCATTGAATAATTCTCTGAAATGTCCCCCATAGCCATAAATATTATCTGCTGGTACGTCTGTTAATGCCTCCATCACCTGCTGATGGACATTTGCAGAAGCATTTCCTAAATCCGCGATTTGACCTAGAACCAATATCGATTTTCCATTATAAAATGGGCGTACTGCTTTAAAGTAGTCGATTGCATTTTTCATAGAGGGTAATGACGCATTGTGTGTATCATCAATAAAAGTGAAAGAAGGTTCATTTGGATAAACATGTTTTTCTAAAATTTTAGGTAACGGCTTGAATGTCTCGAAGGTGGTAAGATAAGCTGAAACATCTCCTTTGATTTTCCAAATGGCTATCAGCGTTGCCAAAGCATTGGAAATCATCCCAGAAGATGGAACACTGAGACGGATCTTGAACTCTTGTTCAAAAAAACGGATACCTACTTCACAAAACTCTTTTTTCTGTTCAATGGACAAGACATGGACATCTCTACTTGTATCATATAGCGAATAAGTAAAAATTTCAGTTGTTTTCTTTTCGGCTGCTTGAATGAGTATAGCTAACTCTTCAGCACCCATATCGGTGTTGATGATTGCTGTACCATTCTGTTTTAAACCGTCAAAGATTTTTGATTTGTAGTAAGCGACATTCTTAGTTGTTTTTAAGGAACTAAGATGTGCTTCACCTATCGAAGTCACGATGGCTATATCGGGTTGTATTAGACTAGACATTGAACCCGTATCATACGTATTCAACGCATTGAGAGATACTTCAAGGTTCAATAAGTCAAAATCCCCTACTAACTGACTTAAATAAAGAGGAATCGCAAATCTCACATTATGATTTCCACGATTTTCTAGAACTTTTTCTTCTTTGAATGCATGGGTGATCATCATACGTGTAGATGTTTTTCCAGCAGAACCAGTAATCGCAATCACCGTTTTTTTGAACGATTGCCGCATTTGATTGGCAAATTCCAATAAGAAACGCCAGCTATCTTGGACAATGAATTGCGGTGTCGTCACACGCGGGTCTTCGATTGGATGTTCTGTGACAATCAAAGCAAATTGATTTTCCTTGCCTTTGATTTGTTCATTTCCATCCGCCCATTTGACTGGACGCATTTGATTGATATATTGACGCCGTTCATTTGTTATACAGACAAATAATGTTTTAGAATAATCTTTCGTACGTTTAAGATGTCCAGAAAAGTACTCAAGTTGATTGATCTCCTGATCCAAACTAGCATACTCTTTAAAATATGAACCTTCGATATCACTAAGTAATTGCTTGATCGTATTCATCTTTCCACCTACTTTGTTTACCATTTTCCACGCTTAGGTCTTGCTTGATTGACATATCTTCTTGCTTTTTGATCAATTCGCTTAGGCGAGTCATCGGCATCAACTTCCCAAGGGTAAAGTCCTTCTTCATTTTTCTCGTATTGGCTCAGATCCGTCTCTAGCGATTCTGTTTGGTGATGTTTTTTCTTTTTTATACGATAACCTAAATAGGAAATCCCGATCAATGCCAATGCTGCAAAACGAATAAATGCAACCATCTTATTCACTCCTTTTTATAGTGGCTTTGATAATTGATCAATCCTGACAAAAAATGTTCTGCATCATCGATCCGCATACGAAAACGATCATGCCTTGCAAAAAAACCATAGCTGATACGAACCGGTTTTTTAAAGAAAAGCGCATATTCTGGAAACATGACTCCTGTTTTGATTTCATGAGAAACACGCTTCTTCATCACTGTATCGATTCTTTCCTTTACTTCAATGAAATCATTTTGCGTATTGAAAAGTTCATTTTTTAGTTCACTATGTTCCAGTTTCCTCATCATTTTGGACGCTGCCACAAGTAATTCAAGCATTGTCGGATAGGCAGTGTCTCTCTGCTCAATAAAGTTGATATTTTCAAGGGCATTTTTGATTCCAAAACGATAATAGTCAATTTTTTGTTTATATTTTAGCATCTCGTTTGTCGCATAACTCAACCAATGATCGTGATATTTTTGATAATCTTCCGTGACAAAATGTTCCATCAAGATTTCACACGTACTAAAAATCTTAGGATCATTAAGAATCTCATACGCTCTTAACAAAGAAAACAAGGCTTCCCCATCATAATAAATGATTCGAAAATGCTCTTTGACCGTCAATTGTTTATCCAGGACATGGATTGTTTGGTTGTCTATTGAGAGAAATTTCCTAGAAATCGTATCAACAAGTTGTTTCAAGTATTTTTTATAAAAAACGTCCTCGGATACTTGGACATATTTTGCGATTGCTAAAATTGCAGTTGCTTGGGCACCTAATTTGTATTCAATCTCTTTATTGAAAAAGTCTTTGACCAAAAAGTATCCCTGTTCATTCATTGTTAAGTTTTCGATACCCCAAGCAAGACCTTTTTCTGCCTGTAGCAACAGTTCATGGTCTGAGAAATACTCAGCAGCTTCAATCAACGCATATAATGAAGAGAAATGTCTGACTGAATTATAGCCCTTGATTAATTGATCATAACAAGGATAATAACCGTAGATAAACTGTCCAGTGTCAGTTAGCTGTCCTTTTAGATACTTACTTCCTTCTCTTATGACGGAATCAGTCACTTCATTCAAAGACTCTTCAGTGATCCTTCTCACCTGATTTCCATTTCCGTAATCTTCAAGCTTGATTACTTGATTGTTTTCAATATAATAAGCTTTTGTCTTAAAAAGATAAACGTTTGAGCGCGCTAAGTAACTTAAATCCGCCTCTTCTCGATTATATTTACGTTTCACATATCCTCGAAAATTCTGTGGGTCAATTTGTAGATTCGGATGATTTTTGCCAACAATATGTGTTTTAGCCGGTTTGATAATGGCATTTCCTACTAATTCTTCTTTTAAAAAAGATCGTTTCCTTATTCCATCAAATCGTAAATTAAAATCTATATAATTATTGCGCTTGATTTTTTTTAATTTTTGGTTCAACAAGTCGAAGTCTATTTTTTCTTCTTCGGTTACAAGATCCACTCTTACATAAGAGTTTTTGTCCCATTGATTCATTTGATAAGCAGTTACGATATTATTCCAAAGTTGAGAGATGTTTTTCCCATAAAACTCCATCGTTTTTCCACGTTCTTTGTTTTCACCAGTAGTAATGATAGCTGTTTTTCTCTCTGTTTCCATTCCTGTAGTATCCAAGATATCTTTAAGTATCGAGAGTTTATTACGCGTCTGCACTAGCATCATATCACCTCTATCAGAAATAGCTATGACAAGCAGACAATTTTCCGATTGTCATAGCTAATTTTCTAGTTCCTGTTCATTAATCTTCTTTATTTTTTTTAGATTTCCAGATACCAATTCCCGAAAGTAGTGCTGTGATCGCACCTAACCAAGAAGTGGCAACAGATGAATGCTCAGCTGTTTTAGGATACATTTTCGGTGTCGCTGAGTGGTGACCACTAGGATTCACTCCGTTTCTAGCAGAAGTCCAACCAGATTGGTTGCTTGTTCCACGAGTACTTAGGAACAAGCCAACTGGATCTCCATCTGGATTATTTCCTGCTCCACCCCCGTTGCTTCCAATCCCACCTAGACGACCATCAGCATCCGCGTCAGCATCCGCATCCGCGTCAGCATCCGCATCAGCGTCAGCGTCAGCATCCGCATCCGCATCCGCATCCGCATCGGCGTCGGCGTCGGCGTCGGCATCCGCATCCGCATCGGCGTCAGCATCAGCATCGGCATCCGCGTCGGCGTCGGCATCCGCATCAGCATCCGCATCCGCATCAGCGTCAGCATCGGCGTCAGCATCGGCATCCGCGTCGGCATCCGCATCCGCATCGGCATCCGCATCAGCGTCAGCATCCGCATCAGCGTCAGCATCGGCGTCAGCATCAGCATCGGCATCGGCATCCGCGTCAGCGTCAGCATCCGCATCGGCGTCGGCATCAGCATCAGCGTCAGCATCCGCATCCGCGTCAGCATCCGCATCGGCATCCGCGTCAGCATCAGCATCGGCGTCAGCATCGGCGTCGGCGTCAGCATCCGCATCAGCGTCAGCATCAGCATCGGCATCCGCGTCGGCATCCGCGTCGGCATCCGCGTCAGCATCAGCATCGGCGTCAGCATCGGCGTCGGCGTCAGCATCAGCGTCAGCATCCGCATCGGCGTCAGCATCAGCATCGGCATCCGCATCCGCGTCAGCATCCGCATCAGCGTCGGCATCCGCGTCAGCATCCGCATCAGCATCAGCATCAGCGTCAGCATCAGCGTCAGCATCCGCGTCAGCATCGGCGTCAGCATCAGCATCAGCATCGGCATCGGCATCAGCATCCGCATCGGCATCCGCATCCGCGTCAGCATCCGCATCCGCGTCAGCATCCGCATCCGCGTCAGCATCCGCGTCAGCATCAGCGTCAGCATCCGCATCGGCATCAGCGTCAGCCTCTTCATCATCCGGAATAATTGCCGCCGTTGGTAAACTTGGATTGTCGTTTTGATCGTAGGCAATTAATTGGATATCATCAAGTGGCGCAACATCATCTTGAGAAATCGGTATCGTAAATGCTCCTGTCCCATCGGCTTGACCTTCTGCGATCAAATTGTTGGCATCGTCATAGATCCGCACTGTAGTATTTGGATCGGCCAACCCAGTGACTTCATATCCTTCTGTTGAATTTCCTGTAACTTCAACATTATAAGGCGCAGTTACTTCGGCTGCTTGGTAAAAAATCGGTGAATAGCCGTCAGTAGTGGAACCCACATTAAGGTTCAACACATCTGCTTTCACAACAGTTCCAACAAAGCCTGCTTCATAAGGAGTTGATAAATCGATCCCTGCATTTGCTAAATCAGCATAATTAGGATCTTGGATCGTTGTCGGGATTGTGATTTCTGTTCCTCCTAGCACACTCGCATCTGCTACAACACCAACCAAAGAAGAAGTTGGACCTAATAGTCCTGTTGCAGTAGCAAATGCTAAGTTAAATGCTGGTTTTACAGTCGCAGCTAATGCAGTATTAACAATCCCAGCTGCCGCATTTCCTAAAACCCCATTTCCAGTTGCTTGTAACGCCTGAACGGCATTGTTCAAATCAGTTAATATTTCTGTTAATCCCTCTCTGACAACTGTTTCAAGTGCCCCATCCAGTTCACCATAGATATATTCGTCCCCTTGTACTTGCAGTGGAATTTGCACTTCAGCAGAAGTCAACGTACTTAGATTTTGTAATAAGTTCAACTGCTCGTAAACTTCAGCAAGATTCACACTTGCTAATGGATTTGCCCCCAACAAGGTATCAATCGCTGTGATTAAAGGAGTGACCGCACTATTTACTGCATTCAGCAGTGGAGCTAATTCATCTTGTGGAAGTAATATATCTGTTTGAAAAGTCCCAGCGCCTGCTGGGGAAACAAGTCCCTGCATTTCTTCTGGGATCACTAAGACTGCTCGTCTCGTACCATTCAATAAATTAACATTGATTCCATTTTCTCCTGAAATCGTAAAGTCGACATTTCTAGTCGCCCCACTAAGTTGATAAGGAGCTGAAGCTGTTGTGCCACTTGTATTAGCTGTAGTCAAAGTATTGAATATTTGTCCACTGACCACATCCGCATATGCTTGATGTGTGCCAAGGGTAAATAAAGGTGTCACAATTGAAATCGGAGTAACCCCTAACATCACCCCTGCTGCTATCGACGTACCTATCAATATTGTTTTTTTTGATCGCCGTTTGGCACGTGCCTTTTGATCCATACTTTTTTTGTAATCCTTTTTCATTCCCTTTCCCCCTAAAGCAGATTCATGTATTTTTGTTCTCCCCCACAGATTGAATCAACACGAATAAATATGCTTTGCCCTGAATGACACTCCTTTACCAAAAATTTAAAAAGATATCTTTTTAATTTTTCTCATTACAACTTAAGTTATCTTGAATAGTAGCAACGTCGAAATAAGAAATCTATCATTAAGTTCTGATATATTTTGAAATAACTATCTGAAAGCAGATGATAATACCTAAAAATGAATATTTAATCGTTATTTTATGCAAAAAAATTTATTTAAAATGCCAAATAACATATAATATTAACCAAGTAAATTATTATTATTTATTTACAAAAAGCTTGTACTATCACCCTAATAAAATAACTAAAAAAATTATTATGTAACCTTTTTTTTTACTAAATATACTATTTAAAAAAATGAAAATTATTATATCCTGAATAAAAATATAACATTTTATAATAATTTAACTATTTATCTATCTGCTTATGAAGGAGGTTTCTCATTGAATATCTATACTATATTAGAGAAAAACATACACGTACAACTGACTATTTTAAAAAGTTGTTACGAGTCACATCAACCTTTGACAATGGACGAACTTTCAAGTCTACTCCACATAGATAGACGTTCCTTATTCAATCATTGCGAACGCCTATGTTCTCTATCCCAAAATAATATGTTCAAAAAAGATGGATCTAGTTACCATTTTCTTGGTGACAACTATGACTTTCATCAACTGAAACTAGCAATACTTGAAAATTCGTTAAATTTCCAAATACTTAAAGCTGTTTGTCTACATTCAAATCTCACGCTTTACGAATTCGCCGCTCATCATGGAATCAGCGAATCCTTTCTCAGAAGGCAGTTGGCTCAAGTAAATCATTTCTTCAGTTACTATGATTTAAAAATAAAAACACGAGAAGGTACTATTTTTTTCAGTGGAAAAGAAACCCAAATTCGCTACACGATTTATTTGTTCTTATGGGAGGTATATGAAGGAATCGAATGGCCATTTCTAACGCTTGATTTCCAGAAGATCTTAACGACAGTAAAACAAGTTTTTACCAATATTGCACTAAAAAGGAACAAAATTAAAACAATGGAATGGTGCTTCATATTAGCTGTTAATATCAATCGATTCAAACAAGGATATCCTGTCCCTGAACCTGAACTTCCTCACTTTTTAGATCCTATGCTAGACGGTCTTTCTGAGGTGACCACTGACCTGAAATCGATTATTTCTGCTTATGGATTACCTTCTTCTGAGTTAAACTTTATTTTATTGTGGATACAAACACGCCCTCACATTTACGTAAATAAAAATATTATGGTTCATGCATCAAAGGTTCATAAAAAAAATGCGACACCGATTAATGAATTTCGCGATCAGTTTTATCATTGTATGAAATCTGTTGGGATAAAAACCAATGAAATTACTTCAAAGAAAAAGTTATTAGATGCAACATTATATGCGAACGCTATCCATGATTACCTTTTTAGTCCTTTTTCTGGCAAAAAAAGAGAAGTTACTGATTTTATCGAAAAAAATTATCCCTATTTCTATCAAAATATGGTCGATTGGACTCAACAAATGCAAAAAACACATTTTCCATGGATTCAATTAAGTACGTTGATCGAAGCATTTTTAGTTATTGCCCCACCCACATTTTTTGATAAAGAGATCAAAGTGAAATTAGAAAGTGATTATCCTTTAAGTATCGAATTATTATATGTAAAAGTTTTACAAAACCATTTAGGTTTGTATTTGAATGTCCTTTTCACAAATGAATTATTGCTGAATCCTGAATTGATTATTCGTACAACTGAGGCCCCCACCAAAATAATCAGCTATGAAAATGAAATTCCTTATATTACTATCCGCAATGATTTTTCTACTTCAGATAATAAGCACTTAGTCCAAAAAATCAAAGAAATTATGTTTGGCAATAACCAAAATTAACTAATTTTTCTTGTAAAACTATTTTTTCCAGAAAGAGAAAATAAAGAAACAAAAAGAAGATACGGCAAGCCGTATCTTCTTTTTTCGTCAACATGATCTTATAATTTAGATACTTCAGCAGCTTGAGGACCACGCGCACCTTCAACGATAGAGAATTCTACTTCTTGGCCTTCTTCTAAGCTTTTGAAGCCATCGCCTTGGATTGCTGAGAAATGTACGAATACATCGTCTCCACCGTCTACTGTAATAAACCCAAATCCTTTTTCATTGTTGAACCATTTTACTGTTCCATGTTCCATAAATATATAGCCTCCAAAAAAGTTCTTGCAAGTAACCCTTGCAAAAACATTATACCGAATTTAGAAAACGCTCGCAAGCATTGCCCCGTTAATTTTCTAAATTCCATGGCAAATGGAAGAACGCTATTTTAGCCTGCGAAATGCTTGTTCACTTCATCCCAATTCACAACATTCCAGAAAGCTTCAATGTAGTCAGGACGTACATTTTTGTATTTCAAGTAGTAAGCATGTTCCCAAACATCTAAACCTAGAACAGGTTTCTTGCCTTCCATCAATGGTGAGTCTTGGTTGGCTGTAGAAGTGATTGCAAGTTTACCATCTTCAAGTACTAACCAAGCCCAGCCAGAACCGAAACGTCCTGCCGCTGCTTTTTTGAATTCTTCTTTGAATGTTGCAAAATCGCCGAATGTTTCGTTAATTGCGTCTTTGATTGCTCCTGTTGGCTCGCCACCAGCATTTGGTGCCATGATTTTCCAGAAGAATGAATGGTTCGCATGTCCACCACCATTATTACGTACAGCTGTTTGAATGTCAGATGGAATAGCATCCATGTCTGAAAGCAATTCTTCTATTGTTTTTTCGCCTAGTTCAGGATATTTTTCGATTGCTGCATTTAAGTTTGTCACATAAGTATTGTGATGTTTGTCATGATGCAAATGCATCGTTTCTTCGTCGATATATGGTTCTAATGCATCAAATGCATAAGGTAGATCTGGTAATGTGTAAGTCATAAAAAAATTCCTCCTCAAATTTGTTGGGTCTCTTTACACTAAAAGAGTAACAAAGTGAGGGAAATTCTTCAATTGTTATGCCTAGTCTTCCAATTTTTTACTGGTTTCTGCTGGTTCTTCGATAATTTCTGTCTTGTTGAAAATAAATAATTTGCTAAAGACATAATTTGCCAATACGACTAAGATCTGTGTAATGATTTTAGCGACATAATCATTCATTTCCAACCCTTTGATCATCAAGAACATGGCGCCCATGTCTAGTCCATAAGAAACGATTCGGTAAAAAACAAATTTCCCAAATTCGATAAATAAATGCGTATAACTAGGAGATTTGGATTGAAACACCCATACCTTATTGGTGACAAATGCAAATAAAACAGAACAAATCCAAGAAATCGTATTCGATACTGGCATCGATAACTGGAAGATTTGTTGCGCGATTGCATAACTGACGAAGTTGACAACTGTTGCTAATCCACCAAAAAATAGATAGATGAAAACTTCCCAATATCCTTTACTTTCTAAATAGCTTTTAAATTGAACATAAATCTTCATTTTTCTACCTACCTTATTTATCATTCTTTCCTATCATACTCTATCTGCTAATAATTTTCATCTCTAGAAAACAATGATCGATAAGAATATAACCTTATCTATCGTGAGAGAATGTTTTAGAACTCTTGTAATTCATAGCATACTCCGCTAGAATTGCTAGTGATGACAATTCTACAGAAGGAGTAATTATGACAACAAAACAACTAATCATTAGCTCATTTGCTCGATTCACCGAGCTTAAAAATGCTAAAAACGTATCATTTGGAAAATCATTAGTCTATCTTTTATGTTTGAGTGTACTAATGGCATTACCTATTTCTTACCAAATTTTTCAAGTGCTGGACACTATCAAGTCCGATGGTCAAAAAATTGCAGCTGAAATTCCAGATTTTAAGATTCGTGATGGACAAATCGATTCGCCAACAAATGAAGGTTTTATTTATCAAACGGATTCGATCATCTTTACCTTTGACCCCGAAGGAAAACGTACCCCTGAAGATATCTCTTCAGATTTGATAGGGAATTTCCTAAGTGTCGGTCTGCTAAAGGATAAATTGGTTCTAGCTTTACCGAATACCGGCACGACTTCGGCATTGCTGAACAATAATCAGTTTGAATTTGAGTACACGAATAATGCTTTAAAAAATCTAACTGGCGAAAGCTTACGTAGTACATTAAGTGAAGCAACGATCCCTTTTTGGATCAAAGCATTAGTATTTTTGATTTCCATTTATCCTAGCTTTTTAAATCTGATCATCACTTTACTTATGGCAAATTTTGCGGCTTATGTATATGCAAGATTACGTTTAGCTAAAGTAACTTTTCTCGATTGTCTAAAAACAATGATCTATGCGATATCATTACCCACTGTTATTGCAACGATCCTGATGATTTTTGCACCAACTTTTGATACAACAGCGTTTATTGCATTTGCGGGCATATTCATTTTTGCTCAAGCAGTCAAAGGCTGGCCAAAAATCCAATTACCAAAATAAAAGAATCTCTGGGAGAGGTAGTCATTACACACCTCTTCTAGAGATTCTTCTTCATTTAATAGCCTTCATTCAAATCGATTTCATTTACTTCTAATTCTGTTTTGTCTACGTAGGATTTTAAGTTTGTTAGAAAAATATCCATAAACTTCGTTTGGAAATGTGGTGTCTGACCTGCAATATGAGAGGTGATCAACACATCTTCTCTTTCCCATAATGGGCTATCTTTTGCTAATGGTTCTTCTTCAAACACATCTAAAGCCGCAAAAGCCAGTTGTCCATCGTCTAACGCAGCTATTAAATCAGATGTTTTTACGGAAGGCCCACGTCCTACATTGATGAATAGCGCTTCTTTATCAAAAGCTTCAAATACTTTTGCGTCAAATAACCCTTTTGTCTGATCTGTCAAAGGTAAGATATTCACCACAATCGTTGCTTTCGGTAAAATTTCTTTTAATTTCTCTAATGGATAAGTCTCTTTGAATCCTTCCACTGGATGTCCAGATGTATTGATGCCGATACATTCTAAACCAAATACAGCTGCATGTTGTGCCAATTTTTTTCCAATATGTCCAGTTCCTATAATTAGTAATTTTTGATCTTCCAATGCTTGATAATGGATATCTGATCCTAGCCACTCTTTATGGAACTGCGCTCGTTGGGCTTGGAACAATCCACGAGAATAGCCTAAAATAATGCCCATGGTATGCTCGCTGATCGATTCTACATGGATACCACTCGCATTGGAAAGTAAAATATCTTTGTCAGCGAATTCGTTTAATGGAAGATTATCTACTCCAGCAGAAATCGATTGGACCCATTTTAAGCTGTCAGAAGCGAATATATCTTCTTGATAATCTCCATTCCAGCCGATACTGATCGCTATTTCAGAAAGTTCGTCGGATGCTACTTCCGTTTGAAATGAATATTCTGGTGCTATTTCTTTGATCTTTTCGATAAATTCTTCACGAAATGAACGTACTGAATAAATTATTTTTTTTGTCATCACACCCATCCTCTCTACTTATCAGTCTAGCTTAATCCCTCAAAAGAATGAAGTATGTTGCACTTCATTCTTTGAATGACTTTTTCCTATAATGAACACAGTAAAAGTGGATCAGCGTTTGACTGTCTAAAAAAAAGCCTAACAATCCGAAAGTAAGTAAAACTTACTTTTCGTTCGTCAGGCTTTTTTCCTAAAGATAAAAGACTATTTCTCACCTTATACATCTGCTGTTTCTTGGAAATGATACGTTGGTTCCTCTAATTGTGGATCATAATCAACAACCAGATCATATCCTTTGAAGAACCAATCATCGGCTTCATCAATAAAGAATAATAGACCATCGATCGTTTCTTGTTTCATCGGACGTTCTGGTAACTCCACAGACATACCGATTGAAAATCCCTCATGTACTTCTGTTTTGCCATATACTTTCCCAAAAAAACGGATACCATAATTTTCAGGTAAATCTACCTCTGCTTGAAACCATTCTTTTGCTTTGTCCGTTATTGTTAATTGCATGTGATGAGCCCCTTTTTATTGATTCATTTTATCATCAAGTATATCTACATCTTCTGTTTCTCCGATAACAAGTAAATTATCATTTTCACGTACATATTCGTCTGCGGCTGGTGACACTACGACAGAACGATCGAAGCGTCGGATGGCTACCACAGTCAAATCAAATCGCTGTCTGAAATTTAGTTCTGCTAATGTTTTATTAAAGAACTTGGGATTAGATACCCGAATCTCAGCGAGCGAGAATTTGTCTGACAGCTCTAAATAATCCAAAATATTTTTAGAAACAAGATTATGTGCGATCCGTATCCCCATATCTCTCTCAGGATGAACAACGCGATCTGCACCGATCTTTTCAAGAACACGAGCATGATACTCATTTTGTGCTTTGGCTAAGATATTCGGAACGCCCATTTCTTTAACCATCAGTGTCACTAAAATACTTGCTTGGATATCTTCTCCAATTGCTACGATCACATGATCAAAATTTCTGATTCCTAAAGATCGTAAAGTCATTTCATCTTGTGCATTCGCAACCACTGCATGTGTTGCGATATTCATATATTCATTCACTCGGTCTTCACTGCTATCAATAGCTAAAACTTCTTGACCAGCTTCGACTAACGTACGACAGATACTGCCACCAAAACGTCCAAGTCCTACGATTGCAAAATTCTGTTTCACTTTTCTCCTCCTTTATCCATTCCATTTCAAGTATAGCAAAGCCACTGTAAAAACAAAAGCAACCCTGCTTTTCTTTACGGAAAAGACTCATTTTAATGGAGGATCAAGAGAAGGCCTACTATGGTAGATCATAGAATATTTCTTGATATTTCTACTAAAAAGGTATGGCTATATTACTAATTATTCCTACAATAGGTAGCCTAAGAATACGTTAACTGAAATAAAGTAAATAAACAACCCAGCAATGTCTTTGATCGATGTAATAATCGGTGCAGATCCAGCAGCTTGATCAATATTCAATTTCAATAAGATAAAAGGAATCAAAAAACCAAGGGCGGCAGCTAAGGTCATTGCAAAGACCAGAGAGATCCCCACAGCTACACCTAACAATGGTATGCCTTGCCACACAGAAGCGACTATTCCAGATACGATCCCTACAACAATCCCTAAACTTAGACCAATCCCTGTTTCCTTCAAAAAGTGCTTGATAAATGTGTTGAGATCAATGTGCCCTAAAGATAATCCACGAACAAAAACCGTCGATGATTGCGTCCCTACATTTCCACCCATATCCATGATCAAAGGAATAAAAATAGCAACAGCAGCCACAGATTCTAACGTTTGTTCAAACTCATCGATTACTAGACCAGCTAACATCCCTGCAACCAATGTGATCGCTAAGAAAGGCAACCGGACTTTCCATATTTGCCAAAGATTCCCGTTAATCAGTACTGTACTACGATCAGCTTCTACAGAGGCGACGTCTGCTAAACCAGCAGCATTGAACATATCCTCGGTCGTTTCTTGCTCTAAGACATCGATGGCGTCATCCACTGTCACAATACCTACTAGTCGTGTTTCTTTATCTACGACGGGAATAGCGATCAAATCTAACTCTTGTAACAATCGTGCAGTTTCTTCTTGGTCTGTATCTGTGGTTACATAAGCGACGTGCTTGATCATGATTTCTTCAATCCGTTGATCACTTTCTGCAATGACTAGATCCTTTAACGATAGTACTCCTTCAATTTTTTTCGCCATATCTGTCACATACAAAATATAGATTGTTTCCATTTCTTTCGCTAATCTTCTGATTTTATGCAGTGCTTCTTCAACAGTCATTTCTTTTTTAATTGAAATAAATTCAGTCGTCATGATCCGTCCAGCTGTCTCATGTTCATAGCCCATCAATCGATTCGTTGTTGCTCGCTCTTCTTCAGAAAGCTCTGCCAATAGTTTTTTAGTCACACTTGCTGGTAGTTCGTAAAACAACCTTACCCGATCATCTGGAGCCATCTCATTCACAAATTCAATCACACCATCATCCGTAAACGAACGAAGCAAATCTTGTTGGACAGACGGTTCAAATGTTTCAAAGATTTCGAGGGCTTTGTCTTTTGATAATAATCGAAAGACCAGTACTTGCTTATCTAAAGGTAACGTAACAAATAGTTGGATCAATTCCACTTTCTCGATCGTTGCTAAATAGTTCTTCAATTCTTCAAGCTTTTTTTGCTCAAGATAATTAAGAATCTTCAATTGTGTTTCTAGGTTATTTGTATCATTTAATGTTCTCATCTCGTATTCTCCTTTGTTACATCGTTTTTTCGATATAAACTTGTTGGATGGATTCGTTTGGAAAAACAGGAAGTACATAAAAAAGACGGCCTCCAAAAGAAGCCGTCTCATAAGATCCCATCAAAATGGTACCAGTGTTTACCTGAACGAACTTCTCGTCTGAGCTTTAGCACTAAAAGACGTAATTCTGGAAATATAATCCAGATAGCTACGTTAAGCACGCCTTAAGCCGACGTTGCCTGTTATACCCTGTGGCGTCTCTCGACGTTTGAGGGCAGTAGCCTGTGTTCTTTTAGGAGCCTCACCTAACAAGTTTTTATAATTAAACCCTACAGGTAAAATTGGTTTTTGTCAATAAGAGGATTAATATTTGATAAAAAAATGATAAAACAGAAATGATTACTTTACAATCTTTCTCCTGTCACTCCTTCTACAATCCCTTTAGCAATTTGATCCATGTTTCTACGAATATTTTCTACATCACGAGTATTGGTGATAAATCCTAGTTCCGCTAGTCGATAAGGGATACCACGAGAATGTAGTACATTCAAATTCAATAAATCACTTCTTAAGTTGATACCACCGGTATTTTGAACAGAGCCCCATAAACCTACATGTGTGCGTATCACATTAGCAATGGCATAATTTTGTGTCGTATATGAGTTGCCGTTACGATGCGCAATCACATGCCCACCAGTACTAATACCAATCGCTCCTGCATCTAAATGAAATTCTGTTACAGAAGAAAAACTACTACTAATCGTATACGCACCCTGCATTCTACGAGTGTCTTGGAACATATCCGCATTTGTATCATAAAAGGTTATACGATTTGTTTTTAAGCGCCCTGCCCATTTTTGTAAATATGGCATAAGTTCATTTCTTGTAAAGTCTCGCTCGTTGATACCGTTATATGAAGCCCCTGGATCTCCTGCTCCATGTCCCATTACAAATAGATGATTGATTGAGGTTTGGTAAGGAGTTGTTGTAGCCCCTGGAGCTGGAGCTCCTTTTCTTACTAACATTACTTGAATGGCTTCCATTGGGAAGTTTAGATTTGCTGTTCCTGCATATTGGTCATTTCTAGCCCAGTCTAACCAACCAAAGTTAGCAGAATGAACACGATAGTAGACATCATAAAATTGATTAAGCTGACCAGTCAAACGGATTCGAATAGCTTCAGCATGAAGTGCTCTTCCTGTTGTACCTGCTAAGTCATTATTTCTTACATAGCCTTGCCAACCGATATTCTGTACATGCGTTGAATATTCAATTGCACCAGGTAGAGGTGTATTTGATACATTGATTCTCATAGCCTCAACCCGGCTACTTTGTCCAGTTGTTCCAGAAGTCTCACCATTTCTTTTTGTTGCTTGCCATCCCACATTACGCAGATGAGCTTGATAATTGATTGTTGGATCAGCTAAAGTATTCCGATTGTAAAAAGGAACTCCCCCCCCTGGAGAAGATTGACCTTTCGGAACTAACCTGACTTCTATTGCTTCTAATTGATAAACAAATCCGGAAGAGCCAGCATCTGCCCCATTTTTTGCCCAACCTAACCAACCGAAATTCGCTGCATGCACTCGATAATATACATTGTAAAATTGACTGAGTTGCCCTGTTAGTCGAATTCGGATTGCTTCACTCTGAGCATACCGATCGGTCGTTCCTGAGATATTATTGTTGCTGACAAAATTCATCCAACCTATATTTTTCACATGGCTACTGTATTCAATATTGCCAGTTAAACTAGTATTCGTTACTTGCATACGCATAGCTTCAATCCAACGATTTTGATTAGTTGTTCCTGACATTTCTCCATTTGAGCGAATTCCTTGCCAGCCCTGATCTTTGACAAAAGTTTGATAAGAAACTGTCGGATTGTTTACATTTTTTTGAAAGAAAGCATTTCCTGTAATGATATTTCCTTGGTTTTTTCTGACTAGTTGAATCTGGATTCCTTCCATTTGATACACATAACCAGCTGTCCCTGCATCTTCGCCATTTTTTGCCCAACCTAGCCAACCAAAATTAGCTACGTGTGTGCGATAGTAGACATCATAATTTTGTGCCAGTTCGCCGGTCAAGCGAATTCGAATCGCTTCCATTTGCAAAACTTGGCCAGTTGTTCCAGAAGTTTCTCCATTTTTTACATAATTTTGCCAACCTATATTTTTCACATGACTACTATACTCAATATCTCCAGAAACTCCCGTACCTGAAGTTGTAATACGTATAGCTTCCATCCACAGGTTACGTCCAGTTGTTCCTGCAGCACTTCCATTTGTTTGATTTGTTTGCCAACCAATATTCTTGACATGAGTTTGGTAAGACACTGTTGGAGAATTACTTATTCTAGCAAATGATTTTAATGTATCCTCTTTTTGAGTCAAATCTGTGCTCTCACTTGTTGATTCATCGTATACGTTATTAACTATAATTTTAAAACTTCCTAATATTTTTTCAGCATCTAATAAGCTAACAGTAGCTTCACCTGGTTCATTTGCAGTGACTGTCCCATTTTTATCAACACTCACAATTTGATCATTTGATGATGTCCAAACGGGTTGTTCGATTTTAGCATTTTCTGGAACAAGCGAATACTCAAGTTGTTTAGTTTCGCCTTGGACCATTTCTATTTTTTCTTCTTTTGGAATAATTGATTCAACGCTATTTTGTTCTAAAAATTTCACGTCTACAGTGATATCTAGTGAGCGATTAGATGTTTCTTCTAAAATTGCTTTTTGTGAAAACTCTACTTGGTAACTATAATTTAGTGCCGAAGGTTCAACAGTAGTAAAAACGGATCCATTGTATTCCCAATTAGTTGAGTTAATATCGATCTTATTTAATTCCGGTTTTAGATTGTCTTGATTGATCACCCATTCACGATCATCTTTTGATGCTTCTGCATTAATCAATTGTTCTTTCCCGTTAAAATAAGTCAAATGATCATTCATCGACAAATCAATTGTTGACAGTTTATTTTTAGAAACATCAAGGTAAGTTAACTCTGAAAGAGCCGAGACATCTACTTGTTCTAACTCATTATTTTGAACTTCCAGTTTTTTTAACTGTTTAAAATATTCGATACCATCCAATGATTTGATATTTCTACCACTAAGATCCAACTCAGTTGTAGCCAATAATTCATCGGATAATACGTTACTATGATTCTTCTCCATCATTTCAATCAATACTTGACGGAAATTTTGATCTGGGAAATGAACTTCATCAACAGAAATATCTTTAGATGAATTTTCTGCAGAGTTTTCTGTTGTTCCTGTGGTTTCCTCTGTGGTGGGATTAGTACTTTCTATCAAAGGGACATTAGATGATGTTGCTGTAGTTTCGTTTGTTTGCGAAGTACTTCCTTGTGACGTATTTGTTCTATCGTTTATCGATACTGCGTAGACACTTGGCGTGATCGAGCCTGACAGTAATAAGAAACTTAATAACATGCCTATCCAATTTTTTCTCATGACATTCTCCTTTATTTTTTAAATCGAACTTATATTGTCCTATAATATATTAAACTATAAAAAGACCCAAATGAAAAGAACATGATAACAAAGAATTCAAAATAACAAACAATGTAATTTGTAATTAGCAAACACAAATAAATCCAAAACAAAAGTAATAACATTTTGCTTTGGATCAGGGTACTGTTTTCCCTTATCAATGTGAAAACATGGATACTTTATAATTTATGTTCCAATTTATACTTAGCAAAAATATGCTTACTGTTTAGATCATAAGTCATAAGTCTACTTACTTCACTAATCCATGCTTGAATGCGTATATGGCAGCTTGCGTACGATCTTCCACTTCTAATTTTGCTAAAATATTAGAAACATGTGTTTTGACTGTTTTCAAAGTAATAAACAATTCGTCTGCGATTTCTTGATTGCTCTTTCCTTCAGAGATCAACATAAGAATCTCATTTTCACGATTCGTTAAATCATCGTGCAAGATTGGCTCATTACGCCGACTCATCTTTTCCATCATTTTCGAGGTTACTTCAGGTTCAAGCACACGTTCACCTCTTTGAGTCGCGCGGATCGCATCGGCGATTTCATGGGCTGTCGATGTTTTAAGTAAGTAGCCTGTTGCGCCAGCTTCAATAGCCGGATATACTTTCTCATCATCAATAAAACTCGTGACAATAATGATTTTTGCTTCTGGCCAATCTTTGAGGATTGCTTTTGTAGATTCGATCCCGTCCATTTCTTCCATGACTAAATCCATTAGAATCACGTCCGGACGAAGTTCCATGGCTTTTTCGTAGCCTTTTCGTCCATCTTCTGCTTCTCCGATTACTTCGATATCTTCTTGGATCGACAAATAGGAAGAAACCCCTAAACGTACCATTTCATGATCATCGACTAGTAATACTTTTATCATTTTTCCGCCTCCTTTATTAAAGGAACTTTAATTTCTACACTTGTCCCTTGTCCTTTGAAACTAATGATTTTTACTGTCCCACCAATACCTGCTACACGTTCTCTAATATTGTTTAGTCCGTAGCTGCCAGTTTTTGTTTCATTCATATTGAAGCCAGTACCGTCATCGATCACTCGTAATAAAAGATTATTATCGATTTTATGCAGATACACTTCTAATTCATTTGCTTTTGCATGGCGTAACGTATTTGAAAGTAGTTCTTGAACGATCCGAAAGAGATGATCTTCAATCGAATCAGACAAAGTGATATCTTCAATATCCCATTTCAATGCAATTTGTATCTTGTTTTTTAATTCTTTTAATAATTGTTCAATCCCTTGTTTCAAACTTTTTTCTTCAAGATTGACTGGTCGCAAATGTAGTAGCAACGCACGCATTTCAGATTGTGAAGCATTGATGATATCTGCTACCATCCTTAGTTGTTTACGAAACATTTCAGGCGTATCACTTTTTTCTGCTTGTTCCGTCAGTGCAGACATCATCATCATCGCTGCAAATAATTGCTGGGAAACTGAATCATGTAGCTCACGCGCTAAACGATGTCTTTCTAATTCTAAGATTTCTTCTTTTGTTTGTCCATCGACATATTGAGGTCGACTCGTCAATATTTGAAGTTCACTTGACACTTCGATCATTTTTTCTTTGATTTTAGTGATTTCTTTTTCAATTTCTTTAACATATATATCGTCAGATGCACTTGGTAAGGAATCATTTAAAACTTTTGCTTCATAGTTACCGGAAGAAATTGCCCGTAACTGTTCTTCGATTTTCCCATAACGTGCTTTTTGTAAAAGAGAGACAATCAAAAAAACAATTAAACCGACACCTGACGAAATTGCTAGTAAGTGAAAGATCAATGGCACGTATAAAATTCTGGCACTTAATAAAGTACGCCAAAAATGAGTTTGATTACTTGCGTAAAAATAAGTAAAAAAAGAAAATAAAATGACGATAAATGAGGCGATCGAAGCATAAATAGCTAGCATCGGTCGAGAAAGTTTCTCTATCATGCTCGAATCACCTCGATATCCCCAAGTAATGTGTTCGTAATGATTTTTAAACGACGTGGATTTTCATCGTAATCGTTACTATAGATTTTAATCGACTCGTTCTTCAATGCAAATTGTTCTTCTTCAAATTGTACATTTCCTACTAACGTTGCATGTTCGAGACTGATTGCAATCCCTAAAGGAACTAAGATGCGTGTCCGACCGATTCCTTTTCTGACGATAACGATATTATCGTCTTTAGGTAACAAGGTGTTCCCTAAATCGATGATCGTGTCTCCTGAAAGTAGAGAGATATTAATATCATCCCATTCATACACATCATTACCAATTCGCTGGTTACCGAATAATTGTTGTTTTTTTCGTTCATTATTGTGGGACTTCACTTGCTCTGTTTGAACCATAATGATTTGTTTTTTTCGCCAAAAAGCATTTTTGGTTAGATCGATCCCAGAAATCTCTACACCTTTAAGACCGATGAACAAGACAGCAAAGACTGCCATTATCCATAGCGCAGGACTATTGATCAAACTGAAAAAAATAACTAGTCCACCTAGTACAAATTGAAAATTCTGAAATCCCGATCTCGGTGATTTTCGCAATGCAAGATAGATATTAAAAATACCAAATAAAACTAATAGTAATAATTCAACATTATTTACGATTTGCCAAACTGCAAAGATCAATAGTAAGGCTTCTACTACTATAAAAAAGCGCCAAGAGCTATTCATCGCTATTCTCCTTTCCTTTTCATTCTCTTTTTTATCATACCTATTTTTGTTTCGAGATGCTATAGGACTTTAGATGTAACTATCGCTTTCTACAGCAAAAGGCCTGGGACTTTGTGTCATGATCCCAGACCTTTTTGTATAGACAAACCAATAATTGATTATCTGTGTCTAAATTTCAACTTATGCTTGCGCAACCTTGACGATTTTTACTTGCATATCGCCACCAGGTGTTGAAATTGTTACTTCATCATTTTTATATTTGCCAATCAAAGCTTGTGCAATCGGTGAATCATTTGAGATTTTTCCTGAGAAAGGATCTGCCTCAGCACTTCCCACGATCGTATACTCTTCTTCTTCACCATCTGGTAACTCAATGAACGTCACTGTTTTACCAATAGATACTTCATCCGAATCAACGCCATCATTGTCAATGATCTGTGCAAAACGGATCATATTCTCGATTGTCGTGATACGTCCTTCTACGAAAGCTTGTTCATCTTTAGCTGCCTCATATTCTGAGTTCTCAGATAAATCACCAAAGCCACGGGCAATTTTGATTCGTTCAATGATTTCTCCCCGTTTAACTGTTTTTAATTCTTCTAATTCTTGCTCTAACTTCGCTTTTCCTTCAAGCGTCATAGGATATACTTTTTCTACCATGTATAACTCTTCTCCTTTTTCTATGGAATACCGCAAAAGGTAATCTTTTACGGACTACAGTCCAAAAAAGATTACCATGCTTTTTCTAAAATGTAAATGTTTTTCTAAAAATAAATAAAGTTACAGCCAGCGCTCAATTTTAATTATTTACGTATTTTTGTACTAATTCCATATGCTCTTCATATGTTTTTGCAAAATAAACCTCACCTGTAGAGATATCTGCGACAAAATAATAATAATCATTCTCTGCTGGTTCAACAACAGCTTGGATAGCTGCTTCACTCGGGCTATTGAACGGTCCTGGACCATATCCCTTATTTGTATAAAGATTATATGGTGAATCGACTGCCGTATCTTCATAAGAGACAAATTCTTTGTGTTCATCTAACGCATATAAAATAGAAATATCTGATTGTAATGGCATCCCTATGTCAATCCGATTATAGAAAACTCTGGCAATATTTTTACGATCTGATTCAGATACCCCTTCTTTTTCGATCAATGAAGCAAGTGTCATGATTTCTTGAACCGTATGATTTTGCTGCTTGATCGTTGAGAAGTATGGTTGTAACACGGTATTCGTTTTATCGACCATCTGAATGATCAGATCTTTGAGTGACATATCTTTATAGTAATCATAAGTCGCTGGGAATAAGTAACCTTCTAAGCGATACTTGGTGTTTTCTGCCTTAGCTGCACTTTCTAATAAATCAGGATATTTTTGGGTCAATTCCGTGAAAAAGGCTTCGTTTTTTAGTAGATCTAAAAATTCCTGTTTATCTTTCCCAGTGATTTTTGCTACTCGTTCTGCAATCTGCTCTGCATCAAATCCCTCTGGTATCGTGATCTTCCCATCTGCCACTTCTGTAGGTTCTGAGGTTCCACCTTCTTGGAGCTCTTTACCGATTTCATCTAACGTCATGTTAGGGGCTAATTGGTAGAAGCCAGCCTGAAAGCCAGTCATATTTTTAAATTTTGTATAATAATTAAATACGATACCGCTCTTGATGATATGGTCTTGTTCTAAAATCTCTCCGATTTGCTTATTTGAAGAACCACTAGGGATTTCGATTGAAACCAATTGTTCATTCTCTGGGTCTAAAGGTTTTAAGCCACTATCAATATAGCGATAGACCGTAAAACCAAATACACATCCAATAATTAGCAACGTAAGCGCAATCACTAAAATAATTTTTCCTACGATTTTATCTTCTTTTTTACGTAGGTCTTTTCGCTTACTGACTACATCTGTCGAATCAGTTGCATTCTTTTGTCGTCGTCTCTTCTCATCTGGATGTTGTTTGTTTTCTGACAAAACAACTCCTCCTTACTATCAACTTCATAACTTTATTCATTATACATGAAATTCAGGCGGAGGTGAATTATTTTTAACAATTCTTATGTCAAAATTGTAAGTAGTAAATCGATTATCTTCGGCTTAAAATAGAAAATAAAATGATTCTTATTTACTAAATAACAATAATCTGCTTATTTAAATCACTAAGCTCTTTGACAGGAAGGATTGATGTACATGAACACAAGGAAACATTTAAGAAGAAAACAAGCTTCCCATTTTTCTTTTTCTCAAAAAATCTGCTTATTCATTTTAGTCGTCACTATTGGGATTATCACTTGGGCTACCTATGAAATGGCCCAGTCAAGAGTATCCGCCTCGATTCAAGTGGCAAACGATTCCCTAGATTTGACCAAAGATGAACAGGTCCTTGCCGATCAAATCGACCAATTATTACAAAAAAATGATTATGTCGGATCTGTCTATATTCGTAAAAACAATCGAGTGATCCTTGAAAAGGGCTACGGATACGCTAACGAAGAAGCACAGCAACCAAATACTCCATCTTTGTATTATCAAATTGGCTCGATCCAAAAAGCAATGACTGCACTACTGATTCTAAAACAAGTTGATATAGGGAAACTTTCTCTAGATACAAAACTGGATAAATTTTATCCCCAAATCAACGGTAGCAATAAAATCACGATCAAAGACTTATTATATATGCGATCAGGATTGAAAAAAACAGCTTCTCCGACCGTACCGATGAATGACCAAGAGGTGATCCAGTTTGCCCTAGACCATCTCGAATATACCAATGATCAAAGTTACAAATATGAACCATTGAATTTCACGTTACTAACAGGTATTTTAATGAAATTAACTCATCAGCCATACGAAAAGTTGGTGTATGACCAAATCATCACTCCTTTACAATTAAAACAGACGACCTTCTATGACCAAGTCAAAAACACTTCAGAACACGCAGTCTCTTATCAAATGAGTCCAGACGATGATTATCATCAAGCTTTGACTGAATCTGAAACAGATATACGTAATGAATTAGGAACTGGAAATATCAGTATGTCCGTCTATGACTTGAATGAATTTTTTACAAAAGTATTAAAAGGAAAATTGATTCCACAAGATTTACTTTTTTCTCTTTGGGGAAAGAATTTGAATGGACGTCCATATAACGGCGGGGTCTACAGTGGGAGAGATACCATATTTGCTCAAGGAAACATCAATCGTTTCCATGCGGTATTAGCAATGAAAAAAGATACCTCTGATGCAGTTGTATTAGAAAGTAATATCCAAGCCGATAAAAAATATAAAACAACAGCCACCGATCTTAGAGATCAGATTTATAAATTGATGGGAAATGATGAATAAGCAATTTGCTTACCTGTCATCTGTGATAATTGAATAAGAATGAAGAAAACCTTGTATAAGCAATTTGGCTTGATACAAGGTTTTCTCAGTTGTTCCCTAGATATAGAAATTTTATGATTTTGTCATATTTATTTCTGTTGCTAAATATTTTCTCATGCCATCTAGTATGCTATGTTTAGGTTGGTAACCAAGGGTTGAAAGCTTAGTGATATCAGCTAAAGAGTCATGGATATCTCCTGCTCTCTCCTCTTGATAATCTAACAGTAATTCAACTTCAAGAATCTGATTGATTGTCTGGATCAACTCAAGTAAAGTTGTACTGTTTCCCGTTCCAACATTGAATTGTTGCCCTAATGCTTTTTCTTCTTTTGAAACAAGTAATAAAGCTTGCACAACATCTTCGACATAGACAAAATCTCTTGATTGACTCCCATCGCCGAATAAAGTAAATGACGCTTTTTCACCAGCAAGTTGCTTTTTATAGCGATCCACTAAAATCGAGATCACCCCACTATATGGCGAATTTGGATTTTGATTTGGACCGTATACGTTGAAGAAACGTACCGCAGTTCCTGGCACATCATACAAATGGCAATAATCAAGTACATATTGTTCAGCGGCAAATTTATCAATAGCATAAGGCGTCAACGGTCGAATAACTGACTCTTCTTTTTTAGGTAGTGTTGGTTCATCTCCATAAACAGCTGCAGAAGAGCTAAATACAATACGCTTTAAATTTGGCTGATACTTACGAATCAACTCAAGTAACATCAAGACACTATCAAAATTCACTCGATGAGTTTCCAACGGCCGTTCAACGGAATCAGCAACACTAGCTATAGCAGCTAAATGAAAGATATAGTCAAACTGGTGATTGTTCAATAGCTCTTCCATTACTTTTTCATCAGCTACATCCCCCTCAACGAAGACAATGTTTTTGGTAGAATCAAGATTTTCTTTATTTCCCATAGATAGATCGTCAATAACGACCACTTTATTAGTTTCACTCAAATGATTGGCTAATGTAGAACCGATAAAGCCGGCTCCACCTGTAATAAGAATATTACTCACTTTATTCACTCCGTTTACTATTTTTTCTGAAATGATTATTCTAAGTTTAACATGTTTACCACAAGAAAACTATATATGAAAGATTCTACAATGAAAAACAACCTAAGCATATTTCTGCTTAGATTGCTTTTTGATTTAATCTTATTTCTATTTACTCCGTCAAAATCGTTGCTTCAGATACCGGATTTGACTTCATAGCACCTTATGATTTTTTGATCAATAATCTCAAGTTCTTTGAATCTTTCAAAAAACTTTTATGAATGATCACTAGATAAACCATGTAAACACCAAAGTAAGTAATCATGCTTAAGATAGTTCCGCCAAACCAAATATTACTAAAAATAAATAATATTGTAACCACAGACTCTAGAAAAATTTTACTACTTATTTTAATATCCATTACTCGACAAAGAAAATACTCTGCTAAATTACAACGAAACGCTAAGCTTAGTAAAATGATTCCTACTGTTAGGTTCAGATTACCGATTGTATATATGACGATAAGAGACAGAATTAACGATAAACTTAAGGTAAGAACATTAACCATTAAGATCATTTTTTCTTTACGTAACGTTTTTAGATACGTATTTATCAATAAAGACATACGTCCTTCATAAATGACAATAGGAAACAATATTCCCATAAAGTTCAAACTCTCTTTATATTCAGGTAACCACATTCCTAAAAGAATTTTCGCTGGGATATAGAACAGTAATATAGCATATGTTAGAGGAACAAAAACCCCTCGTAACGTACGAAATAATGATGGTAATTTTGCTTGATTCGTTCTCCTCAATAAAGGAAACATCACAATGCCTATGGCATTTATAAACGTTAAAAACATATTTGAAATACTAAGCGTAAATGACAATTTACCAAATGTTTCAATAGACCATTTCTGCTGTACAAAGAAGCGAATCGTTCCCATGATCAGCATACTAGCAATACTACTTAGCATCAATTTACTACCAATGTTGATATTATCTAGTATCTCAGGTACTAACTCTTTGAGTGAAATCAGCTTGACAGAAAGCATATCTTTGATTCTTGTCATTCCCCATATGGTTATGATCAATTTAGATAAAATATCCATAATGATCAACCAGTAAAAATCTCGACCACCAAGTGCAAAATATATACCTATAAAAATGACATATAGATAGCGATCATTTCTAGATAATTGAGCGTACTCTTTGATTCGATTGGTTGACTGAAAAATATAGAGAATAAATGTTTTTGTGATCGTGACAACTGAAACCAGTGCTGTCAGCATCAAGATGATAGCTTGGTATTCTCTTGGCATAAAGAAGTATGCCCACACAACAGCTAAACTAGAAATGAATACCTCAAACATCATTAAGTACCAAAATTGAGACCCTAATGACCGCTTATCGATATTATGATACTCTTCACCACCAGTTTTTAAATATATACCATCTATCCATCCCAAATGTAAAAAACCTACATAAGAAGAATAGAAAACGTAAAGTTGCCAATAACTATATTCTGTTATTCCTAGTAACTTGGGGACAAATAAGTTAAGAAGAACAGAAATCCCCAACGTAGCAAAATTAGCTGCTACTGTATAGTAGAGATTTTTTATTACGGCTTTTGCTTTGTTGTTCATCCCAATATCCTCACTTTCTCCACTTATGCTTCATAAGATGATAGATATCAGTACCATAATAAAATTTATGTTTATACTTAAAGAAAGACATTACTAAAGGAGCTATTTTTTCTTTTTCTAACAAGGTATTACGCATTTGTAACTCTGTAATCAAATTATTAATTGTTCGATATTTGTTTTCATAATCATTCACTTCTTCTATATTAGCTAGATAGTTTCCCGCTGCATTTGCTCGTTGCAATCTTCTGTTTAGTGTCTTCAAACGTTTGTCATATTCACTGTCTTTACTTGATTGATCAATTTCTTTTTTAAAAGAACTTTGCCCATGTTTCCTCCATTGGATCAATGGTTTTCTCATGAGATACAAGCCATTGCTTAAGACAGCACTTCCCCACATTGCCATATCATGAACGGGATTTTCCATATCCGATGCATATAAATTTACGTTTTCTATAAATTTTTTACGTATAGCGTAAACACAACCAGGACGTCTTAAGAAGAGATTATTTTCATTAAAGATCACATGTTCAATTGTACTTTTATCTTTTTTTTTGGTGTCAATGCGCTTAAGTTCTTCCTTTAAACCCCCAGGTTCAATAAGTTCTTGATAATCCGAGACTAACACTTGTACATTTGAATCATAAAATGCCTGACTCATTTCTTCAATCTTAGTAGACATCCATATATCATCTTGATCACAAGTAAATACGATTTCGTTACTGGCCTCATTGAGTAAGCCAAAGAAGTTTTTCCGCCATCCTATGTTCTGTTTATTTATTTTTAGATGCCAAGTAGTTGTAAGGTTGTTTTCATCTATAAAATGACGAATGAGCTCAGGGGTCGTGTCGGTGGAACAATCATCCCAGATCAAAACTTCATCTAACTTTTTTGTTTGATTTTTTATAGAATTTAACTGTTCCAAAATATTTTTTTCACCATTATATGTAGCCATTACAACGGTCGTTCTTAATTGTTGAGACATTGAATTCACTCTTTCTACTAAAAAATATTTCATAAGAAAAGACACTCTTTCCTTATGAAATTATATTTTTATTTTTATTCAAAATAAGTATCTTTATTTAGATGTCAGTAATTACCTCTCGAAAAAATCGTATGGATGATGTGTTATTCTTTCATTTTCAGGAGGCATTGTCATATAATCTTCATATCGAAGATGTAAAAAATCTTTTCTATTCTTGATTGCCATCACTGTATAACCTTCAAATTCTACATCCTCATACTCCAGAAACCAATCTGTAGGAAAAACTCCCCAATTCATATGGATCCATTCGATATAACCACACGTACTAGTTTCGCCGAATCTAATACTTTGTGCTATTTCTTGATACTTCTCCCTCCAGTAACCATCATCTCCTTCTTTTAATAACTTATGATGATAGGGATAGCGAAGAAAAAGCTTTCCTATAGCTTTTATTAAGTTAAAACTTCTAGCATAACAGAGACCTAAAGTATCCATTAAATTTAATCGATAGCTTTCAGTAATTTTTCTTAGTTCCAGACGTTCATTAATTGTTTCAGGAATACCATCTATAGGAAAAATATCAACAAAAACTCCTAAATCAGGGTCCTCTCCGCCAAAATATTGTTTCGATTTTGCCACTGTATTAGAATCAACTAATTTTGCGAATGGATAGCGATAATGTGCTCTTGTTTCAAACGACAGTAATGTATATTTCGTATCTTCTTTTAAAATATGCATCAAAGTATTATAATCACTTCTTGGCATGACAATATCGATGTCATCATCCCATGGTATAAATCCTTTATGTCGTTCTACTCCAATTAAACTACCATAAAAAATACTATATTTTAAATTATTTTTTCTACATATTTTGTCAATATAAATTAGTATATCGACAGCTTTTTTCTGAACTTCAGACATGGTTAACTTTTTCATATTGATTTCTCCCATATTGTACTAGTCCGTAATTTTAATTTGTCTTTATTTTATGTTCTTGGTCAAATTCGTATTGAAGTTTTCCAAAATAAAGCCAGAAAATAAATGTAGCTGAACGTCTAGTCAGGACTATTTCAGTAATTAATAAACTTGAGACTAATATAATTAATACAATTTGATTATTCATCAGAAAATTAATATAGTTATCTTTATTTGCAGCAAACAAGATAATCAGAGATTTCCAAATTTTTATAAAGATAAATACTGCAAAAACAACTGATCCTGTAATTCCAGTAGCCGCTAATAAATAAAAAATCGCGCTGTGTGGTGTTTGTCCAGTTTTAGCTATATAAGTGTTTGGGATCTTATCTTTAGCAAATGCTACGAATCCCCTAGGTGTAGTACCAAAAACAGGCGATTCTCTCATTAATTCTACTGCGCTTTCCCATAAATCAAAACGACTATTTGAAACATCATTACTCTCGACTACATCTGGTCTTTTTGCTGATAATGGTTTATCGGACACTTTTTTACTGCTAGTCTCTGCTTCAAAGTTGCTAACTAATTTTGGCGTAGATATCTCTATAGTATTAGCTACTTGAACATAACTATTTTTTATAACACCAATAGATGCAAAAGCAATACTTGAACAAATCAATGATACAAAAACAGCACTAGCTATTTTTGTAAAATTAGATTTATTATTTTTTGTTTGAATATACCAACATAAGAAAAACAATCCAAAAAAAGTAGCAACTGCTAATTGAATAGTACCAGACCTAGATCCAGATAGCGCAACATAACTCAGTTGTAAAAATAAAATACTAATAAATAATATTTTTTTCCATATATATGGTGTATTCCATAATTTTTTTAGCGTAATCACAGCACATACTAGAGAAACAGTACATGCATAATTTGGATCCACGAAAATACCGTAAAGTCTATTCTCATAAAACCCGATTCTCATACCATAATATAATGAATCTACAGGAACAGAAAAATTTACACGAGCAAAAAATAAATATAATCCAACTACAACTAGAATTGTCCAAGTGAAAATTAGTACTCTTTCAAAAGCATCAAATACTCTTTTATCATTCTTTCTTCCAACTTCAAATACACAGAAAAAAAAGATACATTGCCATATAATTAATTTTATATTTTCAGAGAATGCATAAGAATGATTAACAAAAGTAGTAATTAGTAATATTATTATAAATAATATAAGCCAATATTCAATCCTAATTTTTTCTTTCTGTAAAACTACAGGTAGAAAATAACTAATAAATAGAATACCAGAAAACAACGTAATCAATAATGTAAAAATTGAATCGATACTTGATGGTAAAGTTGAGTATACACTCACCATTCTAAAAATTAATACAAGCTCAAAAAAAACTATATAGGGAAGTGAAATTTTTTGTCCTATATTAGACAATCGATTAGAAAAATTAGTTAACATGTTATCCTCCATTAATAAAAAACAGCTTCATAAATATTTTAAACTATTATATATTTTCAATCTTTATTTTTGGTTAAGTGCTCTCTTCTTAATTTTACAGGTATTTCATAAAGATGGACACTTATCATTAATAAAATCATTGAAAATTTACGACTTTTCGTGAAAATTTTATTAGACATAATAAAGAAAAAATTATTTTTTAGATAATTTTTGATTTGATTTGTTTCTGGTATATTCAATTTGTTACCTAGAATTATTTTATCAAGCACTAAAAAATTAGCAAAGCATACACGTTGGTGGGCCGCTTCTTTAATAGCAGTACTTTTATCTTGAAGCTTAATTTCATTTTGTTCCCAAGCCTCAATGAAATCAAATTGTTTATCTGAAAAATTTTCTGTATTTATACTTCCTAATCGATGCACATAATAATATTTTTGAGTAGAATCAATTGCTACTTTTTTACAATTAGCTAATAAATCAACAATTATAAAGGAATCTTCATGATATTTTCCTACTGGATAACGTAGATTGTTAAACAACTCTTTTTTGTACAATTTATTTACTGCATGAACAGAAATAATGTTTCCTTGTAAAATAAGTAATAGTGCTTCATCAGAAGGCACTGTTTCTTTTATACGTGCTTTTTTTATTGGCACTTTCCCCTCATAAACATCATAAATACCACAAATAGATAAATCTGCATCTTCATGTACCATATTGTTATACAAAAGTTCATACATATCTGGTTCAATATAATCATCACTATCAATAAACCCTAAGTATCTACCCTGTGCACATTCAATCCCAGCATTTCTTGCGCTACTCAATCCACCATTTTCCTTATGGAGAACTCGCACCCGTTTATCCTTTTTTACATACTCATCGCATATTTTACCACTATCATCAAGAGAACCATCATCAACCAATATAAGTTCAAAATTTTTAAAGGTTTGATTTAAGATGGAATCTACACAATTTCTTAAATATTTTTCAACATTATATACTGGCACAATGATGCTAATCTCACACATTTATATTTCACCCTTAACTAATTCAACTGTGTGGCTTAATGCTTCTTCCAATGTAAACACCGTTGACCAACCACACGTTTTGATTTTTTCATTATCTAAAATAGCGGTATTGGCTTTAGAAAAACCTTTACTTTCAATTTCATCAGGCAATTGGAATTTTAGATTCTTCCCACTGATTTCAGCCAATTTCTTAGCAAGATCTTTGAGATACAAATCAAATTTCTCATCTGAGATATTATATGCTTCTCCACTCTCTCCGTGTAAAAGTAAGTGCAGAATTGCAGAGACAGCATCAGCAACATAGATATAAGAAAAATATTGATTTCCTTCACTTTTTAACACAATATCTTCTTGACGTACAGCATTTAAAATAAACTGAGAAGAAGCTTTTGTATCTGATAATAGCATAGTGGGACCAAATACACGACACAATCTTGGTATCACAATATCTAAAAGATGTTTAGCAATATATGCTTGGCAGAGAGATTCACTCACTCGTTTACCTTCAGGATATCCCGCTCTTAGTGTATTACAATCAATATAGCCACAGTAATCCTCAGTGAACTTTTCAACGTCTCCACGATTTTCTCCATAAATCTCCACAGTTGAAAGAAAAAGGACTCTAGTTGTTTTAGTAGCAACTGCATGTTTCAAGACCTGTTCGGTTCCTGCAAGGTTTGTCATGATTGTTCCGATAGGGTCAGTTGCATAAGCTTTTGGATGGGTATTGCTTGCTCCATGAATCACATAATCAGCTTTGACTGAAGAAGGAAAAGGTTGAGTGACATCACCTTCGATTATTTCAAAATTAGAATCATTAAGATACGATTGAAATCTCTTTTCTAACTTATTTCTATTTCTTCCCATCGCATAAACTTTAATATTAATCTTCAACTGATTATTTGCTAGCATCAACGTATCAACTAAAAAAGAGCCAATCATGCCTGAAGCTCCGATCATCAATAATGATTTTCCATCTAAGCTTTTCAATTTTTTGTTATTGTTGATCACTTTCAGCAAATCAGCTTTGTATATCGGATTATCAATTAAACCCACATTCATCACCTAGTCTTTCATTTTTAAATATGCTTTGAATAACTCTAAGTCATCTGTTGTAGTTAATTTAATGTTCTTATCAGAACCTGCAGCAAAGTACAATGTTTCGCCAAGATCGACCATCATTGTATTTGTATAAGAAGAATCTGTCATTCCAATGTTTTCTTTTATTGCTCGATTGTATGCAGCCAGTAGTTTTCCATATTGATACGCTTGCGGTGTTGAAACACGTCGCAGTGTGTTACGATCAACATATTGTTCAGTTGTTTCTTCTGTCTTTTTGATAAAAATTTGCTCATTATATGGAAGAGAAGTTACACCGTTCCCAAACTCCTTGCATTTCACGATGACATCCGATAAAACAAGTTCATCAACTAATGGACGAATCCCATCATGGATGATAATCGTATCTTCTTCATCAGAATGATCTTTTAAAAACTGTACACCATTATTGATTGATTCTTGTCCTTTTGATCCACCAGTAATTACCCACTCTACTTTACTGATATTGAATTCTTTGATGTAAGCCCACATGGTTTCTTCCCAGCCTGATTTACATACAACTAGAATACGGTCGATTTGTGGATGATGCTGAAATGATTCCAATGTGTAGATGATAATTGGTTTCCCTTCAATATTAATAAATTGTTTAGGAATATCTTGTCCCATACGTTTGCCAACTCCGCCGGCAATAATTATAGCTGTAATCATAATTTATTTTCTCCTTCAACTAAATAGTATTTGCCACGATACTGCTTATAACTATTATCTGGATCTATATAAACTGAATCATGAATGGTACATTGATTTTCTTTCGATGGTCTCTTCATGTAATCTCCGAATGCAGATCTTAAATATCTATCGTAACCTATTGGAACAGGCATTTCAGTATTTTCAAAAGTTAAGAATTGGGCTTGCTTAAAATCTTCTGCAAAATAAATATTCCCCATATATTTAGGTCCTACACACAGCTCAGTAATATAATCAGTAGGTTTATTGTTATATTTAGTCATTTGCTTTTCAGCAAATGACCAAATAGCATAACGAACTCTTGCTGATTTAAAAATAGTCAATAACGTTCGACTACCTAGTGCTAATATCCCTCCATGATTTTCCGGAACAACCTGTGAACAGAACAGAGCATAAACAAGAGCCCATGATTTTTGTATTTTTCTACTTAACGTTGAATCAGGAGCAACATCCAAAGGAAATATATCAATAGTTATCCCATGAACAATATCAAGGTCTTTTTGATAAGTCTTGATAAAGGTGGTGTTTTTGTCTCTTATCGTAGTAAAAGAATTGTGGTCATTATAGTTTCTTGAAGCCTTTTGTATAGGATAGTTTATTTGCTTTTCTGAATGGTACCAAAGCTCATAAAATTTTTCATAATCATCTCTTGGCATAAAGAAATCCAAATCGTCATCCCAAGGAATGAATCCTTTTTCCCTGACAGCACCTATTGCACCACCACCACAGAAATAACAAATAAGTTGATTTTCTTTACAAAAATCAACAATTTCTTGAGCCATTTTCAATGTAATTTGTTGTAATTTCTTCATTTTTGGATCTTTATTATACAAAGAAAACACTCCTTATTTTCTCAATTTGCTTTGATAGAATTTTCCTCTTAAACTATTTGGTAACAAGCTTACAAATATATGCACACTTGAAACAAACAAAAAGTCTTTCATCGTTCCGAGTCCATCTTTCCAAATATAAAATCTGCCTGTCAGTCCTGGAACTAAATATTTCAAACCACCACGTCTTGCATACATATCTTTCCCCGCTCTAGCATATACCAATGGTTCTTGGATATTATAACCTTTATATCCAGCCTTCAGTAATCTAACCCACAAGTAGTAATCTTCAAATCCAATCAAAGACTGATAATTTCCTACACTTAATACAGCTTCTTTATTATACATAACTGTCATATGATTAAATGGATTTCTTTTTCTTGAAAAATTACGTATTTCGTCATTTTTTTCTGGTACGATTCTTTTGCCAATTATGTTATCAAGATTCCCAACAAATTCGTTAATATTACTCCCTACTATTGCAACATCTGGATATTTTTCCAATACAGCAAACTGCTTTTCTAAGCGATCAGGTACCATTACATCATCTGTATCCATTCTTGCCACTATGTTATTTCTCACATGTTTTAGACCTTCAGCCAGTGCAATTCCTAATCCTTGATTTTCCTGTAGTTTGATTATTGTAATCGTATCAGGATAATTTTTTTGGAATTCAGAAACAATCGCTTCTAACTCGCTATTTATAGGTCCATCATATACTAAAACAATTTCATCAGGAAAGAGAGTCTGATTAAAAATACTACTCAATGCTTCTTTTAAATAATCAGGTTTTTCTTTATCGTACAAAGAAAGCAGAACACTTATATCTTTATTATTCAACAGTTTTCTCCTATTTTTCTACTTTTAGTTTAATTGTAAATTCTATCTTTAGGAAATGCTATTGCTTCTAATGAACTAGCATTTTCATCCTCTTCTAACCCTTGGGAAGACATTTTATCAAAAAGGATCTTGATCGTTTGCAATAAGATCTTTAGATCCATCATTAACGAATATTTTTTGATATACAACAAATCAAAGCGTAACTTGCTGTTATAGTCAGAAACATATTTCCCATATACTTGAGCATAGCCGGTGATGCCTGCACGGACATTATGTCTCAAATAATAATAAGGATTTTCTGCATTGAATTGATCCACAAAGAAAGGTCTTTCTGGGCGTGGACCGACGATCGACATATCGCCTTTTAACACATTAAAAATCTGTGGCAATTCATCAAAACGTACAGCACGGATAAATTTACCGACTGGTGTTACTCGAGCATCATTACTTTTCGCTAAGACAGGTCCTGATTTTGCTTCCGCTGTCGCTGTCATTGACCGGAATTTATAGATTGAAAATTCTTTTTGATTTTTAGTGATACGGACTTGTTTATAGATCACTGGTCCTGGTGAAGTCACTTTGACTAGTATTGCTGTAAGCAACATGAAAGGTGATGCAAGGATCAGTAAGATAAAGGAAATGATAATGTCGAATAAGCGTTTGAACAATTCATCTTCTGGTTGTATCTTGAAACCAGAAGCTTCAATGATACTTTCATCTTCAAAGTTCATAATGTTTGGATTGATCATTGTTAAATTCTCAAAAGTCGTATTCAAAAATAATTTTTTTTCCTTCTTAGTAACTAATTGATAAATCTTGATTTTTTCATTTTCTTCAATATGTGATGACAAGTAGACGATATCGATTGTATCGATCATCTTCTTGATGTTTTCATAATAGTTATCGATAACGACCGCTTCAACTTTATGTTTATTATTTTTTTTAGATTGGAAATTTTGGATTGCTGGAGCAACATCTTTTTCAAGTCCAACGATCACTACTTTCTTGTCTCTACTGACTTTCAAATATAATTTGTAGACCAAGATGCGGTATAAGCTCAGTAAAACTGTTCCTACTACCAAAGATAAAAGAATAACTGCCCGTGGAAAGGCAAACCATCTACCAGCGAAAGTCACCACCATTACACCTAAAGACATCAATACTTGCCCTATTACAGTCACAAATATAATGTCACTGATCATCCGATTATAGAAGACGTATGCCCCTAATAAAATATTCAAGACGATAAAGATGATAGATATAAACACTGCAGAATGTTGAAAGGTCTCAAAATTCCGTGTGGGAATTTCTCCTTGAAATTTCAATAAAAAACTTATATATATCGCTGCATTGTAAACTAAGACATCCAGCATGATAATGAATATCCGACGAGCAACATTCCATTCTCCATTTTTATTCATGTATACACTCCTAACCACAAAATAATACCTCTATCATCTTACCATAGCACACTTTAAAAACATAGTGAATAACCAAATTGTAACCTAAATTCAAAGTTTTTCACGACAGATTTATGTGCTTGATTCTGCTATAAAAATGGGGCATACAAAAATATACCTTAAGTAAAACTTGAATATTCTCCAAGTCTTTCCTAAGGTATATCAACTACTCTTTAATCTGGCCGTAATGAAAAATCGCCAATTCCTTGTTTGGTCAAATTGTCATTATAGAAAGGATCATGTGCGATATATTTGGGCCATTTATCTTGCATTTTTTTGATTTCACCCGCAAAGCGTTTCTGCTTTTCTGGCGTATCTTCGTACCCGCGAGATTTTGACTCAAAGTGATATAGTTCAACCTGATGAGCATACACATTGTTTCTGCCCAGTTCATAGACTTTAAGACATAAGTCTACATCATTGAAGGCAACTTGTAATGTCTCATCGAAGCCATCCACCGCTTTGAAATCATCCGCTTTGACCATCATACAAGCGGCGGTCACTGCTAAATAATCGACGTCGATCACTAATCGTCCGAAATAGCCACAATGTGTGCGGTCATAATTATTCAACGCGTGACCAGCGACGCCACCAATGCCAACGAGTACACCCGCATGTTGCGTCGTATCATCTGGATAGTAAAGTTTTGCACCCACACAGCCAATTGAATCAAACTGAGCATATGAGACCATCGTTGTCATCCAATTAGGAGCGATCACTTCCGTATCATTGTTCAAGAATAAATAATACTTTCCACTAGCTTTTTCAGCCGCAAGGTTATTGATACGAGAATAGTTGAATGGGATATCGATCAATTCGACAATAAAGCGTTCTTTTAGTTGTTCCTTATATGAGTCGAAAAGATTTTGCATCTTCGGATCAGTACTACCATTATCAGCTACAATGATCTCGTAGTTAGGATAAGTCGTTTTTTCGATGATCGAATCAATACACATTTTCAAATCGTCATACCCATTTTTGGTTGGGATGATGACGCTGACTAGATCCTCTTGTAAGACATCATAATTGATCTCATAAAACCCTGAGATTCTTCCTGGACGCACTTGGCCTTTGATATTCCTGCGAGCTAATGCATCCGTCAAAGCTTTCACACCAGAATCGTAAATATAACTTTTAGCTTCTCCACTACTAGCTGTTGATCCTGGAATCGTACGCCAATGGTAAAGGACACGATCGATATGATAAATATGATCTGCGGGGATCTTTTCTGTAAAACGAAGAACTAGGTCATAATCTTGTGAACCTTCATAGCCTTTTCGGAACCCACCTAGTTCTTTGACGATACTTAATCGATAGACGCCTAAATGAGAAATATAGTTATTTCCCATCAAAGTATTGGGTGACCAGTCTGCTTTAAAATGAGGATCGAAGCGATTGCCATCAGCATCGATCTTATCTTCATCACTATAAATCAAATCAAGTTCTGGCCGATCATTCAAGACATTGACTACTTCAAACAATGCATTGACAGGAAGTTCGTCGTCATTATCAAGTAATGCCATGAATTCCCCTTCAGCGATCTCAAGTGCAGAGTTCGTGGCTAAACTGATATGTCCGTTTTCCTCACGAAAGACAACTTTGATCCGTGAGTCTTTTTGCTGATAACGTTCTAAACATTTATGGATTTTAGGATCGGTAGAGGCATCATCACTGATACATAATTCCCAATGGTCATATGTTTGAGCAATCACAGAATCGATACATTTTTCTAGCCATTTGATTTCTACGTTATAAACTGGCATCACGACAGAAATCAACGGACGATAGGCAAAGGCTTGCGCTTTTGTTTTTTGTGCTGCAACGTCGATTTGTTCATGCTTAGCGATCCATTGTGCATAGTCGATCGAACCTGGTTTCAATTCCATTTTCACACGACGTACAGCCTTTTTTAGGCCATGCGTTCGAGCATAGTTCAAGCCTTTTTTTAACAATCGTTTTTTCTTTTCCAAACTCGACTCGATGCCATCATCATAAGGATAGCGTCCATTCAATTTGACGGCTATCCCATTTTGATGATCTTTCGTTTGAAAATCTAAAATTGCTTTTCCCTTCATCTTTCCAGATAATCGAAGATTAAAACCACTTTGCGTTTTTACATCCAAATCATAAAGATGATTGATATCTAAACGCACGACTGGTGTATTTTTTGCTATAATATTTTCTTTTTCAACTTGGATCGTCGGTATTTCTTTCGTTACTTCATCGATTGCCCAACCAACGATCAATAAATCGCCGGTCGCCCGCTCACGAGTGATTTTATCGATAAATACAGCAATTTCTTTTTTTTGCACTGGTTTGGTACTCCTTTACCTAATAAGTTATTTATATTTCAACTAGCCAAGACTGCCCATTTTCTGCAATCAATTCAATCAAAAATGATTTTTCTTGTTCACACGCTATCTGTATCTCAAAACCAGCTTTTGTGTGGGGAGGAAGTTTTTCGGCTTCATTCACTTCGGCTCGCTCAATCTGCTGAACCTCGAAGAATGGTGATTGATCTACAGACAACTTATAAGATAAAGGTTTACGTTCCGCATTTGAAATTCCCCATCCAATGATTTTGAGTAATTTTGTTTCTGGATCCCAATTTTTTTCGTCGATACAAAGAGAAAGATCTTTGGCTTGGATTTTTTTTGCCGTTTCTTTTGGTCTCCCTAATCGTCCTTTTGGCTTTATTGCCCAATTGTTAGGCTGCAACAAGTCAAAATATCGATCAGCCGTAGTCTTCAAGACTTTCGTCAGCTCTTTATTCTCTATTTGCAAGTGCTGGTTTTCTTTTGTTAATCTCTCGTTTTCAGCAGATAGTTCTTTTTGAACAGCAGCCATAGGTTTGATTTCTCTAAGGACTTCAGTCATCGTTGCTGGTAATTCACCAATGAATCGATAATGGCAAGAGATTTTGATCGTTTCTCCACTTATATCGGTCAATTCTAGTCTTGGTGCTTCTGATCCATCAAAGATATAACAGTCTGTCGCTGTTTTGATGACCGCATTCGATGCGATAAAATCAAGCTTTACTCCGTCTACTTCAACACTGAACTCAAGATAACTTGGTTGCTTTTCAAATTGAAAAATAAAACTTACCGGTTCTTCTGTCAGTGGAAAAGTCAATACTTGGTTTTCTCCCGTATAATTATTGAACGGGATCTGTAATGTTTCTTCTTGCGTACTCTTTTTGATGATTTCCATCATTTTGACATAATTTGAATTTTGCGGTGAATTGATTTTAGCTTCCACATTTGGGTGTTTTTTCAATGAAAAGAAGTATTGATACACTTCGCCAAATGGGCGCATTTTGAAATCATAACGAACTGCTTCTGGTAAGTCAGTATATGCCGACTTCAATTCAGTATCCCCTACTGCTAGATATAAATAATCTTCAATGTTGATGTGCAGATCAGCGTTTGCAAATACTTTTTGAAAGCCTTCGTGGGTATAAAATGAATTATGTGTTTCATCTAGTAGCCCAAACGAAGCCCACGGCAATTCGTTATTAAAGAGGTGGATCAATACAGAGTTATGCACGAGATTAGGAAAAGTAATCAAAATCTCGCCTTCTTCATTTAGAAACTCTCTGACTTTTTTTAATGTCTTCAAAGGATCCACTAAATGTTCCAAGACATCTGCAAATAATATATAATCAAACGTTTGACCAGCATAATATTTTGCCCATTCAAAACTTTCAATATCGCCATAAAAACCATCTTGTGCAATTTCATTGACGTAATCAAATAGTTCTTTGTCCAGTTCAACGATGCTTACTTCACAGTTTTTTGCACCGATCAAATGTTTCGTCATGCGTCCATTGCCTGGACCAAATTCCAAGACTTTACTTCCTGGTTTAATTTGTCCGACAATCTTACCTACGCTACTTTGTTCATCTAAATCCATTTCGAAATCATACTTCATTGTTTTGATCTCCTTCTTTCCACTGGTGATCCAAGACCACGATCCCTTCACCAATATAAGAACCCGTCACAAATAAGTTCATATACTTCGTTTTATAAACTAATGGAACAGTGGCATTTTCTTCAAAAACCGCCACATCGAAATAGTATTCGCCAGCAAGTAAGCCTAACTTCTTATACTTGAGATAAAAGACGTTTTTTCCTTTTTCCCAAGGAATCGTGATATCGTCCAGTAAGGTATTCAAGCCACAGACATAGAAATTATCGACCGTTCGTAGGGCAATCCCTAATACAGGTTTTTTGATGGTATCATCTTTCACTTCATAAGTAACCTTGACATAAAGATCTTCCCCTTGTTCTAACATATCGATTGGTTGCTTGTTTTCATCTAGTAACTCAGCACTTAACACATCGACGATATCTGGGGCAGCAAAGCGCTCCACTTGATTTTTGTTACGATCTACTGTTTTTACTGATTTTTTCTTTAAGAAGTTTTCGTAATTGGTTGTCACATCCATCGTATCACCAAATTCTACAACTTCACCATTTTTTAGCCAGTAAGAACGGTCGCAGAAACGACGGATCGAGCTGATATCATGGGAAACAAATAAAATCGTCTTCCCAGAATTTTTGATTTCCGTAAATTTTTCCATACATTTCAATTGGAACTCCAAGTCACCTACTGCGAGTGCCTCATCAACAATCAGAATATCTGGATTGACATTGATCGCTACCGCAAAAGCTAAGCGTACGAACATCCCACTTGAGTAAGTTTTAACTGGTTGATAAACGTGGTCTCCGATATCTGCGAAATCAATGATGTCATCCACCATCGCATCGACTTCTTCACGTGAAAAGCCAAGAACCATTCCATTTAAATAAATATTTTCATACCCAGAATATTCTGGATTAAAACCTGAACCCAATTCAAGTAAGGCAGAAATCTTTCCTTCGATCTCCATGGTTCCACTTGTTGGAGTCAAAACGCCTGTAATGATTTTGAGCATCGTTGATTTACCAGAACCATTTTCACCGACAAAACCAATCATTTCACCTTTTTTAATCTCTACATCAATATTTTTCAATGCATAGAACACATCATGGTACGATTTCTTGAAAGGATTCAAAGCTTCTCTAAAACGATCCGTCGGTTTCGCATACATATTGTATGATTTAGTGATGTTGTTTAATTTAATTGCGTATTCTGTCATAACTATACTCCTTACAGCACATCTGAAAAATGTGGTTTCAATCTACGGAACACTAAGGAACCGATTACGAACATGATTAATGTAACTACCCAAAAATAGATTGTATAAGTACCATGTTCCCAGAACCAAGCTTGACTTAAAAATGATTCACGGTAACCTTGAACAACATAATACAGTGGGTTTAATTTTAGAATCTTTATGATTGCTGGATTAAATTGACTAGGACTCCAAAGAATCGGCAATGTCCACATAATCAGCTGTAGCAAAATTGTGATAAATTGCATGATATCTGGTATAAAAGGTTGAATCGATGCGGTCAACCACGTCAATCCGGTCAAAAAAGCAACCATACAAAATAGATAATAAATCAATTGTAAAGACATGACCGTTGGAAAAATACCATGTCCCATTGTTACGACTAAACCAATCAAAATAAAGAACATATGTGAGTACAAGTTTGAAAGGATTTTAGTTGTTGGTAAGATACGGATATTGAATACCACTTTTTTCACTAAATAGGTGTATTCTCGGAAAACAAGTGTTGTAGAGGTAAACGCATCTGAGAAAAAGAACCATGGGACCATCCCTGTGATCAGATAGACGATAAACGGATACTTCCCGTCAGTCATTGCCGCTTTCAAGCCGAAGCCAAAGACTAACCAGTAAATGAGAACCGTAAACACGGGATTGATGAACGCCCATAAAATCCCTAAAAATGAACCCGCAAAACGCGATTTAAAATCGTTTAACGAGAATTGAAGTAATAGCTTTCGATTTTGATAGATATCCTTCATAAATAAAAACAAATCTTTCAACATTTGTGTTCCTCCAAGCAGTTTCAATTAATTACAGTCAACAGCCATTTTACCACATATTGAGCCAAGGACTGCGATATTCGTTGTTTCTTAATTTTCTATTAAGCAAACTTTTTGTCAACGTTACTATTTTACAAAAGATGATACTTAATTGCAATGAAGCAAAAAACGTGGGCCTGCCAAAAAAGGCTTACCCACGTTTTTATTTTTTTGATTGAGATTGGGACAGAAGTGTATAGCCTTATTTCCGAAGTGCTTGCTCCTGTTTCCACCATTTATTCGATTCTAAGGTGACAGACAAAATAATTGTTGCTGTTGTCTCACACCCCTTATTTTCAAATTCAGTGATAGCGTGCAAGTCTTGAAGTTGACAGTTGATTTTCCTCTTGTATTTTTATTTGCTTACCTGGTGGCTGATCGTAACGATGACTTGCCATCGCTAACAACAAGTAGCCGATAGGTACCCAAGGGAAAGAAGTCAATGTATCTTCCATAAACGATTGGATCATTACTGCCATGAATGCCCATAAGAACGTAAGCTGTCCATTCGAATAATCAGCTTTCAGTGTTAGTCTTCCAACAAAAACAAGTAATAAAATCCCTACAATTGCGATTCCTATCAATCCATATAAATTCAAAATAGAATTATAACTATTGTGATTACCTAAAACCTCATTCCCACGAAAATAAAGAAAAGGCTTCATTCCAACCAGTAGTTGCTCTGTACTCTCGGAAATCGTTTGATAAAATTTCAGCCATATGCCCTCTCTTCCAGTGAAGAGATTGATCTCTTCAGAATTGGCAGCTAAATAGGATATCGGTAGCGCCAAGCTAAAAATAGCTAAATAGCCGATAAAAGGGGCACGAATAAATTTAAAGAATCTTTTAGGCCAGATATCCAATAAAGCAAAAATGATGATCGCAATCAATGCCGAGCGTGATTGACATACCCAGATTCCTAAAAATGCAGCAATGATCGCTGGTACTCCAAGGATCCGAATATACCAACGTTCAAATGAACTGGCGAAACCACTGATCAGTAGTCCAAGCATCATCAACGAGCTGCCAATCGTATTTGTATTGATCCAAATATCGGATAATTTATTATCTTGGTTCCATATACTTTGTCCTTCAGGTACTTGAATCTCTGTAAATACTCGATATACCGTCACAGCAAGGAAAAATGAGAAGACAAGCAAATAAATTCCCCGATCTACTTTGTCAAATTCGATCCACTTTACACTCAATCCAATCAGAATCAAAATCGGGATCAACAGATTACCTGCCAAAGAACCTTCTCGTATTCCACTGAAATACGTATAGAAACCGAAGATTACAACTGCTGCTCCTAGATAAAAAAAGTCAAATCCTCTTGCTTTATAGATATTCAGTCCTGTTAAGACAAATACACCAAAAGTGACGAACTGTGCGCTATGTTCATATAAAAATAAAGTAGCTGGTGTGCCTATACCGATCGTCCAGACAGAAAAAAGAGCGATTAGCATCATTAACAAGATCCCAGTACTCATTTTATTTATGAATTTTTCGACAAATGTTTGAATGGTTTCCACCTCCTCTTCCAAATAATACTTTTTAAAAACGGATCATTGGATCAGCGTTATCACGATGATTTCTAACTGATCCAATATCCTCTTTTTTTGCACACATCTTCTTCAAACTAAAAGTTTTTTATTGACCAGTAGACTGTGTTTGCCAAGTAGCATAGTTTGGATACGCTACTTCATAGATCATGTGCCCATCGTCGTCTGGTCCATATAATTTAGTGAACTGCGCTTCATTACGCTGATTATAGTCATCTAATGGACGCTTGGTTACGACATATTTGATGCCTAACTTTTCAGCATCATCAAAATTCAAAGTCACTGAGAACATGTCTGGACGATCTAGCTTGAAGGCTGTATCTTCTTTGGCAATAAAAGCTCTAGTATGGGCATAACGATTGTAGAAACGCTCATATTCCCATTCTGGATCAATCAATTGCCATGCAGCTTTGTCTGGATAAAAGCGGACCGTATTGAATGCCTTTACCCCTAAAGCCGGTGTGAAATTATAGAGCTCATCTTCGGTTAACCATACTTGACCTGGATCCTGTTGATCGATTTTTTGGATTTCCTTGGCTAACGTTTTTTCAAAAATCGCACCTGTTCCTTGGACAACTGGATTCACAAAGAAACCAGAAGCAATGATCAATGCACTAAATGAAAGGTAGAAAAAGACGCGTTGTCGAAACAGTGCAAATGCTAAAAGGAGTGTTCCCAAAACAATCACACTGATTAACTCAAAGCCAGAGAAATAGCCTTCCATCTTGGAACCTTGTAACGCATAGTAATAGATACCTGCATTAGCAATCAATAAGACGAATTTATACCACGTTGGGATGACATCGTGTTTCCAAATGTACGCGATAAACCAAATCGATAATAGAAAGGCAGCAAAGCTGAAAGTTAAGATCGCACGAAATGGTGGGACAAATGATAACAAGGTCAATTGAGCCATCGTTCTAGGTAAGCCAATGGTGATCCAAAAAATCGCGAAGAGACAAAAGAGCATTAAGATCCGACCAATATTTTTTTGATCGTCGTCTTTTTTTCCAAACAAGACAAATGGACTTGCTAAAAAGACAGTTGGGAAGAAATGGTAAAATAGTGCTACTTCTGAATTATTTGAGAAACTGATATCCTCGAATGGGATTTTCCAGTTCGTTAAGAAATAGAAAAATTCACTAAATTTCCATTTACCACCTGTACTTACTCGATTCCCAGGATACAACGTATTCAAAGAGACGAGTAACGCATCTTTAGAAATTGACCAAAAATGCCACATGACAATACCAATAAACAACAACGCAGCAGTAATCAATACAGCGTCAAACCAATCCCATTGTATTTTTTTGCGGTAATAGATCAGTAAACCGACAAAATAAAAAACTAATAGATAGGCGAGCATCACTTGATGGGCCGGATAGATAACTAAGATAAATCCGAGACCGAATATGACCACTAATAACATCATCAATGCACGCAGCCACTTTTTTTCATGTTGATAAAAATAATGATAAAAGGCGACCATTAAACCAATTGTAAAGAAAATCAAATCGCCAACGTGTTGCATGAACCACCATTGAACAGCTGGTGAGAAGGTCAATGCAAATGACCCAATCAACGAAAGTGGCTTGTTTCTTTTCGTTAAGATCATCAGGAGTTCAAATCCTAACAGGACCATGACTACCAGTTTCATTGCCCAATAAAAGGACAATCCTCGATCCCTTCCCAAAAAGAAGAATCCCCAGTTAAATGGTTTACCGATAACAGTGATATCTTTTACTGGTGAATTGTAGGCAATAATCATATTTTGACCATTCAACGAATAATCTTCGTTGATGACCGGATAACCCGATTCTGCTTGAGAGAAATAAAAAGGCGTTTGGACTAGCCATTCATCTGAACGAACTTCTCGATTTTGACCAAAAATAACATCCGTCTTTTTCCCGTCATCTCTTTGGGATACATAGTTATCCCAGCTACCGATCGAGCTACCATTCAAGTTGAAGGTCACAACGATAACGATCACCAATAAGCCAATCACATAACGTAATTTCAATAGGATATCTAAAAATAGATTCGTCTGTTCTGTCTCCGGTTCTCGTGATTTATCTCGCCTTGCACTTCTTGTTTGTTTTTCCATAAAATTCTCCAATTTCTTCGTTGTTTCTTTTTTCTAAGGAAAAACCTTATTTGTTTAATTTTTCAGAAGCTTGTAACATTTGTTCAAGTGCTTCTTGCCACGTTGGAATAACAAAACCAAGATCTTCCGTTTTCTTCAGGCTCATCACTGAATATTGTGGACGTGTTGCTTTTTGTGGATATTCGGCTGAAGTAACAGGAGCTACTTCTACTGCTGTATCTTTTAAGATTTCTTTTGCGAATTCATACCATGAACAACTATTCTCGTTTGATAGATGATAGACACCATATGGTACTTTTTCTTCGATTACATAAACCATAAATTCGGCCAGTGTGCGTGTCCATGTCGGACGTCCAAATTGGTCATTGACCACTGTTAATCGATCATGGGTTTGTGCCAAACGTTGCATCGTATAAACAAAGTTATGACCATATACACCAAATACCCATGACGTACGAATAATATAATAATCTTCTAAAATTTCCTGCACTGCTTGTTCGCCTAGTAGTTTTGTACGACCATATTCATTCAATGGATTCGTTGCATCATCTTCTAGATATTCTTCATCTTCTTTTTTACCATCAAAGACATAATCGGTACTGATATAAATCAATGTTGCATTCACTGCTTTCGCTGCCAATGCAACATTTCTCGTTCCGTCTACATTGATTTTTTCATCTAATTCTTTTCCTTCGTCTTCTGCTTTATCGACAGCAGTATAGGCTGCACAATGGAAGATGACTTCAGGCTTTAAGTCTGTGATATAAGCCATTGTTTTTTCTGCATCCGTGATATCCAGTTCTTGGGCGTCAGTCGAAACATAATCTAACCCTTTCTCATCTAATAAATGACGTAACTCGGTACCAAGTTGACCATTTCCACCTGTTAATAAAAACATAACGCAATCGCTCCTTGATTTATTTATTTTTAAACTTTTTTTTGTAAAAATATCATTAGCTATCATGTTGTCTTTAATGAACGCTTTATCTTTGAAGTTCGATTCATTCAACTGTTTGTTCGGAGTATTGGACAAAAATAACGGTCTCATTATTTCCCCTTATCCCCAAACAACGGCAGAACACTTATGTGCCAACCACGTTCTAAGAACCAAGCTTATTCTACCATATCGGTTCTCGCTTTTCGAGAGGATGAGCATCCATCCAGCGTTCTTAAAAAATTTTTCATGAAAAAAGGGCAGCGTCAGTTAAACGCAGTGCCCCTTCAATGACTATTTAAAAAGAGGTTGAGTCTCTCAAGCTATCTATTCAAGCAAGAAAAACATCTGATAAGAGGAAGTCTCTGACTCTTATCTACGCAGCTTGTTCGAGGGAATTCGATTTCTCGCCTCTTATTGTCCATTTTTAGCGTAAGCTGCTTCAACTGCTTCTTTCTCTTTTTGCCACCATTCTTGGTTCTCTTCGTACCACTTGATAGTTTCTGCTAAACCATCACGGAAATTAGTGAACTCTGGTTGCCAACCAAGTTCTTGTCGAAGCTTGGTTGAGTCGATCGCATAACGCAAATCATGGCCAGCACGATCTTTGACATGTTCATAGGCATCTTTAGGCTGACCCATCATTTCTAAGATCATTTCCAATACGGTTTTGTTGTCTTCCTCGCCATCAGCGCCAATCAAATAGGTTTCCCCAATATTCCCTTTGGTTAGGATCAACCATACGGCAGAAGAGTGGTCATTCGTATGGATCCAATCACGAACATTTTTTCCTTCTCCGTATAACTTAGGTTGGATACCACTTAAAATATTGGTGATTTGACGTGGAATGAATTTTTCAATGTGTTGATAAGGTCCATAGTTATTGGAACAATTTGAGATTGTCGCCTTTAGTCCAAATGAACGAACCCAAGCTTTCACTAATAAATCAGAACCAGCTTTTGTTGAAGAATAGGGGCTGGACGGGTTGTAAGGTGTTTCCGCAGTGAACTTCTCACCTTCACCCTCTCCATGACCTGGTAAATCTTCACGTAATGGTAGGTCACCATAGACTTCATCCGTAGAAACATGATGATAACGAACATCGTACTTACGGCAAGCTTCTAGCAATGTATACGTACCAATGATGTTCGTGTGTACAAACGGAAACGGATCTTTAAGAGAATTATCATTATGTGATTCAGCAGCATAATGAACCACTGCATCTGCTTTTTCCACTAATCGATCGACTAATTCTGCATCTGCAATATCTCCGACAACTAGCTCCACACGATCAGTTGGCAATCCTGCTAGATTTTCTTTGTTTCCTGCATAAGTTAATTTATCTAAGACTGTCACATGTACTTCTGGGTGGTTTTGTACAACATAATGTACAAAATTTGATCCAATGAAGCCTGCTCCACCAGTAACAATGATATTTTTCATTTAATATTTCTCCTCATCAAATGTTAGATTTCACCATAAACAAATGGGTTTTCTGCTTCAAATTCTTTCAGTGTAGGATGATTATGATCTTTTTCAGACATGATCGCTTTTGAAAGATCGATTGGCCAATCAATCGCTAACTCTGGATCGTCAAATGCGATCCCACCGTCTGCTGCGGCATCATAATAATTATCGCATTTATAAAGGAAATTCACATTTGGTGTCAATGTCACGAACCCATGTGCGTATCCCTTGGGTACAAGTAATTGACGATGATTATGTTCAGATAAGATATAACTTTCCCACTGTCCATAGGTTGGACTACCTTTACGAATATCGACGATCACATCTAAGACTGCTCCTGAAGTGACACGGATCAATTTTGTTTGAGCGGATGCCCCTTTTTGAAAATGCAAACCACGAATCACTCCGGCTTCAGCAGATAGAGAGTGATTGTCTTGGACAAAATCAAAATCTAATCCATGTTCCGCAAATTTTGCTTTTGAATAGCTTTCTGTAAAGAAACCACGATGGTCCCCAAAAACATCCATTTCGATAATTTTAACATCTGTTAATTTAGTATCCGTCACTTTCATCACTAAAAACTCCTTATTCAGCAGCCAATCTTAATAAATATTGACCATATTGATTTTTTTTCAGTGGTTCTGCCAAAACAGCTAATTGTTGTTTGTCGATATAGCCCATTCGATAAGCCACCTCTTCTAAACAAGCAACTTTTAAGTTTTGACGCTTTTCAATCGTTTCAATAAATGTAGAGGCTTCAAGTAAAGATTCATGCGTACCTGTATCTAACCAAGCAAAACCACGTCCCATAATCTCTACAGAAAGTTTTCCTCTTTCTAAATATGCTTTGTTGACGTCAGTGATCTCTAGTTCGCCACGCTCAGATGGTTTGATTTCTTTTGCAATTGAAATCACATCGTTGTCGTAGAAATAAAGTCCTGTGACAGCATAATTTGATTTTGGTTCTGTTGGTTTCTCTTCAATAGAGAGAGCTTGCATATTTTCATCAAATTCGACCACACCAAAACGTTCCGGATCATTAACATGATACCCGAAAACAGTCGCTCCACTTTCTCTAGAGGCAGCACGTTGCAACATTTTTGATAGTCCGCCACCATAGTAGATATTATCTCCTAAAACAAGACAAACACTATCATCGCCAATAAATTCTTCCCCAATGATAAAAGCTTGAGCTAGGCCATCGGGACTCTCTTGAACCGCATATTCAAGGTGAATACCTAGATCATGCCCATTTCCAAATAATTCTTTAAAGCGTGGGGTATCTTGAGGTGTTGAAATAATCAATATCTCCTTGATACCTGCCAACATCAAAATAGACATTGGATAATAGATCATTGGTTTATCGTAGACTGGCATCAACTGTTTCGAGGTTGCCTTTGTTAGTGGATACAAGCGTGTTCCGCTTCCTCCCGCAAGGATGATTCCTTTCATGAATATAAGCGCTCCTTTTTCTTTAAATTTTCACTTTCGTTATTATCTCATCAATCCTACTATTTGTCATGGATTTCTTGAGAATTTAACAATATCTTTTAGGGATATTTTTTCCATTTCCGCTGAATGAGTGCTTGGATCAAATGAATCCGCCAAGTGATTTTCTGGCGCCAACTACTCTTCGTTTCAATTTCACTTGCATTAAAATCGTGTCGCCGATAAAGAGTCAGCGGTTCTCGAATAAAGCCCGCATGATTCCCCGCCAGCAAACCGATCCACATATCATGCATCGGTACATTGTCAGGTATCGGTAAGATCGTCTCTTTTAATGAAGAGCGAAAAGCCATCCCTGCACCGATATAGTTACTACGAATCAAATTCGTCAACCAGCCTTCTTTGGATCTCCTAAAGGTAAAGTATGAGGAATGGATCTCATTCAACTGGCTATCTACGATCACTAAATCTGAAATAACTACTAGTTGTTTTGGATGAAGGCTAAAGTATTGTGTGATTTTCTCTACTTTCCCATCTAACCATACATCATCTTGATCTGCTAAAAATATCAGGTCTCCCTGAGCTTGTTCAATCGCAAAGCCAAAATTTTTGATCAAACCTTGTTTGGGACCTTCAAAAAGTTTGATACGTGGATCATTATGTGCATATTCTGTTAAGATCGACCAAGTATCATCGACTGAACCATCATCCGAAATAATCACTTCATCTTCTGGAGAAAGTTGCTTTAAGATACTATCCAATTGTTCTTTTAAATACGCGCCACCATTAAAGGTTGCTATACAAACCGATCGCATCATTTCACACCTTCCAATTATCAACAAACGAACGTAAAGTCATTCGCCAGATTTGACGATTCTTGACAGTCAAAAATTGCTTTGTCATTCTTAATACTAACTGCTTCCGATGTTGCATTAAATGCTGACGGTCGTATTCTTGGTAAAAGATCGACTCAGCAGCCAATATCGACTGATAGCGTGTTACGTTAACTTTTTTATAATCTAATACTGAGAGATCATGAGTCATGCTAGTGGCTAAAACTACAATTTCTTTGTTTAATTGTTTGATTTGCCAAAAAAGCCAATGATCTAAAAAATCGAGTGGGAACACTGTATTATAGCCATTGATCTCTCTTAAAAATGTGAGCGAGAATGCCGCGCCAGAATTGATTGCCATAATCCGTTGACGTGTTACTACTGGCTCTTCGATCACTTCGAAGTGGCGATTGATATAGTGGTCTGCCCACACCGGAGAGATTTGTTTTGTACCAGAAAATACTAAGGGGACCGCAGCTACTCGCTCCTTTGTCCAAGTGAGTTCGGCTACAGTTTCCAAATAATCAGTACCTAACTGAGTGTCCTGATCTAATGTTATAAGTGTCTGTACCGTATCTGAAATGTGGTCAATTGCATAATTGTAAGCAACCGCTAGGCCTGGATTTGCTGGATCATGATGATAATGGACGTTCTTTTCTGAATAAAGCACATCAGCATGTGCAACAGGACTATTATCAAAAATAACTAACTCCACTGTCCCAGCTTGGATAGCTGCTTTTAAATAATCGTAAGAAGGCGATTGGTTGATTTTTTGGTGATACAATACGATCACTACTGCTATTTCTGGTGTCATTAGAAGAAAGTCCACCCCCACTTATGGAAGAATTTCATCATTGAATTTAAAAATATTCGAAAAAGTTTGAAGTTACGATGCGCCCCTTTTCCATATAGATGGATGGCACTATAACGTGGCGTATAAAGGATCTTTTCGTTTGCTTTTTCAAAACTTAAACAAAGATCATTATCTTCAAAATACATAAAGTAGCGAGTATCAAACCCATTGATTGATTTAAATTTCGCAACATCTACTACCATAAAACTACCAGAAATCATGCGCACATAAGAATCACGATCCTCTGGCAAATCACGACATTCAAAGCGATTCAATCGCCGATCAAACATTTTTTTGACAAATTTGAAAGGAATGAAACGTAGTACATAGTCGAATAGAGCTAAACGCTGTCTAATCAAGTATTGAGTCGTCCCATCTTCATTCAAGATTTTAGGTGCCAACATCGCACATTCAGGATGCGTTTCTAAGAGCGCAACCAGGTCGATCACCGTCTGCTCATCTACTAAAATATCTGGATTAAAAATCACCGCATATTTTGCAGCGCTTTGGAGCAAGGTATGGTTATGACCAAATCCAAAGCCTCGGTTTTCATTATTGAAATAAATATTCATGAACGGATATTTTAAATATTCGCGTAATCGTTCTTGGTATTCAGGTGTCGAGTTATTATCAAAAATTTGAAATTCAATTGCCGGTTCTTCACCGATCGTCGCAATGATCGTATCTAATGTCTGGAATATTTTTTTACTATTTGCTGTCACAATGCTAATTAAAATCGGCTTTTTTTTATTGTTCTCCATTAAGGTCTTTTCCATTTCTTAAAGTATTTCTGCATCACTTGTGTACGGTATTCTTTATTCCCTAAAAACCGTAATGTTTTTAGAATGAATTGGTATTTTTCATTGATCAATCCGATCAATTCAAATAATAAAATAGCAGCAAATAGCATCACTAAGAACAAAGCAATCGTTCCAAGACTTCCCGTATAATTCATGATCATTGCAGTAAATGAAAACATCAAAGCGATGGAGTAGATCGTCAAAACAGCTCCTTTATGGGTAAAGCCTAAAGCGAGCAATCGATGATGCAAATGCTTCTTATCTGCCGTAGAAAATGATACTCGATTCGCTTTTCTACGAATGATTGCAAAAAAAGTATCTGTAACAGGTACCCCCATGATGATCAACAAAGAAATCGATGAAACGAAAGTAACATTCTTTAATCCTTGCAATGATAAAACCGCCATCATAAAGCCTAAGAAAAGTGCACCTGTATCCCCTAAATAAATTTTGGCAGGATAAAAATTGTAAGGAAAAAAGCCGATGATACTTGCGACTAAACAAAAAATAACTATAGGTATATAAACTGTTGAGGCATGTAAAAAAAAGTAACCAATAATACCAATGGTCATCAAGCCAATCAAAGATATCCCTGCTGCTAAGCCATCTAAACCATCAATCAAATTGACTGCATTAGTGATCCCAAAAATCCAAAAAATGGTGACAGGAAAACTAAGCCAACCTAATTGGATATATCCTAAGAACGGTAAGGTAAAAGAATCGATCCTGATATCAGCGACAAAATAGATGATCAAAGCCGCTAATAAAATACCAATACTTTTTTGCTTAGGTGAAAGTTCATATTTGTCATCAAGTAATCCGGTCAATACGATGACGGACGCAGCCAATAATATAGGTAGAATATAAAATTTAGGGATGATATCTTTGAATAAAAACAAACTAGATATCACGAAGGAAACAAAGATAGGTAAGCCACCAGCTGAAGGCATCGGCACTTTGTTTATTCGTCGTTCATTCGGTTTATCGACCATTCCAGTTTGAACTGAAATTATTTTAAAAATGGGGGTCAATATCAAAGACAATAAAATTGTCAAAAAAATCTTTATTACAATACTAAAAGAAACCAGCATACGGGCACCTACTTTATTTAAAGAGTCATTAATAATTATAAAACACTGTCGCTATTTTACAATAAGAACTCGTGTTTCTAATTCTTTTTTTGAGAAAATTTATTTTTTAGTTTACCAAGCCATGTTGATGTGATGCTTCTTCGTTCTTTTATTTCGTTTCCTGTTATGTACTCTTGCACAACAGCATTGATGATTCCACCAAGAATAATGATCGTCGCAGCAAAGTTTAACCAAAGCATCAAAACGATAAAACTTCCGATGATTTGATAACCGCTCACACGCGTTGCAAAATAACGAGCATAAATTCCAAAAACTTGTGACAACAACATCCAACCAGTCGTTGCAAATACAGCACCAGGAATCACTGCTTTAAATTTCAATTGCGCGTTTGGTACAATCCAATAAATCATAAACATGATCACAAATAAAGCCACCAAAGTAATCGGCCATTTCAATGTTTGGAATTGGTCAATAAAGTTTACAGGTATTTTAAAGATCGGTTGAATCGCCTCTAAAATCATTTGTCCTAATCCAAGCACTAAAGTGACACCACTAATCGCAATCATGAACAAGATGATAACTATTAAGGAAAAGAAACGGACAATGATGAAATTTTCTCTATTTTCAACTCCATACGCTTTATTCATGGCAATCTGTAATGCATTGATACTCTGACTAGCTGACCATAAAGCTGCAATAGCTGACAATGACAACAAACTACCAGAACTTTGTGTCAACAAATTTTTTACCGCCGGTCCAATAAACTGATAGATCGTTTCAGGAATCACTTGGCGAATATAAGTCAAGACAGTTTCTTGATCGATTTGAAGATACGGTAGAATATTTCCAAGCGCAATAATCAATGGAAACAAAGATAAGAGTAAATAATAAGCCACAACTACTGAAGTCGTTCCCATTTCAGAATCAACGATCCTCTTTTGCGTCGTCTCAATAAAACGCATTAAATTCTTATGTTGTTTTATTTTATTCAAAATATTCATAGTAATCTCCTGTTCAAGGTTGTGAGAAAAGCGCTTTGACCTGAGCAGTAAGATAGAAAATCAGAAAATAGCTCCCCATATTTTTTGATTTTTTAGCTTAATGTTGAAGGTCAGCTTTTCGAACACCGTTTATCTAGGTTGTAAAAAAAGCTAATAACACTGAGGAAAAGGGTGGCAAACCAGAAAATAATAGACATATTTTTCCAATTGCCACCCTACTATCTTAGTTACTAGCTTTCCTACAACTTTTATCCATTATTTGAAGAAGAAGGTCATCCACAACTTTCTCCATTTAATTAAACAGTTTGCAAACTGTTCGTTGAAAGAAGAACTTAATAAGTTCCTTCTTCACCTTGAGAAGTCAAGATTCTTGGACCATCTTTGGTGATAGCCAATGTGTGTTCATATTGGCAAGATAATCCACCATCTCTGGTATAAGCTGTCCAACCATTTGGGTCCATTTTCATTTTCCATGTTCCTGTATTGACCATTGGCTCGATCGTAATGACCATACCTTCTTTTAAACGTAATCCTTTACCTGGTTCACCATAGTGAGGAATAGTTGGTTCTTCATGGATCGTTGGTCCTACTCCATGTCCAACAAAGTCTCGTACGATTCCTAGATTTTCTCCTTCGACGTACGTTTGGATCGCATGACCAATATCCCCAATACGATTACCAACTTGCGCTTGCTCAATGCCGATATATAGTGCTTTTTTTGTCACTTCCATCAATCGATCAATTTCAGGTGTGGATTCACCCACCACATATGCCCAGCAAGAATCAGAGATTCCGCCTTTTAAGTCAATACACATATCCACTTTCACTAAGTCGCCACTTTTAAGTGGTTTTTTCCGAGGAAAACCATGACAGATCTCATCATTGATACTGATACACGTCGCATATTCATATCCTTCAAATCCAATTTGGGCAGCGACTCCGCCATGACTTTCGATATAATTACGTACAAATACTTCGATATCCCAACTAGTTACTCCTGGTTTAATGAAGTCTCGCAGATTTTTATGGACATCTGCTAATAATGCACCAGACTCTGCCATTGCTTCGATCTCACGTGCTGATTTTAATGTTATCATCTATTCTCGTCTCCTTTTTACAAATCCTTTTTATTTTAACATAGTAGGAAGTATTTAGCCAAATCCCATAGTACCTTTATAAATCTTGCTTCCTTTTTCTCAAACTTTTGGTATAATTGGTAGTTGTTGAAATGCTATTCATTAAAATTTAGGAGGCGCCTTATGGCTTTAGCAAAAATCGTTTATGCAAGTATGACTGGTAACACGGAAGAAATCGCCGATATTGTTGCAGAGGCTCTGGAAAATATGGATATCGATGTTGAAATCAATGAATGCACACAAGTAGATGCAGAAGACTTTCAAGAAGCAGATATTTGCGTAGTTGCTACTTATACATACGATGACGGTGATCTACCGGACGAAATCGTTGATTTTTATGAAGATTTACAAGAACTTGAATTACCTGGAAAAATCTACGGTGTGTGTGGCTCTGGAGATACTTTCTATGATGAGTTTTGTAAGTCAGTGGACGATTTTGATGCTGCCTTTGCAAAAACTGGTGCTGTTAAAGGTGCCGAAAGCGTGAAAGTTGATTTAAACGCTGAGGAAGAAGATATTGAAAATCTTGAAGCGTTCGCAAAATCTCTTGTATCCATGTTATCTTAATCACAAAAAGAAGGATGTGTTTACCACATCCTTCTTTTTATTGGCTCTATAATTTATGGGACTGATGAATCAGAATTGATTCTTCAGTCCCATTTTCATTTTAGGTATTAAAAAACATATCGTTCTCTAGTATGATTAAATCACCACAAAATAAACAACTGAGAGGACGATATGCTATATGAATGATTCTATCAAAAAAATGCTGAGAATAATAGAGAAAGATTTGATGATTACAGAGGTCTCTTACGAGACCCTTCAGAAGAAAAAGACGTTGGTCGTCGATGCTGTTCTCTCGCCTACTCCTCGTGCTTGTAGAAGTTGTGGTTCTACTGTGGTAGATGGAAACGGGAAAGCAATTATAGTGAAAAATGGAAAAAAAGAAACGATTGTCCGTTTTGAACAATACAATCATATGCCTTTGGTTATGCGCCTAAAAAAGCAGCGCTATACCTGTAAAAACTGCCGAACCCATTGGACTGCTCAAAGTTATTTTGTCCAATCCAGACATTCAATCGCAAATCATGTTAGATATAAAATTGCTTCTTTACTGACTGAAAAAGTATCTTTATCTTTTATTGCGAAAAGCTGTCAGGTATCTTTGACCACTGTTATTCGTACATTGAAAGAGTTTAAAAGCTATTTACCAAAGCAATCTAAGAAGATTCTCCCAAGAGTATTGATGGTTGATGAATTTCGTTCGCATGCTTCCATAGAAGATAAAATGAGCTTTATTTGCGCAGATGGCGAAACAGGAAAATTAATAGATGTTTTGCCTACGCGTAAATTACCTCGATTAACAAGCTATTTCTTAAAGTGTACCAATCCAGAAGAAGTAGAATTCTTGGTGACAGACATGAACGCCGCCTACTTCCAGCTCACCAAACGTGTTCTGCCAAATGCGAAAATAGTGATTGATCGGTTTCATATTGTCAAACACATGAATCAAGCGTTCAATGAGTTGCGTATCCGTGAAATGAATGAACTTCGTAAAGCAGGACAGAAAAGCCAGGCAGAAAAACTGAAAAAGAACTGGCGCTTTTTGCTAAAAAATCGTGCAAACATCAACCATTATGAATACAAAACATGGAAAAGTTTCCGAGCACCAAAATACCCATTTCTTACTGAAGCAATGATGATTGATCGATTGCTTGAGTTTTCTACGCCCCTAAAGGAGGCGTATCCCTTTTTTCATGAATTAGTTGAAGCCTTTCGAGACAAAGACCCTGACTTATTTTTCTCCTTATTAGCAGAACTTCCCGAAACGTTGGATGACAGCTTTCGGGAAAAGCTTCAAAACCTTCTGACCTATGAAGAAGGCATCACCAACGCAATGATCTATCCTTATTCCAATGGAAAAATAGAAGCGAAGAATACCCACATAAAGACAATGAAACGAGTATCCTACGGATTTAAATCATTCGAGAACATGAGAATTAGAATCTTTTTGATCAATCAATTAATCAAAGTAAGATAACAAAAAATCTGAGCCAGAATGAGGTTCATTCTGACCCAGATTTGATTTTGCACAACTCATCAGTCCTTATTGACAAAGAGCCTTTTTATTTAGAAGCATTACGTTTTGTAAATCAAGGCATTACTATCAAATGGGGTCGATCAATTTTTCAAATAAGCAGATCAGTCTACTTCAATCGGATCTTTTAAGCTTAAAATGGCATTGATGCTATCTTGGATCATCTTCTCGATTTGTGTATCCGTCGGATGGATGATATTCGATGACATCAAAGCTGCGATACCTGTTGCAATGATCCAAGTCCCATTGTGAAGCGAGACTAGTTTATCATCTGACAAGTCCATGTATTTTGGATCTTCTTTCACTACGTCCATAAAGTAATTATAGGAGAAATTTTGCATCTCTCTTCCGCCGCCATACTCTTCCAAGTAAAGTGAGCTATATAATTTCTTTTCACGATTTGCGAAATGGATGTAATTCAACGCTAGATCGACAATCGTATTGCCGGTATGTTCTACAGGAAAGACTTCGTATTTTAGATAATCGTAGATTTGCTCAAATAGCGCGTGTTTCAAATCATCCATATTTTTAAACTCTAGATAGATTGGTTGAGTAGAACAGTTCATTTTATTTGCAATGTTTCTCGCAGTGAATTTTGAAAATCCTTCATTGGCAGCAACTTCATAGGCGGCTGCCAAAATCTGCTCCTTTGTTATCGTTTTTTTTCTTGCCATAATTTTCTAATCTCCTTGAAATTTTTTATAACGCTTCCACCATTGATTAATACTATTGTACCATTTTTTTTCAATAAGCAAAACTTGTTTTTTTATTTTTTACAAATTTTTCTGTCATTATACTCGGATATCAACGCTTTTTTGTGTTTTCTAATTAAAAACAAATGATTATTTTATCAGATGTTTATTTGTTTCACTTCTAATAAAATGTTATCATACAATGAGGAATTACAAAAAATACGATGAGGAGGAATTTAATTATGTTAGCTGATTTTAATGTTAATTTAAAAAAATACGCCCGTTTAATTGCAGAAACAGGGGTCAATGTATCGAAAGGGCACACAGTAGTCTTACAAATCAATGTAGAGCAAGCGGAATTAGCCCGATTGATCACGAAAGAGGCTTACCAATTAGGTGCAGATGAGGTGATCGTTCAATGGACAGATGATATCATTCAAAAAGAATTCTTGACTCACGCTGCAGATGATCGAATCTCTACAGTTCCACAATATAAAATCGATCAAGCAGATGATTGGATTGAAAAAGGTGCGAGCAGAATCAGCGTTGTTTCTTCTGATCCAGATGCATTCGCAGGAGTTGACAATGATCGTGTAGCCACTTATCAATCAGCAGTTGGAAAAGCATTGATGAATCTAAGAAAAGCGACACAATCAAATAAAGTAAGTTGGACAGTTGTCGCAGCTGCTGGGAAACAGTGGGCAGCAAAAGTATTCCCTGATCTACCAGGGGAAGAACAAGTCGACGCATTATGGGATGAGATTTTCAAAACGACTCGCATTTATGAATCTGATCCTGTAATTGCTTGGAAAAATCACGATGAAAAACTAGCGACAAAAGCAGAAGAATTGAACAAAGAACAATTTACAGCTTTACATTATACTGCCCCAGGGACAGATATCGTAATTGGCTTGCCGAAAAATCACTTGTGGGAAGGCGCTGGAAGCTATAATGCTCGTGATGAAAAATTCATGGCAAACATGCCAACAGAAGAAGTCTTCACCGCACCTGATAGTCATCGCGTGGATGGGTATATCTCAAGTACGAAACCTTTAAGTTATGCAGGAACGACCATTACTGGAATGAAATTTACATTTAAAGACGGTAAAGTCGTTGATTTTTCAGCGGAACAAGGACAAGAAGTCTTGGCAAAACTACTAGATACCGATGAAGGTGCACGTCGTTTAGGCGAAGTTGCTCTAGTTCCTGATCCTTCACCGATTTCACAATCTGGTATCATTTTCTATAACACATTATTCGACGAAAATGCTTCAAACCATTTAGCACTTGGTTCAGCCTATGCGTTTAGTGTGCAAGGTGGAACAGAAATGACCGATGAAGAATTGGCAGCTGCAGGCTTGAATCGAAGCCAGACGCATGTGGATTTCATGGTTGGTTCAGATAAAATGGATATTGATGGTATCCGCGAAGATGGCTCACGCGTGCCGATCTTCAGAAATGGCGACTGGGCGTAATAATAAAACAAAAAAAGATCTGGAAATCCCAGAACTTTTTTTGTTTTTCCATAGATATGTTTATAATAAATCTTCTTTTTTAGTAAACGTAAATTTGCGACTTTCTTTTTCTACAGGTTTTTCTTCTTCGTGTTTTTGGATTGCCTCTTTCGTAATTTCTTCACGTTCTCTTTTTGCTTCATCTAAACGTTCTGCAATTACTTCTTCTTTTGGCTTATCAGACATAATCAAAACCCCCTTTATCACCCTCATTCTACCACTCAGGATTCCTTTATTGGAAACGTTTTGCTCTAAAAATCAGCTTGCATGTATGCCTTCAAAGCGCTAAAATAATAGTATTGATGCTTGTTCCTGTAGCTCAGTAGGATAGAGCGATCGCCTCCTAAGCGATAGGTCGCTGGTTCGATTCCAGTCAGGAACGTCTTAAACTTATCATGAGTTTGTGATAGTGATGTTCAGCTCCGAGAAATAAGCCCGCTCCCCAGAAATTTGTTCTTGTATTTTGGGGGACGGGCTTATTTCTTATGGACACTGTTTATTCAGTTTTAATAATCATGAGATCCCTCAAGTCACAATCCCCTATTATATTTCTGCTCTTTAAAAAATAGCGACAAAAATAAAATTCCATTTTTTACTTATTACCAAATACATTATGTGAAGTCATTTTATTCGATAATGAGGTAGCATCCATTTTTTGCTATTGGAATAAACTTTATTGATGTTTCCACCTTTTTAAATCTGGGAAAAATTGATGCATGAATTCACGTGCTTCTTCCTTTGTCTTGCCTTGTTCTTTCAGCATGCCTGATTCATTCATGTGCTGGACACTCTCTTCAATCATTTCATCCATTGTACAATCAGTTAAAAATGCGCCATCTTTGTAGCAGTAAATGCAATATTCTTCACTCTTGCTATTGTTTTTGTTTGTCCCTAAAATCTCAACTGAATCAAGTGACATTCCACAACTTTGACAATTCGTCATTGCTTCCATTTCTATGTTCCTCCTATCATCTGATTGTCTTCACTCAGAAATAATCATTGAGAATTGGTTGTTGATTAGGCAGTGATTGACTAAGTTCAGCCACCAATGCGCCTTCTACTTTGATTTTTTCATGGAAATCAAGCTCTTCAACTGTTTGATATCCTAACAATAATTGTGTCAAGCTTTGAATCGTTCCACTGACCACAGGTAATTCTGTCTGTTGGACTTTCTTTACTTCAAGTACTCCATTGACATAAGAAATATCAAAAAATCCTTCGTTCCATTTTGCATACGGATCTTCTGTCACATGGATAGAAAAGTTGATTGCATGTCGGAATGGATAAGTCTGCATAAATTTCTCAACATCTACGATTCTTCCCATCATATAAGGCGTGATCGTGGTTTTAGCAAATGGATTATCCAATAAATAATTTTTACTGTAGCCAGAAAAACCACATGTATACTCAAACGAATCAAATGCGCCACTATGCGAACCAATGAAACGCATCAATCCTTTCAATGCTTCATGATTCAGATAACCCATTTCGACGATGATAAATGTAGGGGCGGCTAATTTATAAACGACATATCCTGTAGCATTCCCCTCACGGTCGTAATACAGTGCATATTGATTCTCTTTTCGTTGTTTAAACTTGTAGGAATACCACCATTCTTCTCGGACCAAACCGCCTCGCGTACTCTCCGGCATATTTGTATAAATGGATCGTATGGCATCCACTGATTCTTCAAAACTTGTCCGTTTCATATAACCAGTTGTTTTCTTTACAGCTGGCATATCACGGCTCGCCAACTCATAGCTGATTCGATCAAATAATTGTTCGTAGCCATAGCGACGATAAAAAGGATAAGAAAATGGTGCTAGATAAGACAGCGTGACATTTCTTTCTCGACAGTCTTCAAGGATTTTTTCCATGATCCGATTGATACCGCCCTGTCCTCGCGCTTCAGGATAGGAAGCAACGTATCCAATCCCAGCCATCAAGTAATTTTTTCCATAGAAATCCACTGAAAAAGGTGTGGCCATTACTTGACTTGTCAAATGGCCCTCTGGATCTAAAAAGCCGTAGTTCCATGAATTCTCAACAATCATTTTAAATCGTTCACGTCGTTCGTCTGTATCTTGTGAATTAAAAGCATAGGTTGCTAAAGCGTACATTTCTTCTAGCGCTTGGTTCCCTAATTCTTTTATAACATTCGTCATACTTTCCCTTCTCCCTTTAAATATCTATACCAATTGTACTATTATTTTCTTTATAATAGCAAGCGGACCTTCATTACTTTCACAAAGTAGTATCTCTCAAAAAATGATTTACAAAAAATAGCGCTAAAAAGCCAAAATAGAACAAACGATTTTGGTTTTTAGCGCTTCATTTTTTTGATCCAAACGTTGTTTCCACAACTTATTCTTATTTTGATCATTAGTTATCCTCTTGGATGGACGATTTGATTTACCATCCTCTTTTAATAGGATTCTTCAATCATCCCTAGCATCTTTTTAAAACGTCTCTTTTTAAAATACATCAACATCGTTCCTAAGATCATATCATTCATTTTCTGCAACATACCGTGTGATTCCATTTGTTCTGTATAGTGGACTTCACACGATTTTTCATCAATTGGTTTGATTTGATAATGAACGACAAAATCATTTTTAGTCGTTGAGGTACGAAATTTATAAGATTGGTTATCAATGACTTCCTCAATGATAATGCGTGCACGATTATTTTGAGAGAATTGTTTGACGTATTCAAGATTCTTTAATTGTTTGCGTGTCACTGATTTCCCAGTGGCTTTGCGGACATCAAAAAGAACAGAATCCATCACTTTATCATAGAAAAACGATGCCGGAATGTTTAGTGTTTTAATTATTTCCATTAGTTCTTTTTCTCCTTTGCTTCTTCTTTTTTCTTACCTTTTAAAAAGAAGTAAATCCCTAGTCCTGCAAAAAACAACCCAGTGACCATACTATAAATGTCATATTGTTGTGTTCCCGGATTTAAACTATATAGTATGATCAGTGAACCAATACTACACAAAAACAATCCATTTTTTATCATTTGAACCACCCTTATCTTGTTTCTTAGACTGCTGCTGCTTGGAAATATAATACCGTGCCCCATGGTTGAGCTTTGATCAATTCTTTTGCTGTTTTGGCAGCTGCTTCTTTATCTTCTGCACTTGTTTCAAAGAATAATTTGATTCCTTGTTTTTCTTTGAATGTAAAGGTCATGCCTTCTTCGTTGTATCCTTCTAATAATTCTTTGATTGCATCTTGTTGCATAGCACTAGCGATTGAAATCATTTGTTCTCCTCTTTTCTTTTTTTATTGATTACTTTTAGTTTCACTCGAATGAAGCGAGGGCTAGGGATTTGACGGATCGTCATCGCCCATAGCCCCTACTTCAACTGATTATTTAGGTTCTCCTGCTGCTGGATCCATTTTATTTGCTGACATCACAAATGGTGCCCAGATCAGGAAGGTCACAACCATACATACTAATGTGACAATCGGCGCCCGCCAGTCTGCCCCTGTTGCAAGGAACGATAGCAAGAACGGTGGGACGACCCAAGTCACTTGTTGGGATACCGGTGCGACTAATCCTAGATAAGTAGCTACCCAACCAATTGTTGTTGCAACAACCGGCGCAACCAAGAATGGGATAAACATGATCGCATTCAAGACGATTGGTAAACCAAACATCACTGGTTCATTGATATTGAAGATACCAGGTCCAATCGAAAGTTTTGCTACAGTCAAGTAGTCTGCACGTTTTGATAATAGTAAGATAGCGATCAATAGAACGATTGTTCCACCTGATCCACCAAACCATGCAAACGCATCAAATGAGCCACGTACCCACATGTAAGCTTTACCATCTTCAATCGCATCTAATACTGCAGGTGTTCCTGTTTTGCCATTGTAACCTTTTTGGAAGATATCGATGTTGATCAATTGTGCTTGACCCCAAATACCTTCTAATACTGGTGCTAATACGTTCGGACCATGGATACCAAAGAACCAGAAAATCTGAACGAAGATCGTAACGATTAATACAGCACCAATACCTTGTGATAAGCCTAAGAAAGGTTCTGCAATATATTTTTGTACTAAATCAATGATCAGTTGACCATCTGCCACACGTCCAACAACATAATTAATGATAGCGATGACATATAATGAAATCGTTGCTGGTAGGATTGCTGCAAATGCTTTAGAAACTGCGGGTGGTACTGAGTCAGGCATTTTGATCGTGATATTAGCAAGCATCAATTTACAGAAAATGATAACAGAGATTGCACCCATGATCATTACTGTAAAGTAGGCGTTACCGTTTAAATGATCTAATTTCAACCATCCCCACAAACCAACTGATAGAGTGCCATCAGCAATCGTTGCCCCAATTTCCGAGCCATTAATCGCATCTGCCACATTTTGTGGAACATTGACATTCAATGCAGCTGATAATGACGGGCCAAAAGCGATTCCTTGGATCAGTGTTGCTAAACCAACGATCCCTCCTGCTAAATCATTCACGCCATATGCACGGGCTAAATTATATCCCCATGAAAAGGCAAAGATCAGTCCGGCGATCGCTAAGGTACCATTCCAAACGAACCCATTGATGCCGATGATCACATTCAATACAGCAAAAAAACCTTTGTCTGCTGCTAAGCTGTCAGCATACGTACTAATAAATTGCTGTGGTAAATCACGAATAATTGCGTTGATCATTACAGCTACTGATCCAGCCATTGTTGCAGGCATCGTACCGATAAAAGCGTCACGCAATGCCACTAAGTGCTTTTGCGCGCCGATTCTTCCGGCAACTGGAAGGATGTATTTTTCCATCCAACTTGTTAATCCATTCATTATTACTTCCTCCTATAAGTTTTTATATAAAGAATAACTCCTTATACCAAATAAAAAAAATCCGTTCAAAAATTTTTTTCTTCTTCCGTTCAAAAAAGAAGTGTTATGGTTATTCAACGTAAGTTCTACGATATAAATCAATGATTTCTTTTGCAAGGTCTGTAAATGCGATCGATGTCATCAAGTGATCTTGACTATGCACAGTCAACAGCGTTACTTGCATATGATTTCCTTGTGCTTCTTGCGTGAGCATTTGAGTTTGTGAATGATGCGCTTCTACCAGAGAGGCTTCAGCATCGCGGATTTTTTGCTCCGCTAAATCAAAATCTCCTTTTTTCGCCGCGGAAATCGCTTCCATTGCATCGCTTTTTGCATTTCCACCATACATGATCAATCCCATGATGGCTTCTAGATTTTGTTGATCTTCCACTATTCTACCTCCAGCTTCACGATTGATTATTTCATTAATTTTTCAGCTTGTTCAAGTACTTTTGCACCGTTCATCATGCCATAATCTTGCATATTGATAACATCCAATGGAATTCCTTTTGGCGCTAATTTTTGTTCAAATTGTGCTTTCATAAAGCGAACTTGTGGACCTAATAATAGAACATCTACATTTTTTGATTCAAGGTTATTGTCAGCATCTGAAGCTGAAACCGCAAAGATATCTGCTTCCATTCCTTTTTCTTCTGCTGCTTTTTGCATTTTTGTTACTAATAAACTTGTACTCATTCCTGCAGAACATACTAACATGATTGTTTTTTTCTCCATTTTTTCCACTCCTTTAAATTTGGTTTTACACTATAACTATAATGCAAGAAGCATGCCAAACACTAAATAGGTAAAATAGCGTTTTCACAACACTAATCAAGCAAACACAGTGCACACACTAATTGTTAGTGTGTGCACTGTGTAATTTCAATCATTTTTTTATTTTATTTTCTATAAACATTTGTGTGATAAAAGCAATTTCATGTTCTGGGATTTTCACACCATATTTACGTTCGATCCCGATCAAATTCGTTCGAACAATATCCATTTCTAAGCGATACATTTTTGCAAAAATGGGGAAATCATCAAATGTACGCAATTTTTCATGTTTGATTAGACCATCAATCAAAAAAGCAACATGGATCACGATACCCGTATCCACACCTGGTTCAACGATGATCGATAAGTCTGCTTGGATTTGTTGGACCGCTTTTTGCAAAGCTTGAATCAAACGTTCAACAGATGATATCGCATTCAATGAGTCTTTTAATGAATCAACAATTTTCGCTGTCGGAACTTCGTCATCTGCGATGCGTTTCAATGTATTGAGTTTTTCATCATCGAATACGTCATAGGCAGAGAAGAATGGGATATTTTGATAATCTACCTCAACAGTTCCGGCAATCGCCTTGATCTCATATTCTTCCAATAACGCATCAATGTGGCGTTTAAATGATTCACGTTCCAAAAACTGCATTTGGATCACTTCAACTTTATCCTGATTGATAACGGGCACAATTCGTTGATACAGTTTTGCTGCCACCCCTTCTCCAGTAAAGCAAGTCACGATCACTGCTTTTTTCCGTTCGTTCATTTCCTGCTTTTCGATTTTAAATTGATCTTTGACAATCGATTCAAAAGACATTTGGATACTTTGGTAGATATCTTCTAAGCTTCTACCAACATTTGCCATCCGGATTGCTTCGATGACGATCATGGTACTGGTCATCGTAATTGCTTTTGTACGTATCCCCGTCTCTTCATAGATCAAATCGCTGAATGTATTCAGTGAACCCATATCAGTCAGTAAAATCAACCCATTTGTTAAATTGCTTTGACGATTCTTTACATATTTCAATACTTCTTCGTACATGGATTGAACTTCCATCTCTAATGGCATATTGAACGCTTGACCGATCGTTGTTCCGAGTAAAGCTTGCGCCATCTCCAACATACTTGAAGCGGTTTGTCGCCCGTGCATCAAGACTAACACGTCGACTTTATTTTCTTTGACTGGTTCACTTTCTCCGAGGTTGATCGATAAAAACATACTGATAAAGCCAATTTCATCAAATGGTATCTCTAATTGTTGATCTTCTTCAATGATCGTAGACAAATCGATTGCAACTTGAAATTCTTTTTTGAACTTCTTTCGTATATTATTCAAGTCTGGATGAACGATCATATGTCCATCTTTCACACGATCCAATGTACTTTGCAAATGTAAGGCAAAGGCAAAGCGTGCTTTTTGATTATAGATTCGGTCTAGTCGTTTCTCAGCAACATCGTATAGCTCATTTGTCAAACGCCAGATGTCTTCTGGAAGTAAATCTTTAGGGATCGTACTTTTCGTCAATTCTTTTACATACGTTTGAAAATAGGCATCGACATCTTTCGAGATCAACGCCTCAAGATCAATATTTTCGCCACCCGTTTCAGAAAGTGACATCACCTTTTCTTCAATATCATTGTACACTTGCATGTTTCTTTCTGGGTCCCGAGACCAAACCACATCAGCGAATCCTGGCTCAAATGTCAAATATTGACTCTTACTATCCATGAAGCGATCTAATCGTTCAGGGACTTCTTTGATTCGTAATAATCCTTTTTGGACTTGCAGGGATAACTCTTCTTTTCGAATGACTAATTTTTCTTCTTGGTGCATACGATAATGAAGGAATGACTTAGCACAGACTAATTTCAGGTCACGTTTCACTTGCCCGATATTTCCCTCTGCGTCGTATAACATAAAAGCTAAAATCGCTTCTTTTTCAATATCGATCCGCTGATTCAAGCGATTCGCTTCTTGCTTGATAAACAAGGAAATGATTTCATACCGCTCATCTAATGAACGAGAGGCCAGATTTGGCAAAGTGATTGCCATCGGTATCCTGCGGTTAAATGTCGTCAAAAAACTTTCAGATGATTCTGTCGTTGCTCCGATGATCTGAACAGACGCCTCATGGACTTGTGCGCTCTCCCCTAATGGGCGATAAACGCCTTTGTCGATAAACGTGAAGAGCATCTCTTGCCCTTCTGGAGGTAAGCGATGGATCTCATCTAAAAATAAGATCCCCCCATCTGCTTTAGCCATCAAACCTTGGCTATCTTGTGTTGCACCTGTATAAGCACCTTTTTTTATTCCGAAGATATGTCCAAACAACAACTGTGGGTTTTGCGCATAATCTGCACAATTAAATGAAATAAATGGGGCATCTGGAGAAAGCATTTCCGAATCGATTGCAAAATGGTACATACATTCAGCAAACATCGATTTCCCTGTTCCTGTCTCCCCAAAAATAATCGTATGCAATCCTCTTGGCGGATATAAAATCGCTGCTTTAGCCTGTTGGATACTTACTTTTAATGATTCATTCTCCCCTACTAGGGTTTCAAAAGTGACTTGTGTAGAAGCGTCCACATGAACTTTATCTGAAGCTATTTTTTTGGGAGGCATAGAATAAACTACAGGTCTGCCAGTGCTTTTCACGATGTAATGCGCTTTATATAAATCACTTAGATAACGACTTGCATTACTACGATCAATCTCTAATTGCTTCGCAACATCCGTTGCTGTCAATCCTTTATGATTTTCCGTAAGTAAATCCAAGATTTCTTCCTGTCTTTCGTTCATGATAACTCTCCTTTAACCAAACGACCTGTTTCCATTTTCAATATAATAACACAAAAAGGCGCTTATTTGCGCCTTGCTCCTTTATTTTTATCTTTTTTATGCTTGTTTTTGTGTTTTGTTTTAGGAGAAGAAGCAACTTTTTTTGTAACTGTTTCACTTGCTTCTTTTTTTCCTAATTCTTTCTTTTTTGGGAGCATTTTTGTTGGGGCTTTTTCAGGGGCTTCTGTCTGTAAGCCTCCCCCATAAATAAATAATTCAGTGAGTTCTGTTTCTGTTTGTCGAGCCATTTTTTTTAAGTCTCTTAGTGTATGTTCATTCACAAAGGTGATGACTTGTCCTTCTTGCCCCATTCGACCAGTTCTACCTGCACGATGCAAATATGTTTCTTCTGTCATTGGAACGTCGACATTGACAACATAAGGCAGTTCCGCGATATCTAGCCCACGAGCAGCTACATCCGTTGATAACAACATGCTGATTTTGCCTTCTTTGAATTGATTCAATGCCGCTTTTCGTAACAGCTTGTTTTGGTCAGATGCTAAACTCGCCACGCGGATTCCTCGATAACTCATTTTTTCTTCCATCATGCCTAACTCACTCAACTGGTTGAAAAAAACAAGACCTTGGAAACCTTCCACATGGGCTAATCGTCTTAGATAGTCCTCTGTTTTTCGAGCAGGAACACGGATAAAATAGTGACTAAGTCCTTTCCTTGAATCATCCATTTTAGTAACGTCGACCACTTTCAGCGATTGTTTTGTCAATGATTCGATTTGCTGGATGGAACGATCGGCTGTTGCTGAAAAGAAAGCTAATTGGTAGTCGGTTGGCGCTTGATGAATGATTTGATCAATAAATGGTCGATTTCCTTCATCAAAAAGTTGATCTGCCTCGTCAAATACGATTGTTTGGATTTGATGAGCCTTTATTTTTTTTTGTTTCATCAACTCCAATACACGACCTGGTGTGCCTACCAATACTTCCGGTTTCTTTTTTAGTCCTTCGATTTGGCGTTTGACATTTGCACCGCCCACAACAGATTGGACAGAGATTGCTAAATCTTTTGCCCATTCACGGGTGACCTCAGCAACTTGGATCGCCAATTCTTGCGAAGAAGCAAGGATCAATAGGGTACTTGCCTCTCCTTTTTTCACATTCAATAGTAAAGGCCATAGATAAGCTAAGGTCTTACCTGAACCGGTTGGAGAAACAGCAATCAAGCTTTTACCTTCTTTTAAGTCAGTGAATACTTCTTGTTGGATAAACGATGGGACAGTGAACCCTTTTTCTTCCCATTTATTTTGCCAATTAGTTGGAAAATGTTTTACAAAATCAGTCATTACTCAGTTCCCTCTTTATCTGCATCGAATTCGATCCCACCACTGATTCGCAAATCATAAACGACTTGATTCACGTTTCGTGCAAGTTCGACCCATTCTTCATACTGTAATCCCCATTGTGGATCTTTAGGGTTCATGATCACATTCGCAAAATCTTCTGCCTCTTCACTCATTGGATTTTCAGAAGCTACGATCTCTAATTTTTCAATTTGTTCGTGGTTACGATCATGGTACTCTGCTTGCTCAATTGCATTGACGCCATTCATGATCACTGTTCCACTATCAAAATAAATCTCGGAAGGTAGATATGAATCACCAATTTTGCCCGGTTGGATTGCTACATCAAAAGTAGCATAGCGCAAGATCCCCCAACCTAATCCATCAACACCTGTAGCTATTTTTCTAGGGAAATAATGGACTTCTTGCGGCTTGCCAAACCAACCTACAGCTGCGTAGACAAGGTAAACGCCGAGATCCATCATTGCTCCACCTGAAAAACGCGGAGAGAAAATATTCGGTTCTTCCCCATCTAATACTTGATCATAACGAGAAGAATATTTCATATAGCTGAAATTTGCGCCAATGATCTCATCTTTCAAAGGTAAAAATTCTGCAATTTTTTTAAACCCAGCTTCATGGATATTTCGCGCGGCTTCAAAGAAAAAGACTTTCTCTTGGTTTGCCAAATGAATGATCTCTTCCATTTCTTTTGGTGTACTAAATGCCGGTTTTTCTACAATCACATTTTTCCCTGCCAAAATTGCTTGCTTCGCATGCTGAAAATGCAAACTATTTGGCGAAGCAATATAGACCGTATCCATGTGTTCTAACTCAAAAAAAACAGTTAAATCTGTTGCGAATGCGATATCGCCTTCATATTCTGCGCCAAATTGTTGCGCTTTTTCTAAATGTCTTGAATAAACAGCTGTTAATTCATACTTACGTGTCGCTAATGCTGCTTGAACAAATTGATGGGTAATCCAATTTGTGCCGATTATACCTAAATGGATCATCTTTACGCCTTCTTTCTATAAATTAGGATCTTCAAAAACTGTATTTAGGTCAAATGGGATTGCTTGTTTCAATACCACTTGTTTTTCTGTTACTTGACAATTATATACGATTACTTGAACACCTGCTTGTTGAGCAAAACGAAAAGCAGTGGCTAATTCTGGTTGCATCTGTTCATGGATCGTTGCTTGATGCAAGTGTTCAAATTGTGCAATAAAAAGAATATAGGTCTCATAGCCTTCTTGATGCGCGCGGATCAATTCATTGACGTGTTTAAGTCCACGAATGGTCGGTGCATCGGGAAAAGCACCTATTGCTTTGTTTTCCAGGGTCATCCCTTTGACTTCTACAAATGCTTTTTGACCGCAACTTGTTTCTAAATAAATATCGAATTTAGACTTTCCAAAGGTCACTTCACGTTTGTAGAACTCAATATCACCATTTAAATTTGGTAAGTGGATCGTCCCATCTAAAATTCCATCAATCGCTAATCGGTTTGGTAACTGACTATCGATATTGAACCACTGCTGCTCTTTTTTTACAGCAATTAGATCATAGGCAGTTTTACGTTTTGTTCCAGGAATGTGTACTAACGCCACCTCTGCACCAGGAAGCAACAACTCTTTGCCTCTACCTGTATTCTTAACATGAGTTTTGACTACTTCTCCTTTTTTGTTCAAACAAAAAGCAATAAAGCGATTTGGTCGTTCAATGAAGTAAGCAATTTCAACATCTTGGTAGTCCAATAGTCATCACCTGTCTCCCTACTACTGTATCCTACCATATTTTTACTAAAAACACTTGAAAAACCAGTCGAAAGTCTTAGAGAAATCATGCACTTTCTTTAGTAAACTATAAGAAAAGGAACAATAAGCAAAATATGCTTTTATCATAAATGAAGACAAAGGAGTGGAAAAAAATGAAAAAAAGAATCATCTATATCCTACTTGCCGGTATCGCAACACTTGCTGGAAAAAAAGTACTCGATCATAAAAAGAAAGAAGCACAGGTCGATCATTTGAATAAATACTGTGGAACTTGGTCATTTACGGATACCAGCCAAACACACCATGAACTGACCATCCATTCTGATTATTCTTTTTGGCTTGATGACCGTTCTTTAGGAACACTATTAGTCGAAGTTACCTCCGAAAAATTGATAGTTAGAGATCAGTATGGCTTTTACCTAACGTTTTCTTACAACGACATGTTATTGTACGATGAAGCAAATGATTCCGCTTATTTATTATCAAAAAAATCATGATTATCCTAGCTTAGTAGATGATACACTGCCAATCACTTCATTAACGTACTTCTTTTTTATAAAAACGAGACAAAGGGTTTAGAAAATTGCTGTTTTCTAAACCCTTTGTCTCGTTTTACAAGTTTCATCCATGCAATTTCCTCTAGGTCACAACGATCGAACAAATTATGCTATGATAAGAGCAAAGTACTTTTCAATTAGCGGCTATTTGATCACTACACATCTCAAATAACTACTTAGAAAGATGGACAAACGATGGAATACGAAAAATAAAAAAACCGACATTTCCGTCCTATTTTTTTCTTATAAAATAGTCAATTTGTGTTTTTTTTGTTACACTTACAAGTGATGGTTTCTTACCATGAAAGGATGATCGCATATGACACCAAACCGAGAAGATTATTTAAAAATCATTCTGGAATTAGGCGGTGACACAACAAAAGTCAATAATAAACAAATCGTTTCTAGCCTAGCAGTGTCACCTGCTTCAGTAAGCGAAATGATTTCTAAACTCGTTAAAGAAAAACTAGTCGAACACTCTCCTTACCAAGGTGTACAATTGACTGATAGCGGACTGATAAAAGCAAGTAGCCTGATACGTAAACATCGATTATGGGAAGTTTTTTTAGTCGAACATTTAGATTACAACTGGAATGAGGTTCATGACGATGCTGAGGTCCTTGAGCATGTGACTTCTGAACAGCTTGCGGATCATTTAGAAAGTTATTTAAATCATCCTAAACATTGCCCACATGGAGGCATTATCCCTAAAAAGGAACAGGTTGTCCATGAAGAGCGTCGTCAAACACTGGAATCCTACCCAGTCGGTACCAAAATTCGGATTGCTCGTGTCCTTGATGAAAAGGAATTATTAGACTATTTAGTCACAATCGATGTCAATATTGATGAAACTTATGAAATCACTGATGTAGCGGCCTATGAAGGACCAATCACCATCCAAAATAAAACTAAAAAAATTCCTGTCAGCTTTAAAGCCGCCAGCACAATTTTTGTTGATGAACTGTAAAGGAGATTACCCAAATAATGAATGAAAAAAACGTATTATTTACTATATTTGGCGGTACAGGAGATTTAGCACAACGTAAATTGTATCCTTCCCTTTTTCGTTTATACAAAAAGGGCAACTTGAGCGAACATTTTGCTGTGATCGGTACAGCACGTCGTCCTTGGAGTGATGAACACTATCGTGAAGTGGTTAAAGGAACAATCGAAACATTAAATCCTTCTGCCGAAGAAGCCGAACGATTTGCTAGCCATTTTTATTACCAATCTCATGATGTCAATGATTCTTCTCATTACCAAACATTAAAAGAATTATCTGATCGTTTAGATGAAAAATACCACTTGAATGGTAATCGAATGTACTATTTAGCCATGGCTCCACAATTTTTCGGTACGATCGTTTCACATTTGAAATCTCAGAAAATCATCACTGAAACTGGCTTCAATCGATTGATTATCGAAAAACCTTTTGGTTCTGATTTCCATTCAGCCTTTGAATTGAATGAAAAAATTCGACAAGTCTTTCCAGAAGACGATATTTTCCGTATTGACCATTATTTAGGTAAAGAAATGATCCAAAATATCTCTGCGATTCGCTTTGCCAATAATATTTTTGAGTCTCAATGGAACAATCGTTACATTGACAACATCCAAATCACTTTTGGTGAGAGTTTAGGTGTTGAAGATCGTGGCGGCTACTATGACCACAGTGGTGCGTTAAAAGATATGGTCCAAAATCATATCCTTCAAGTATTAGCATTACTTGCGATGGAACCACCCGTTGCCTTTTCCGAAAAAGAAATCCGATCAGAAAAAATCAAAGCGTTAAAAGCGATTCGTATTTATGAAAAAAAAGAAGTCTTAGAAAATTTTGTACGTGGGCAATATGCTGCAGGTCAACTAGATGATCAGACATTCAAAGGCTATCGTGAAGAAGACAACGTTGATCCAGAATCAACAACTGAAACATTTGTTGCTGGAAAATTCACGATCGATAATTTCCGTTGGTCTGGCGTACCGTTTTATGTACGTACTGGAAAACGTCTTACTGAAAAAGGTACACGAATCAATATTGTCTTTAAACAAGTACCTATCAATGTATTTAAAACATCGATCGACGAACCTTGTAGTGATCCAACGTTACCACCAAATGTTTTGACTATCTATATTCAACCAACAGAAGGTTTTTCATTTACATTAAATGGAAAAAAAGTTGGTCAAGGCTTCGCCACCGATCCAATCAAACTGGAATATCGCAATAGTGCTGAAATGGTCGAAAATAGTCCTGAAGCGTATGAAAAGCTTATGTTAGATGCGTTGAACGGTGATAGCACCAACTTCTCTCATTGGGAAGAAGTCGCACAATCTTGGCATATCGTTGACGTGATCCGCCAAGTTTGGGATCAAGTACAACCAGATTTCCCGAATTATAAAGCTGGTTCTATGGGTCCTGAAGCAGCATTCGAGCTTTTAGAAAAAGACGGGTTCGAATGGATCTGGCAACCAGATCATTGGTACCGTGAACGTGGTAAATTGGATTAGTGACCAATCATTTGCTATTCGCTTAAAAATACTCTTTGATGTAATAAAAACGGCTCTATAATTTATGGGACTGATGAATCAGAATTGATTCTTCAGTCCCATTTTCATTTTAGGTATTAAAAAACATATCGTTCTCTAGTATGATTAAATCACCACAAAATAAACAACTGAGAGGACGATATGCTATATGAATGATTCTATCAAAAAAATGCTGAGAATAATAGAGAAAGATTTGATGATTACAGAGGTCTCTTACGAGACCCTTCAGAAGAAAAAGACGTTGGTCGTCGATGCTGTTCTCTCGCCTACTCCTCGTGCTTGTAGAAGTTGTGGTTCTACTGTGGTAGATGGAAACGGGAAAGCAATTATAGTGAAAAATGGAAAAAAAGAAACGATTGTCCGTTTTGAACAATACAATCATATGCCTTTGGTTATGCGCCTAAAAAAGCAGCGCTATACCTGTAAAAACTGCCGAACCCATTGGACTGCTCAAAGTTATTTTGTCCAATCCAGACATTCAATCGCAAATCATGTTAGATATAAAATTGCTTCTTTACTGACTGAAAAAGTATCTTTATCTTTTATTGCGAAAAGCTGTCAGGTATCTTTGACCACTGTTATTCGTACATTGAAAGAGTTTAAAAGCTATTTACCAAAGCAATCTAAGAAGATTCTCCCAAGAGTATTGATGGTTGATGAATTTCGTTCGCATGCTTCCATAGAAGATAAAATGAGCTTTATTTGCGCAGATGGCGAAACAGGAAAATTAATAGATGTTTTGCCTACGCGTAAATTACCTCGATTAACAAGCTATTTCTTAAAGTGTACCAATCCAGAAGAAGTAGAATTCTTGGTGACAGACATGAACGCCGCCTACTTCCAGCTCACCAAACGTGTTCTGCCAAATGCGAAAATAGTGATTGATCGGTTTCATATTGTCAAACACATGAATCAAGCGTTCAATGAGTTGCGTATCCGTGAAATGAATGAACTTCGTAAAGCAGGACAGAAAAGCCAGGCAGAAAAACTGAAAAAGAACTGGCGCTTTTTGCTAAAAAATCGTGCAAACATCAACCATTATGAATACAAAACATGGAAAAGTTTCCGAGCACCAAAATACCCATTTCTTACTGAAGCAATGATGATTGATCGATTGCTTGAGTTTTCTACGCCCCTAAAGGAGGCGTATCCCTTTTTTCATGAATTAGTTGAAGCCTTTCGAGACAAAGACCCTGACTTATTTTTCTCCTTATTAGCAGAACTTCCCGAAACGTTGGATGACAGCTTTCGGGAAAAGCTTCAAAACCTTCTGACCTATGAAGAAGGCATCACCAACGCAATGATCTATCCTTATTCCAATGGAAAAATAGAAGCGAAGAATACCCACATAAAGACAATGAAACGAGTATCCTACGGATTTAAATCATTCGAGAACATGAGAATTAGAATCTTTTTGATCAATCAATTAATCAAAGTAAGATAACAAAAAATCTGAGCCAGAATGAGGTTCATTCTGACCCAGATTTGATTTTGCACAACTCATCAGTCCTTATTGACAAAGAGCCATAAAAACAACCAAACACAAGATGTGTTTGGTTGTTTTTTACTAACTTCTATTCAAAACCTTCTGCGACTGCTTCTGGATAGAATTCTTCAACAAGCTGTGCGCAACGTCCGCATAAGTGTGGTAATTTTTCATCAGTTCCAACATCTTTACGGATTTGACGGCAACGATCACATGTTTCACCTTCTGCTTTTTCGACTAAAATCGCTACATCATCAAAGACTAAAGCATTTTCAGGCGCTTCAATGTTTTCTGGCATAACCGTAAAGTAGTCTGGTGAGACGATCAATAATTGAGGAATGTCAGCAGCAACTGCTGTCAATAATTGATTCACCTGTTGATTTGGATAGATCGTTAATTTTGCTTCTAATGATTTTCCGATCAATTTACTATTTCTTGCTTCTTCTAGTGCTTTTAAGACTTTATCACGGAAATCCATGAAGGCCGCCCATGTATCTAATAACTCATCTTGGTTAGGATATTCAACATATCCTGGTAACTCACTTAATTGAACATAAGCTTCCTCTTCTTTTAAGAAGGACCAGATTTCCTCTGTTGTGTGAGGAATGATCGGTGTCAGTAATTTTGTTAATGAAACAGCTGTTTCATAAAAAACAGTTTGCATACAACGACGTTGATGATCATTTTCTGCTTCAATATAAACAACATCTTTTGCAAAATCAAGATAGAAAGAAGAAAGATCAACTGTTAAGAAATTCATCACTGTGCGATAGATTTGCATAAAGTTATACTTATCATATCCTTCTTCACGGATTTCTTTGATGACTTGATTTAAACGAACTGTCATATATTTATCAACTGAACGACGATCTTCATACGCTACTGCATCTTTCTTAGGGTCAAAATCATCCGTATTTGCTAATAGGAAACGCATCGTATTTCGGATTTTTCGATAAACTTCAGCAACTTGACCTAAAATATCCATAGACACACGAACATCTGCTTCGTAGTCCACACTAGATACCCATAGACGTAGAATATCCGCACCAAATTGTTTGATCACTTTATCTGGAACGATCGTATTGCCTAATGATTTACTCATTTTTCGACCTTCTCCATCTAACGTGAACCCTTGTGATAGAACTGCTTTGTATGGCGCAACACCATTGATCGCGACACTTGTTGTGATACTTGAGTTGAACCAACCACGGTATTGATCGGAGCCTTCAAGGTACATATCTGCTGGGAAAGATAACTCAGGGCGTTGACGTAAAACTGCTTCATGAGAAGAACCTGAATCAAACCATACGTCCATGATATCTGTTTCTTTAGTAAATTCGCCATTTGGTGATCCTGGATGCGTAAAGCCTTCAGGTAGTAAGTCCTTCGCTTCTTTTTCAAACCAAATGATTGAGCCATGGGCCGCAAATAATTCAGCGACATGTTCAATCGTCTCAGGTGTAATGATTGCTTCACCATTTTCAGCATAAAAGATTGGTAGTGGGACGCCCCAAGCACGTTGGCGTGAGATGACCCAATCGCCGCGATCACGTACCATATTGTAAAGACGTGTTTTTCCCCATGGAATGATCCAATCAACTTTTTCCACTTCATCAAGAATGTTTTGGCGGAAATCATTGATTGAAGCAAACCATTGTGGTGTTGCACGATAAATGACAGGTTTTTTAGTACGCCAGTCATGTGGGTAACTATGGGTGAAGAAATCCAATTTCAACAAGGCACCTTTTTCTTTTAATAGATCCGTGATCATTGGATTTGCTTTGTCATAAAAGATTCCTTCGAATCCAGGAGCTTCATCAGTAAATACACCTTTAGAATCAACGGGAGAAACAACAGGTAATTTGTAACGATTTCCTGCAATATAGTCATCTTCCCCGTGTCCAGGTGCAGTGTGAACTAATCCAGTACCGGCATCCAGCGTCACATGATCTCCTAATATCACTAAAGATTCACGATCATAGAATGGATGTGTCGCTGTCATGTATTCCATCTCTTGTCCTGCAAATTCTTTTAAGACTTGGACTGCTTCCCAGCCAATTGCTTGTTGTACCGTTTCCATCAAATCTTTGGCAACGACAAATTTGCGACCATCAGCTTCTACTAAGACATACGTAAATGTTGGATTTACAGCAATCCCTTGGTTAGCTGGCAATGTCCATGGTGTAGTTGTCCAAATAACGAAAGCAGTATCTTCTTCCAAAAGACCTTTGCCATCTTTCACAGTGAAGGCGACGTAGATTGAAGGAGATTTGACATCTTTATATTCAATTTCAGCTTCAGCTAATGAGGATTCACTAGATGGTGACCAGTAAATTGGTTTTAATCCTTTATAGATATATCCTTTTTCAGCCATTTTACCAAACACACGGATCTGTGCAGCTTCATAGGAAGGATCTAAAGTGACATAAGGATTTTCCCAATCACCAGCAACACCTATACGTTTAAAGTCTTCTCGCTGTTTGTCTACTTGTGAAAGGGCGTATTCACGACACTTTTCCAAATATTCAGCCATCGTCATTTCTTTTCTTTTGATCCCTTTGTTCGTCAACACTTGCTCAATCGGCAAGCCATGCGTATCCCAACCGGGAACGTACGGCGCACGAAAACCAGACATTGATTTTGAACGGATGATGATATCTTTACTAATTTTATTTAAAGAATGCCCTAAATGGATATTTCCGTTTGCATACGGAGGCCCATCATGAAGTATGAAGCTTGGTTTGCCTTCATTCAACGCTTGTCTTTGTTGATAGATTTGATTTTCTTCCCATTCTTTTTGCCATTCACCTTCACGGTTTGGCAAATTCCCACGCATAGGAAAACTTGTTTTTCCTAGTTGTAAGGTTTCTTTCATTTTCATACAAACACTCCTTAACTATAGTTTACAGAACGCAAAAAAGCATGCTCATCCTAGGGACGAACATGCCGTGGTACCACCCAAATTTAGTTACGATCGTAACTCTCAAAGACCGATAACGAGGTCAACCGCTATTTCTTACTAGTGTTCAGAAATAAATCAAGTAGAGGATCTTTCACTTTGCAGGGTCTTACCAATCTTACACTGTCATTGGCTCGCTTTAAGAATGTCAAAATGCTTTTCTGTTCTACTCTTCTTCGTATTCTCCAGGAATGATCGAAAGATCGATTGCTTGCGTATCAAAAGCAGTCACTGGAGACTCGTATACTCCTGTTTCAGAGTGTACATCACTTTCATTTTCATTGTCAAGCTGTTTTGCCAAAACTTCTTTGATTACTTCATGGCTATCTGTTACATAACTAGAAAATGGTTGTAGGATCTCATCCCATTCTGGACTTTTTACTTGTTCAAGTTGAGATTCCAACATCAAGCTGATTCGTTGATGGAATACACGAGTTTTCTTCTTCAAGTCCTCTGTTTCTGTCGCTAATTGTCTTGCTTTTTCAGTCGCATCTGTCAAGATACGACGTGCTTTTTCTTCAGCATCTGTAGTTAATTGGTGCGCACGTTTTTCAGCATTTGCGACCATTTCGTCCGCTTTGTTTTGTGCAGAAGTAACAATCACTTCTGATTCTTTGCTTGCACTTGTTTTTACTTTGTCAGCTGTATCTTGTGCCACAATGATCGATTGATTCAACGCATCTTTCAATTCATTGAAGTACTCAAGTTTTTCTTCCGAATGCTTTACTGCTTTTTCTAATTCACGATTTCTTTGTGTTACTTCTTCGTAATCACGAACGACTAAATCTAAGAAATCATCTACTTCGTCTTGATTGTATCCCCGCATTTTTGTTGGGAATGTTTTATTTTGAATATCTAATGGAGTTAAAGCCATGAGTAAACCACCTTCTTGTTTTATTTACGTAATACACCAAACAACACCCTGCACTTGTCTTTTTTCGTTTTCCCCTCAAGGTCTTGGATCTGTATTCTACCATACCCTCTGATCGAAACAATTTCCAATAACTCAAGTAGAAAGTCCGGTTTTGTATTTTCTGTCCAATTGACTTTTACTTTACCTGCTTCGATCAGTTGCTTCGAACGTTGTCTGGATATATTATAGATTTCCGATATCACAGTGTCCAGTCTAAGTGAAGTGACCGTTCCTCTTTCTTGCATCCAGCTATCTTTTGGCAAGACCATATCTGTATACTTGATTTCCTCTAAGCGTACAGCTACTTTTCCGATCTTAGTCACTTGATTAACGACAAAGTGGTCGACTTCATTTGCAATGAAAACTTGCCATCGTTCATCATCTGAAATAATATCACCAAAATATGAACGTTTTATCCCTGTACCAACTAATGTACCTAGGATCTTCCCATGGCTTAAATTGGCAAATTTACTGGGATAATGGACTTCATATAATGACATTTCAAAATCTTCATCAACAGGCTCATAATAGTCTGGGAAAATCAAGCATCTTTTCCGTTCCGCTTGCTCATACCCACCATATAACTGAAAACGCAAGTCACTATTTTGACGTATCAGGGTCTCTAAGATGTAGCACTGTCTCGGATCAAGAAATTCTGTCAGATATGGTGCATACTGACTCTGGACCTGTTCAATCCAATCTCCGACAGAGTCGATAAAAGAACGTTCATCTACTCGGAAATGTTGATATACATTCGCATCCACTTGATCCCCTCCTATCTCCCTGTTTATTCTACGCTAAATAGCGAACGTAATCATCCATAAAACGATATGCTGCAATCCTTGTACGGCAAGATTCAAAATCAAAATCGATGCTAAGATCGTAAAATCAATTGGTCCAAATCTTAACGGCAAACGATCAAATAGGCTGATATATGGTTCACAAATCTTTGCTAATATACGTCCAAGACTAGATTGGTACCCTCCAGGAAACCAAGATAGTAACGCATAAACTACTAGAATCATGCTGTAAAAGTATGCAGCACGTGAAATTAAATTAAGTAACATAAAAAGAATATAAATGTTTACTCCTCCTCTTTACAGATCAAACATACTGCCATCTGCGAAAGATTGAGCCGTTGAACTATCGATTTCCAGACCAGCAGGTGTGCAAAGGAAAATCTCATCACCTACTCGTTTGATATCGCCGTCTAACGCATAGACTGTCCCTGTTAGGAAATCCACGATACGTCGAGCCTGCTTTTCTTCTACTAATCGAAAATTGACTAATGTTGCTTCTCCCGCAATGATCCTTTTAGCAATCGTCATCGCTTCAGAGTAGGCACGAGGTTCCATCACTGTGATTTTTCCTGCTACCTGTGTGTTAGGTTGAACAGATGGTCTCGTTTGTCGTTGGTCTTTTTGCGTATTTTTTGTAGAAGTTTGATGTAATTCAATGACTTTTTTTGTTTCGTTCATCGGCGCATTCTCAAGACCAACCGGACGAGATGTCGTCGCTGGACGTTGTTTTTTTTCAATCGGCTGTGAAACAGCTGGAGAATGTTGTTGATACTGTGTGTTTGATTTAGTTGGTTGCTTGGCAACCTGTTGTTGTTCAGGATAATCTTCGTATTCGTACTCTTCTTCATCCGCTAATCCGAAAAAATTAGCAATTGCTCCCCTGTTTAAAAGTGACATTATTCTTCCTCCTCGTCTTTGAATAGCGCTGTTCCTACACGGATAAATGTAGCTCCTTCTTCAATTGCAAGTTGAAAATCTTGGCTCATCCCCATGCTCAGTTCGGTACATGGTGCATGTGTGTATTGTTTTGATTGGGCAAGATCACGCAATTCTCTCAGCGTTTCAAATACTTTATGAATTTGTTCAGCAGAAGCGTCCTTCGGTGCCATAGTCATAAGTCCCACTACCTGTATATTTGGATAGGCTGCTAAAGATTCTAAGAAAGGTAGAAGCTCCGCTGGTGAGATACCGTGTTTCGATACTTCACCAGACACATTGACTTCCACAAAACAAGCTAGCTGTTTTTCTAATCTTTTTTGGATTTCTTCTGCTAATTTCAAACTGTCTAACGCATGAAAGTAATCAATTTCATTTACAATCAATTTTACCTTTCTGCGTTGTAAATTACCAATTAAATGCCACTTCACTTCAGAATATTTAAGCAAATCTTGTTTTTTTTGCAACAATTTATCGACACGATTTTCTGCACAATGTGTGACTCCAGCATTGATTAATTCTTCAGCTTGGAGTGACTCTACAGATTTTGTAACAGCTACTAATGTCACTTCTTTCGGGTCACGATGAACAAGAGCACACGAATCCTGAATGTCTTGCTTGATATTCTGCAAGTTGTCAGCAATCATGTGCTCTTCCTCCTTTTATTTTTTACGACGGAAAAACGGCGGTGTATTCAATTCGTCGTCACCTTTTGTTTTTGTTTCTTCACGATTGAATGTATCAAATTCTTTTTTCTCAATAGTTTCGTAATTAGACTCATCCACTTTTGGACGAACATTTTGTTCGCGGCGGATGTCCCAATCACCAAAACTGCTTTCATCCTCAGCAGTAATTGGTTTTGCTTGGTCCATGTCTAATCGATTGCTTTGAGCAGAAGATTGCGTTTGAGTTGACGTTTGTCTAGCTGGACGACTAGACTTCCGTTCCTTTTTTGTTTCATCAATACCTGTAGCAATGACCGTTACACGGATTTCATCGCCCATTTCTTCATTGATCGATGTCCCTAAGATGATATTTACATCGCCAGTTGCTGCATTTGCTACGATATCTGAAGCATCTTGTGCTTCGAATAACGTCATATCCAAGCCACCAGTGATGTTCAATAGGACTTGTTCTGCCCCATCGATCGATGTTTCTAATAATGGAGAAGAGATTGCTTTCTTCGTTGCTTCGATAACGCGTTCTTCACCGCTTGCTACTCCGATACCCATCAAAGCAGTACCTTGGTTTGCCATCACTGTTTTCACATCAGCAAAATCCAAGTTTACGTAACCTGGTGCAGTGATTAGATCAGAGATACCTTGCACACCTTGGCGTAAGACATTATCTGCCTCGCGGAATGCTTCAAGCATTGGTGTCTTTTTATCAACGACTTCAAGAAGTCGGTTGTTTGAGATGATCAATAATGTATCTACGTTTTCTTTCAAACGTGCGATACCTTCCGCAGCAAAACGGCCACGTTTTGGTCCTTCAAATGTAAATGGACGAGTGACAACACCTACTGTCAATGCACCCAATTCTCTAGCAATTCCAGCAACGATCGGTGCAGCACCAGTACCAGTTCCACCACCCATACCAGCAGTGATGAAGATCATGTCTGCGCCTTCTAATGCTTCACGTAGAGATTGTTCACTCTCTTCAGCTGCTTTTTGGCCAACTTCTGGTTGTGAACCTGCACCTAAACCACGTGTGTATTTAGGTCCTAATTGGATCACTGTTTCAGCTTTTGAATTTTTTAATGCTTGGACGTCTGTGTTGGCAGTGATAAATTCAACACCTTTAACGTTTTCTTCAATCATACGGTTTACAGCGTTTCCGCCTCCGCCACCGACGCCGATTACTTTGATGACTGCGCCGTCATTGATGTTATTATCAATTGAGAATTCCATGTTTTTTTCCTCCCACGATGATTAATCAAATATATTGGTAAAAAATCCTTTGATTTTACTTGTTACGTTTTCGCCAGAATTTTTTTCTTCTGGTTCTTCGTTATACGTTGTTTCTTCTGCCACATCGTATTGTTCATAAGATGTGTGAGCTTCCGGCTCATTGGTTGTATAATGAACAGGTGCTGATTCCCCCATAACAGCGATTTTAGCTAATTGGTATACTTCACTTAAATTCGCAGAGTAATCAACGATACTGATCACGTTTGTAAATACTGGATTTCTTAGACCCATTTGATTTGGTACATAAAGCTTCACATTTACGCCAAATATTTCCTGTGCCAAATCAACGACACCTGGAAGGCTTGCTGCCCCACCAGTTAAGACGATACCGCCAGGCAGCTCTAACGCTTCGATTTGATCTAACGCTTCTTTTGCTTTATTGAAGATTTGTTCCATTCGAGCAGAGATTACTTCTGATAGGTAATGTTCATCGACTCGAACAGGTTCTGTTTGGCCGATCACATCTACCGGAAATTCTTCTTGCTCTGAGGTACGTTCTGGATATGCATCCCCGTAATTTATTTTTAATGCTTCTGCATTGTTGAAGGAAGTATTTAAAACAATGGAGATATCTTTTGTGACAAATTCGCCACCTTCTTGATCTAGGCTCGTGAATTTCAACTGTTTGTCATGCATGACAGCTGTTGTTGTTTGTCCGCCACCCATATCGATAACGATTGTACCAAAATCTTTTTCTCCATCCGAAAGAATTGATTCAGTCAACGCTAAAGGTGTGATCACTAATTCATTGACGATCAATCCCGCATTTTCAACACATTTACGAATGTTATGAATGATTGTTTTTGGTCCAGTAAATAACAGACCATACATTTCTAATCTGACACCGATCATCCCACGAGGATCTTTGATGCCTTCGAATCCATCTACCGTAAAGTCCTGTGGTAAAATTGACACGATTTGACGTTCAGGAGGTATTGAACGAACCAGTGCAGCTGAAGCCACATTGCGGACATCTTCATCGGTGATTTCTTTTGAATCTCCGTTTACTGCAATCATCCCTTGGCAGTTTTCTACTTCAAGCATGTTTGCTGGTAGACCCACGCTTACACTTTTGATTTGAATGCCGGCTTTTTCTTCTGCCTGACGCACTGCTCGCTGTATCGCTTGTACTGTTTTATCGATATCAACGATGATGCCTCGGTTAATCCCTTCTGATTTTGCGTTCCCTACTCCAATAATATTCATTTGGCTGTCGATATATTCAGCCACGACAACTTTGACAGATGTCGTTCCAATATCAAGGCCTACGTACATTCCTGTTTTTGCCATGAATGGGATTCCCTCCTACTTAACTATTCCATATACATGCGAACCAATAACGTCCGTTTTAAAAATATACTTAATAGATATATTCACTGTTTCCAATTTTACCATAAATTACCAGTTTTTAGAAAGTAGATTATCACATTTTACAGTGGTTTTCTTAATTTTCATCTAAACTTGACGAAGATGGGGTCGTATTTTCATTTGTTGGATTCATTTCGCCTTGATTCTCACTTATTTGAGGCTCATCAACGCCCGTTTCTGAAGTAGAAGTTTGATCCGCACTTTGCGCACTTGCCTCTGTACTTTCTTCTGATCCATCTTCTTGCGCTTCTTCGCTATTATTTGAGTAAGGGTAAGAAAAAATCCCTACTTCCATGTCGATCACACCATTTTCTTCCATTTCGCTAGCTACTTGCGCATAAAAATTCATTTGCGTTGCTAAGTTAGTAATATTGACGATCACTTGGTTCCCATCGTTCATATTCAGCTGGATCAAATTTTGATTCGTATTACGAGGCGTATATTTGATTTCCGAAATGGCTTTTTGTAACTCTGGAGATAATTTATTATATTCTTTTGCTAAATCTTTGATTTTTGTTGAGTCAGTAAATCCTTCTAGGATCGGCAGATTTTTTGTTGGACTTTCAACTATTTCATTCAACACTGTTCCATCTTCGATCACAGGGCTATATTTTCCGTCCGTTAAAATCAAAGCAATCTCTTTATATTCAGTGACAGACAGATCAAATGTATTGACACTACTAAAACCGATCGTAGCAGATTTTATTCGAGGCTGCTCTTTTTTCAAATGATCGATGTAACTTTGGCGCTGCCAATACTGTCCCCAAATATGCTGATTCAATGCTAATTGCGTATCCTTCAATATTTCTTCTTTCGAAACAACTTCATTTCCGGAAACAGAAACGCCCTCTAATTTGCTCAACGGGGAAACATAATAAATCAAAAATAACAAAGGAATCAAAAGAATGGAAATGATTAAACTCAGCCTTTTGTATAAAACTTTGTTTCGATAATTTTTTAAATTAGGCAAGCGATCAATAAACGAACCATTATACGGTCCCCCGTCTTTCTTATGTTCGATTTCTTCATAGTCTAATAAATCATCTTCTTCAACAAGTAGTTCTTCTTTTTTAGGAGGTGTAGGTTCTTTTTGTTCTTCTTTATGCTCGCTTTTTTCACTTGTTCCTGTCTGATGATCTGTGTGTTCTTTATGTTCTTCTAAGTATTTTCGGTTGGCCATTTGCCAAGGCGTCAGCGAGTTTTCATCGTTTGACTTCTCAGGCGTTTTTTTTGTTTCTTTTTTCTTACTCATCTATGACCACCACCTTATTCTATGATTAACGATTTTGCTAGTTGATACAAACGCTCAGACGCATCCGGGATACCTAATGTTTTAGAGGCAGTTGACATATTTTGTTGTAGTGTTTCATCTGTCATGATCTCATTTATCGTGGCACCCAATGAATCACCATCCAACTCTCCATCCGCAATCATCTTAGCCGCCCCAACTCGAACGAGACTCATCGCGTTTTTTGTCTGATGATCGTTTGTCACATAAGGACTTGGGATAAGGATCGCAGGTAACCCAAGTGCGGTCAACTCAGCAATGGAGGTCGCCCCTGCTCGTCCGACCAATAGATCACTTGCCGCCATCACCGCTGCCATTTCATTGATGTAAGGTTGAATACTGATATTTGCTTTTGTTTCTCCTAACTTTTCCTTAATACTTTGATAATAACGTTCTCCTGATGCATAAAGGATCTGATAATCCGTCGCTTCAAATGTATCCAAATAAGAAGTAACAGCTTGATTGATTTTTAATGCCCCTTGGCTTCCTCCAAAAATCAAGACTGTTTTCTTCTTAGGATCGAGATCAAATTTTTTTAGAATATCTGTTTTCATCGTATCTGCAACTTCTTGTGCTCGCGGGTTACCGATCAAAACTGATTTGTCCTCTGGGAAAAAGGTTGCTGCATCTTTAAAAGAAAGCGCGATTCGATCCACATAACGACTCAAAAATTTATTTGTCATCCCCGGTACACTATTTTGTTCATGGATGATTGTCGGAATCCCTAACTTAGCAGAAGCATACACAACTGCCCCAGAAACATAACCACCGGTTCCCATCACGATATCTGGTTGAAATTCTTTTAGTATTTTTTTCGCTTGATGGATACTTTTTAAGAATAATTGGATCGTTTTGACATTAGCTAGTGAAAACTTTCGCTGAAATCCTTGGATCTCTAAGGTATGAAAAGGAATCCCGGTGGTTGGAACGATTTTGTTTTCCAAACCACGTTTTGCACCTACATACATAAACTCGGCGTTCGGCTCTTGTGTTTTCACATAATTGACGAAGGCTAGCGCGGGATAGATATGTCCACCGGTTCCTCCACCTGTTACCAAAATTTTCATAGTTTTTATCGCTCGTTTCTACTTTTCTATTTTTAATTTTCTAACGGCTTCCATAAAGCGATCACCACGGATCTCAAAATTAGGATATTGATCCCAACTTGCATTGGCTGGTGATAATAAAACCACATCTCCTGGTTCGCTATTTTCTAAAGCTACAGGAACCGCAGCTTCCACAGACTCTGCTGTGCAGACCGTTGGTATGCCCGCTTTTTCACCAGCATCCTTCAATTTCTCTTTAGTTTCACCAAAAGTGATCAATCCCTTCACTCCTTCAAGTGATGGAATGAGTTCATCAAAGCTATTGCCCCGATCAAGTCCACCGGCGATTAAAATTAATTTTTCTGGTTGAAATCCGCTTAATGCCATCTTGGTTGCTAAGATATTTGTGGCTTTCGAATCATTGTAAAATTTACGTCCTTGCACCTCACCAACATATTGTGTACGATGTGGTACGCCATGAAAATGACTCAATGTTTCTTTTATTTCTTCATTTGAGACATTATATTGTTTTGCAACAGTAATAGCTGCTAACGCATTTTCAACATTGTGCGCCCCTGGAACACCTATTTCTGAGATCTCCATGACTTTTTCTTTGTCGTAATAAATAACTCCCTCAAAAGAATAAGCACCTGTCGCTAAGACTTGATCTGTCGCAAAAGGTAACACTTTCGCTTTTGTTTTTTTACTTAGTTCCTGTAATTCTTTCTGATTCCAATTCAGTACAAGATAATCCTCTGACGTCATGTTTTTTTGCAAATGCCATTTAGCTTTGACATAGGCTGGACGAGAGCCATGATAGTCGATGTGTGCCTCATAGATATTCGTGATCACTGCAATATGGGGACGAAGATCAGTAATTCCCATCAATTGAAAACTTGAAAGTTCCATAACAATCTTGTCTTCCGGATTAGCTTCTTGTGCCACACTACTTGCAGGAAAGCCAATGTTACCAGCTAAACGAGTGATACCTGCTGATTTCCCCGCATTCAACAATAACCCAGTCATTGTTGTTGTCGTCGTTTTTCCGTTGGTGCCTGTTATGCCGATAATTGGGCATTCCGCTACTTCGTAAGCCAGTTCAACTTCCGTAATTACCGGAATACCCATTTCTTGAGCTTTTGCAACTAATGGATGTGTATAAGGAATACCTGGATTTTTGACCAGCATTAAAAATTTTTCATCTAATAATTCAATTGGGTGACTACCAGTCACTACTTTGATCCCTAAAGAAAGCAATTCTTGGGCTTCAGGATTTTCATCAAACGGTTTTCCGTCATTAACGGTGACAAGTGCGCCCAGTTCATGTAATAACTTGGCCGCACTAAATCCACTTTTTGCTAATCCTAATACAAGGACTTTTTTATTTTCATAAGTTGTTATTTTTTTCATTCTCGTCATCTCCTACCATACGATCCACAATGTGATCAATGAAGTAATTACACTTGTTATCCAAAAGACAGTATCTATCTTCCATTCAGACCAACCACTCATCTCGAAATGATGATGGATCGGTGACATTTTAAAGATTCTTTTACCAGTCAACTTGAAAGAAGATACTTGTAACATCACGCTAGCTGTTTCGATGACATACATCAGACCGATCAATAGTAATGTCCATTCCTGATTGAGCATGATCGAGATTGCTGCTAACAATCCTCCTAATGCTAAGGAACCGACATCCCCCATGAATATTTTGGCAGGCTTGCGATTATAGACGAAAAATCCTAGTAAACCACCTAAAACACTCAAGCAGATAATTAAGACATCATACTGCTGTTGGTGCCAAGCGATAACTGCGTAGGTCAGAAAAGAAATACTTCCTAATCCAGCTACTAAGCCATCAATACCATCTGTTAAGTTAACAGCATTGGAAAAGCCAACTAACCAGAAAATCGCGAATAATCCGTACAACCAACTTAATGGAAGAGCAATTCCAAAAAAATTCAGTGTTCCAGGGTATCCTTCACCACGATAAACGAGATAAAAGATGATTCCCCCAACAATTTGGCCAATCAATTTTTGCTTTGAGTTCAATCCCATATTTCTTTTCTTGAAGATTTTGATGAAATCATCCAAAAAACCAATTGCTCCATATAGGGCAAGTACAAAAAGTAGGATGAAAAGAGTAGGCGTTAACTGTTGTTGCCAAGCGCCTACCCAGATACCAGTCAAGAGCGCACTGACTAAAAACACCAATCCCCCCATCGTTGGAGTTCCGGCTTTTACATTATGCCATTTAGGTCCTTCCTCACGAATGGCTTGGCCTTGTTTTTTCATTTGAAAATAACCAATAAATAACGGCATTGTTGCAATCGTCATTGCACAACTACTCGCAATGGGAATTAATGTTTGTGTCAAATCCATGCTCTCTTCTCTCCTATTATTCTTTTAGATGGAAACTTAATGTTTCGTCAGATATTTTTTCATAAGGTGCGAGGCTTTGTTCTGTACAGTAACCATCACCGTGGAATGTCACTTCGACACCAAGTATTTTTCCTAATTTCATGATATCCGCCTTTGACCAACCTGTCACATCAGGCATCAATGCAGTACCACCACTATATAGAATCAATTTTTCTCCCGATATCAGCTCATCCCCATTTGCTGTGGATTGCGCTTCTACCTTATTTCCATCGCCAATGACTACTGGTTGCAAACCGCTCTTTTGTGCATCAGCAGCGGCAATATCAGGATTTAAATTACGATAGTCAGAAACAGTGATATTTTCCGTCTTTTTCTCTTCTGGCGTAGCTGTTTCAGCTTCTTTGAAATCCATTGCTCGTTTCAGTAAGGGGTTCGCAATTTTTGCTAAAGCCGTGCGGTCATATGTCTTAGGATGTTTCATTGTCAGATAAAGGACATATTCGGGATCCTCAGCTGGTACCATTTCGACGATCGAATACAGATACGCGGTATCACCTGTTAGATATCCTCCTGTATCAGAAGCAATCTGGGCTGTTCCTGTTTTAGCTGCAATATTGTATCCCGGAACATTATATACTCCGTAAGCACTACCGTAATTTTCATCTTCTATGACATCTCGCATATACTCACGAACTTTTTCTGTCGTTTCTTTCGAAAATGGCTGTCCTAACACTTCCGTTTCAGTAGAGACTTCTTCTCCAGTATTTGGATCAACGATCTTACTAATGTAACGTGGTTGGATCATAGTGCCGTTGTTGGCGATCGCACTGAAAGCTTTCATCATTTGGAAATTCGTGACACCAATCGCTTGACCATACGCACTCATCGCTTGGTCAACGATATTAGCAGTTGGTAAAGCACCCGCAACTTCATCATCTAAACCAGAGTGAGTACTTTGCCCAAATCCTAGTTTTTGCAAATAGTTAAACCACTTGCCACCTAAACGCTGTTCCAGCATTACCATACCCACGTTACTAGACCATGAAAGAGCTTGACGCATGGTCAGCATTCCTTTTTTACCAAAGTCATGGTCATTGATCGTGGCATCAGCTACTTTGATCTGTCCAGATAGGAAAGACTCATTTTCATCGAATTTACCTTCTTCGATTGCTGCTGCTGTCGTGAAGATTTTCATTGTTGAACCTGGTTCATAAGAATCTTGTACAAGGATGTTACGCCACACAGCATCTTCACCAGTCAACCCTTCCATCGTCTCAGGATTGAACGTCGGGCGTTGGCTCATCGCAGTGATCTCGCCAGTTTTAGCTTCCATCAATATCGCAGTCAATTCTTCAGGTTGATATTCTTCATTGACTTGATCCATCAATGTTTCTAAGTAACTCTGCAGACGACTATCAAGAGTCGTATACACATCTTTACCGTCTGTTGCCTTTTCTTCTTCTGCTACAGTACCTGGTAATGGATTTTGGAAATTATCTTTTTGATAATAGATCTTTCCGTTTTGTCCACTCAAAATATCATTATAAGCAGATTCGATCCCAAGTCGGCCAACCAGACCATTTTCTTCTTCATCCGGTACCGCATAGCCAATAAAATGGGAAGAAAATATCCCACTAGGATACATACGTGCAGGATGATTATCGAAATAAAGCCCATTAACATCAGCCGCTTTCATCTCTACTTCGATGTTTTGTTTCGTCTCTTGGGTGATATTACGTCCATAATTCCCAAATTCTACTTGGTAGAGATTTTGCTCGGCTCCATCGCGTAGCACCTTCAAGGCTTTACTTTTTTCCATTGAAAGGTTTTTGCTGATAATATCCGCAAGTGTATCGAAATCTTTTTCTTGTGCATATAATTTTTTGTTTCCAGTCGTGTATGTTTCGGAAAGAATTGCTTTGATCGAGTAAGACGTGGCATCTTCTGCTAGTGCCACCCCATTACGGTCAAAGATCGTGCCTCGTTTTGCCTTGACCTCTTCACTACCTTGATAAAGCTGGTTCGTTTTTTCTTCTAATGATGTACCAGCCACATGTCCACCGATCACGATGTATGCAAAACGAACGGCAAATAAAAAGAACAATCCAATACTCGTAGCAAATAAAATGATACCTACTTTTTTGCGATTGTTCATCGGATTTAGATTTTTCTTTTCCATAAACCGCCGGAATTTATTTTTAAGACTCATTTACTTCACTTTCCTTAAATTGTCGTCATTGATTGACAACCCTTTTTCTTCTGCGATTTTTTTAACACGCTCGGTACGAGAAAGTTCACTTTTCTCTTGCTCCAAACTGATTTTTTCTTGATTTTTTTCATTATATTCAACCTGTAGCGCCCCGATTTGCTTTTCCATACCACTAATATTAGTTCGTAACATCACTGTTAATACGCAAAGTGCGATGACAGAAAAAGCAATACACACTACGGCAAGCTTTTCGAAAATAGAGATTTGCTTCAAACGTTTTGCTGGAGATTGAGGAAGAACGATTTCTTTCTCTGAGGGTGAATCTGGCAGAGGTTGCTCTGGTAGTTCAATTTCTTGTAAATCATATGGATATTGTTGGACTTTCTTTAGTTCTGCCATTCTTCTACTCCTCTTTCTCTCGTATTTTTTCAGCGATACGCAATTTTGCACTACGAGAACGATTGTTTTCTGCCACTTCTTCTTCAGATGGTAACATCGGTTTTCTCGTTATCACTTTTAATTCAGGTTGGAACTCATCAGGTACGACCGGCAACCCTGGTGGTAAATCTTTGATCGTACTATATTCTTTGAACATGTTTTTGACGATCCGATCTTCTAATGAGTGGAAAGTGATCACACTGAGCCGGCCACCGACCTTCAATAAGCGGATTGCTTGCTCTAAGGAGGCTTGCTCCGCACCTAGCTCATCATTGACTGCAATTCGCACAGCTTGAAAAATGCGTTTTGCAGGATGACCGCCTTTTCGTCTTGCTGGGGCAGGAATCACCTGTTTGATGATTTCTACTAATTCCCCGGTTGTTTCAATCGGATGATCTTTTCTCACCCGTTCAATTTCTCTGGCAATTTGTTTTGAAAATTTTTCTTCTCCATAACGAAAGAAGATCTTTACTAATTCGTTATAAGGATATTCGTTGATCACATGATATGCTGACAAAGGTGCCGATTGATCCATTCGCATATCCAAAGGCGCATCTTGATGATAACTGAATCCACGTTCTGCTTCGTCTAACTGTGGCGAAGATACGCCTAAGTCGTAAAGTATCCCATCGACCTTAGGTACGTATTCAGTCAAGCGCTCTTCAAGCTCACGGAAATTTGCTTTGATAAAAGTGACCATACCTTTTTCGACATACTCAGCCAAACGGATTTTTGCGTGATCGATTGCGATCTGATCTTGATCAAATGCATAAAGATGACCCTCTGTATTCAATTGGCTTAATAAGTATTCGCTATGTCCGGCCCCGCCGAGTGTACAGTCCACATAAATTCCGTTCGGTTTGATTGCAAGTCCATCTACCGTTTCTTTTAACATGACTGTATAGTGTTGAAATGTTTCAGTCATTGGTCAGCCTCTTCCTATTTCTTATAATCCGAAATCAATCATATTTTCAGCGATTTCATTAAAGTTTTCTTCCGCAGCTTCTGAAAATTCTTGCCATTTGGCTTCATCCCAAATTTCGATCCGGTTTGACACTCCAACAATGACACACTCTTTCGTTATAGTTGCGTAGTTTCTTAATGTATTAGGGATATTGATACGTCCTTGCTTGTCCAACTCACATTCTGTAGCTGCTGAGTAGAAAAAACGGACAAAGGTTCTAGCGTCTTTCTTTGCTAGAGGCATATCATTGAGTTTCGACTCTAATTCGTTCCATTCGCTCATCGGATAGCCAAAAAGACAACCATCTAATCCACGAGTCAACACGAATTGTTCGCCTAATTCTTCACGCAGTTTTGAAGGCACGATCAAGCGACCTTTTGCATCAATATTATGCCGAAATTCGCCCATTAACATCGAAACTACCCCCAATCCTCCACTAACTAAAATCAGTCTACCACAATCCCCCACTTTCTACCACCTTTTATGGGAAATCTGAGAATAACTTTTTGATTAGTAAAAAAAATTTTAACAATCAAGCTGATAAAAGATTTTTTAAAGTCTTTTAACAGCCTGATTGCGCCATACTAGAGAAACGAAAGAATGTTTAGGACGATCAAAACGATATACATGACTAAGGTTACCAAAAAAGTAAGACGCCAAGTCATTTTGAAATAACGTGAATACACAAGTTCGTCATAATAATAAGCTTGGAATAACGCGATACAGATTGCCATTAAAAGGATAGTGATCAATAAAAAGGGCAAAAATGAAGACGTATCGGTATTACGAGACAATGCATGGATGCCTCCCCACAAAAAAGGAACGGCTAAATCAGGTGCTTTGACTTTGAAACGCCGAGTCAATGCAAATATTTTTACTAGAAATTGACAACCAAAAATCACGATTGCCGGAAAGATGTACCAAAACAATACAAGTGGTGAAAAACTACCCATTCGACAAATCTCCTTTTTTATCGTTGCGTTCAGTATACGTAATTTAGTTTACACAACGATTTCATTTAGTTTAAATTTATACTGTTTTATTATGTTGTTGCAGCCGTTGTTTGACAAATCAAGATTGATGATCAGTGGGTAGTCTCTTTCAATGTGTTCTTTTCAAGAATTGGTTATAATAGAAGAAAGAAGTATTGAGGAGGTTCCCAATGATAAAGTATTTTACACTTGAAGACCAGAAATTGGTTGATTCAATGGAAGAAACGGCTGAAACCATTTGGTATTGTGTCGAGCGACCCACAGAAGAAGAAATCAATCAATTGATCAAACAGTTCCAAATACCTAAAGATTACCTCACGTCTGTCTTAGACGATGCAGAAAACTCCAGGGTAGAAGAATTTAATCAAGAAAAGCTGACAAAACCAGCATTGGTATTATTACAATACCCTTTTCCAAAAACAAGTCCTAGCGGATATTTCCAAGTAGATACTTATCCGTTTTCGATTATTCTCACGCCCAAAAAGAAGCTTATCACAATTACGAATCACGAACCACTTTTTTTGAAAAAAGTCTTTCATCAAACGTTTCAAAGAAACGATCTTTCGACCACTCTAAATATTTTTATGCAGTTACTTTGGCAGATCACTCAGTCCTATAACACTTATCTTTCTACCTTACTTGCCCAATGTGATCTGTTGGAGACACAACTAAAAGTCTCAACTGAAAATAAGCAATTGTATCAAATCATGGATATCCAAAAAAGCTTGGTTTATTTCAAAGAAGCGACTGCCTCGAATCTTGAAGCGTTACAACAACTAGCCGAGAACCAATCGGTAAAAAATAATCACGCGATGATGAATCACCTCAGAGACGTGATTATCGAAACAGAACAAGCAAAGACCACCGCTCGTATCCGCTTAAAGCTTGTCGAACAGATGAACCAAACATTCTCTGCCATCATTTCAAACAACTTAAATAATATTATGAAAATTTTAACTTCTTTAACGATTATCTTAACGATTCCAACAATCATTGGAAGTATTTACGGTATGAATATTAAACTACCAATTGCCGAAAGGGATGATGCTTTTCTTTGGTTGATACTATTGACCGTGATCATTTCACTTCTGACCACTTATTATTTGAAAAAAGGTAAGTTTTTATAGAGATGCCCTCTTGTAGAATCAATGAAAAGCATGTAAAATCAACTTAACAATAATAAATCGAGGTAATCACGATGCGAGAAAAAAAACAAACAAGCACTTTTGCGAAAGTCACAAAATTAGTGATTTGGACAATGTTGATTTTGACAATCGGTTCAGTCGTTCTAACTGCTGTAATCAGTGTCATGTAAAAATAATGGAGGTTGCGCCAAATTTGGCGTAACCTCCATTTCCTGTTATTAATTATTATCATCAAGAGCCTGTCACATTGGTTACTACATACTTAAACTAACCTCTTTTTTGTTTGTTCTTGGTTGCTGTCTTACTTGATTCGATATATTTTTATGTTGGCTTTTACTCTCGCATCACTTGTTAGCATCGAAAAACTTTTCTTGTTTTCAATTCGAACTCCAGCCCCCGACCGTGTTGAATGACCCACTTGTTCGAATCTTACTTGATTACTTCCTTCTTTTTGCTTTTTCTGATATTGAGCCCCACTATTCTCTAAGGTTGACACTTTTTTACCTGTTGCTGTTTGAGTAGATTGTTGGTTCATCAAAGTATTGGGCAATGGATTCGAATGTCGATTATTTAAAGCCAAATTCTGCCGAGAATTTTTCTGTGTTCCTTTCATAGCTTCTTTAAATTTATTAAAGTTTTTTTCTAATCTCGGATCGAAATTATTCGGATCGATCCCCACTTCTTTATTAGTCGTCATTCTTTCCACACTGTTTGCCAGATGTGAATTTTCGCGATCTGCGGACATTTCTCTTTGATTCTTCACTCTATCTGGCTCATCCCATTCCTTTATCATCCGTCTTCTTCTTTTTAAGTACTCCTGTTCCAATTCTTTCTTACTTGGAACCGGGGTATCAGTAGCCTGAGGATGAAGAATTACCTCAGTATTTTTAAAATTGCTCATTCCAGGCTGAGAAATCAAATTGGCGTTGATTGGATTGGCTTGAAATCTTCGCTTCTTGCGTAAGCCCTGAATTTTGCTCATCCCTGAGGTTTTTGTAACTTGCTATATCCTTCGATAAGCTTTTGGATAAATCATGATTCGTAAACTCATTGATTAGTATTTTCGTTGCATCCAAAATTTGAGTTGCAAAATTTTCTTGTCCCAAACTATGGTCAGAGGAAGTAGGTTGATCAAACGATTGGGGTGATATATTGTCTTTATTTGCTTTCCCTAGGTTAATAGTAAATAATTGGAGATCAGGCAATGCAAAAGACATCAAATTTGAAACATAGGACAACATGGATTGATCCTTTGCTCCTTGCCCACCACCTCTATCAGTAGGTATTTCATATTGCCTGAAAAAATCAGTAAAGACTTTAGTTACTTTATCCCAAAATGCCTCGTTTATCTTGGGAGGGTGATCCAATCGTTCAAGTGCTGTGCTAGGCGTGTACATTTCCTCAAACGTTTTTTTAACTGGTTCAATCGCTGTTTGAGGCTTCTGGGCTTCCCCAAATGGTAGATTTACTTGTCCAACCGCTGTCGGGGGCTTCTGGATTTCCTCTAAAGGTAGGTTTGCTGCTCCAACCGACGTCGGGGGCTTCTGGATTTCCTCAACAAAACCTTTCAAAGTATTTTTAATTTGTTCTGCAACATTTTCTGCTGTAAGATTTCTAAATTGGCTTCGCTGATTTAGTGTTCTTCGTGGTCTCTGATGAACATTTTTATTAATATCCTTTTTATTTGAAACCATTAAATTGTTAAGTTCAACGTCCCAGTGATTAAGTGTATTTTTTAAATCAATTGTCATGTTGTGAGGGGAAACGTTATTGCTCTGTGTATGACTAGCTGTGATGTTGGAGGTACGTAGATAATCCATTGATTGTTCGGAAGTTCTTTTCATTTCGTTGTTTTTTTCTTTTGGTACATTCAATCGATTAGGGCCATGCGCAACCACTGGTGTTAACATATTTAACACACTGGTTGCGTATACCGCTCCCGTGAAAGCAGAAAATTCCCCTCTATTCAGATGAAATCTTCTTTGATTACTCAGAGCCCTTAACTCACGCTCTAACCCATGCGGATCTTGCTTGTCTATAACACTGTTGTCGAATCGTCCTATTCTCTCGTTATGATTTTCTCCTGGCATTCCTTTCACTCCTTCTATTTATTTAATTGGCATTCATTATTTACCGTAGTCAACATTCTGTTTTCCCATTAGCCTTGATAACGTTTGTGGTAGAAAAGTACTACTATCCTAATTTTTTAGTCATCTTTTTATTGTCTTCAATTAACTATATGCTCAAACTTGGTTCTTTTCGATTTGCTCTTGAACGCTATTTTTCTTGATTAATTATATTTTGACTTTTTACTTTAGCATTCCCTACAAGCACAGATAACCTTGGCTTATTTCCGTTTTGTTTTTCAATAAACGTTTGTAGGTTTTTATCAATGTCGTTTTTTGCTTTGGCTGACGAAAATTTATCGATGCTTAGCCCATCTGAAAACTTCTTAAAGATTCCTAGATTCTCTATATTCGTTAGCCGATCGAGTGATTCTGCTCTCTGATCCCCCTTGGATGATCTGGCTTCAAATTTAGGCATTCCATAAACAAAAGAAGTCTCATCTTTTTTTATGCTGCTCGTGCCGTGTACCAACTGATCATATAGTTCCCTTGACTCTTTCTTATTTGGTTCTAAACTTTCCTGTGACAAATGAGACTTTTCTTTTTGCCAGGAATCGATCCCATTGCTTGCTATATGATGTTCTTCTCTCAATCTAAACTCTGGAATTGGAATGTCTTTTGTCTGGGATGAAGGAGCTTGCTGTAAATCTTTCAAAAAATCCTTCAATTCTGCGGGGAAATTCTGTCCATCCGATGATTCTATCATTTTTAAAATATATTCACCTGTCCGTGTATCTTTTAAATCAATAGTTTTTTGATTCGCCAAGCTGTTATACAGATCCTGTGATTTATTTTGAGACAGTTGCGTAGGAATCGCCTGTTAATATATTTCAGCCTTAGAACGATAAGGATATGCTTGCTCTCCGAACTTGATTAGACTTTCTCCTATACCGTGTGTTAAGCTTTCTTCGTTTTCACCTCTTACATTTCTTGCTTCAAATACAGGATTATCTTTTGTTTGGGATGAAGTGGCTTGCTGTAAACCTTCTACAAATTCCTTTGTCATTCTCTGTTTTTCCATATAGATTGTCCGATTACGTGAGTCTGTTCCCTGATTTCGCTTGGATGGTCTTGCTTCAAACTTAGATATGTCATCATTTTGAATACTCTTCAAACTTTGTATTACCTTATCCTGTAGTTCAATCGTCGATTTCTGAGTTGTATCTACACCTTCCTGTGACAAGTGATACTTTCCTTTTTGCCATGACGCTATTCCAGTGCTTGTTGACTCATTTTCTTCTCGCAATCTAAAATCTGAATTTGGACTATCTTTTGTTTGGGATGAAGAGGCTTGCTGAGAACCTTGTACAAATTTCTTTGTCATTCCCTGATTTTCCATATTGGTTGTTCGATTACGAGAGTCTGTTTCCTGATTTCGCTTGGATGTTCTTGCTTCAAACTTAGGGATTTTATAAACAAAAGAAGTCTCATCTTTTTGAATAGTATTCGGACTTTTTACTTCCTGATCATGTAGTTCACTTGTATCTTTCTTAATTGAATCTACACCTTCCTGTGACAAGTGAAACTTTTCTTCTTGCCAGGAAGTATTCCCATTATTCGTTAGCTCATTGTCTTTTGTTTGGGATGTTTGCTCTTGGTTGGATGATCTTACTTCAGACTTAAACATTTCATCATTTTGAATACTATTCAGAATTTTTACTCTCTGATCATGTAACTCACTTGTGACTTTCTTAATTAAATAGGAGGATTTTTTGGAGAGCGCTCGGTGATGTCTTGGATTGATCTGTCTACTTTCATTTAGGGATTGTTGCATTACATCACTTGTATTGCGAGATGTATTGCCCTTATGTTCACTAGATTCTTTACGTTTAAATTTCAATTTCTTTTTAGAAACATACTCACTATTAAATTGTTTAGGAAGCGTACCTGTCATATTAGCTAGCTCATTTGGCGCTGTAACTCTTTGATCTATACTGACTTGGGGAATGATCTGTAATACATTACGATAGCTTTGAGTTGCATTTGCTCTAGTATTTAAATCAAACGAAGGATTTTCTTGATTTCTTTCTCCAAATGAGGTGCTTGCATTTCCTACAATTCGATCATTCCTTTGATTTATCGGCTGTAGTGTTATATTTTGAAGAATACCTGTCGAATAATAAAGATAAGAAATAATTGGGTTTGCTCTCACATTTAGGGATTCATTTCCTGTCCGAACAGCTAATCTACTCAAATCTTCTTGAGTATTTGTCTTATTAGCGTCATGCATTCGATTAATGAACTTTCCACCTGTTTCTCTGAAATCAATTATTGGCATATCTTACACTCCTCGCATTTTTATGTATTTGTTTTGTTCCAATCCTTTTTCTTAGGAAACTTCTAAAAGTGGATGTTCCTAAATCACCCATTTACAAAAAAATTTTAGATGAATTGTCCCTTCCTCCCTTTCTTGTAGGTATTCTCTATGAGTAAAAATACGACGTAACCACCATTTGGACAAAAACAACGAACAATAATCATTGAGTTTGCTATTTCTATAACAAATAAATCACCAGCGGAAACGAATCATTTACATAGACGATATGACGATACTTTTAATACAATACTTTAAGCGAATCAATGATAGCTTTTATTGATCTAAGAATATTCGTGTTATTCATTTACTAATCTATTACATTCTTACAAACCTATCTTTTATCCGTAGTAGTTACAGAGATAATATTTCTTGTTTATTTACAGAAATACTTTAGACTATTTATGACATCCTTTTCCTACTAACCTCAAGTATCTGTTCTTAGCGTTCAAAAAAGAATTATTTTCAATAATCATACGTTTAAACTAATTTATGTGTAGTGCTTTTTTTCAAACATAATCAAAATCTGGGAAAACATTACTACTGATTTTATCTTTTTGTCATTAAAAAAAATTTTTATGATTAAAAAATGATAGGACTTTGTAAGCGAATTAACTATTGATTGACTATCGACAGCTTTTGGATTTACAAATTTCATTCTCAAAATCAAAAAAAAAATATAATAAAATACAATATAAAAATAACTAATTACTTTTTCTGTCGGGAAAGATTTCAACTGTTTTTTTACCTCTATTCCCTAAAAAGCAAAATAAAATCACCCTAGCCAATGTAGGCAAAGGGTGATTTTTATTTTTTATTTATTTTTTCGCCAAACGTAACAACTCTTTGGCGTGTTCGATCGTTAAAGGCGTGATTTCACTTCCCGCTAACATTCGTGCGATTTCATTTTCTCTTTCAGCTGCAGCTAATTCGGCGACGGATGTTTGTGTTCTTCCGCCGACGACTTCTTTTACAATGTAATATTGATAATCCGCTACCGCCGCCACTTGAGGAAGATGCGTGATACAAAGTACTTGGGAATATTTGGATATTTTCAATATTTTATCCGCAATGGCTTGTGCCACTCTGCCACTAACACCAGTATCAACTTCGTCAAAAATGATACTAGTCACACCTTGTTCCGAAGAAAAAATGGTTTTCAGAGCAAGTAATACTCGTGACAATTCCCCACCTGATGCTACCTTGACTAGTGGCTTCAATGGTTCTCCAGGATTTGTCGTGATATAAAATTCGACAATATCAAAACCTTGCTCATCTAAGCGTCCATTTGCTTGCGTTGAAAAACGAACTTCAAATTCGGTGTTTTCCATATAAAGACTCTTTAATTCACGCAGAATCGACTGTTCTAAGTCACTGGCGATCGCTTTTCTTGCTTGATGGAGTTCTTCTGCACATTGAAACGCCCACTCTTCTTTTTGAGTCAGTTCATTCTTCATTTTATCAAGTTGACCTTCTGTAAAATCAGATGAATCCAATTCTTCTGTGATTTCTTCATAGTAGGCTAAGATAGCTTCAACTGAATCGCCATATTTACGCTTCAATTGGCGAATCGTTTCCATGCGTTGCGTCACTTCTTCCAAACGATTCTCATCCAGTTCAAGCAGATCGATTTGCCTGCTCATGTCCCCTACTGCATCTTGCAATAAATAATAGGCACTCTGGATATTATCAAAAATTGCTTCATACTCTGAATCAAGGTGGGCAATACTTTGGATCTCGGAAACAGCCATTCCCACCCCATCAAGACTACTTTGTTCACCTTCACTGAGCGCCCCATAAGCAGTAGCTAAACCATCGACGATTTTTTGATAATTACTTAATTTATCGCGCTCTTCTCGAAGTTTTTCTTCTTCACCAACTTCTAATTGGGCGGCTGCGATTTCTTCTTGTTGGAAATTCAACATATCGATACGTTGGACATAGTTTTTTTCGTTTTGTTGGATCTTACGTACTTTTCTTTCAAGTTCACGATACGCTTGATAGGCTTCTTGGTACGCTCTTTTTTTCTGTTGGAATGTCGAGTCTCCAAAACGATCAAGTAACACAAGATGTGATTCAGGTTGTAATAGTTCCTGATGTTCATTTTGACCTTGGATATCCACTAAATAACTACCTACGCGTCGCAAATTCGCTAATGTCACGATATGTCCATTCACTCGACAAACATTCTTACCTGCTAAAGACATATCTCGACGGACGATCAGATTTGAACCATCGGACTCAATCCCTAACTCTTTCATCAAAGCTTCAAAACCTTCTTGTTTAGGCCATTCAAACAACCCTTCCAGAATACATTTATCGGCACCTTGACGAATATAATCACTTGATCCGCGACCACCTGCTAATAAGCCCAAAGCATCAATAATAATTGACTTACCGGCTCCGGTTTCTCCTGTTAATGCTGTCATTCCTTCATGAAACGACAAACGCAATTCAGGAATAATCGCAAAATTGGTGATACTGATTTCTTGTAGCATTGCAATCACTCCTTAGATTAAAGGTAATGCAGAAAATCTTTCTTTAATTGAACAGCATCTTCTTCCAATCGTGTGATCATCAACACATTGTCATCATCGTTGATAATCGAGAATAATTCTTTTTTGTAACGTTTATCGATTAAATTTGCAGCTGCAGAAGCATTGCCCGGCAAAGTCTTTAAAATAACAAATTTTTCCATCTGGTCAACTGCTACAAATGCGTCCTTCAATAGTTTTTCTAGCTTTGTGCTCACATCTTCACTTGTTTCAGCAGGCAGACTATAGCGATAGCCACCATCAACTGCGGGAACTTTGATCAATTTAAGCTCTTTGATATCTCTTGAGATCGTTGCTTGTGTAACAGAAATCCCTTTATTTTTTAATATTTCAACAAATTCTTCTTGTTTACGTATATCTTGTTCATTTAGTAATCGAGTAATCAAACGATGTCGATCTTTTTTTCTCATGCTCAATCCGCTCCTTCACCAATCCTTCTTCTTTCAATGATAGCTTATTTTAAGCGCTTAATAAAGAAGAACTCATAGTCTTTTTTGTCAATTTCCAGACTACCGCTTATGCGTGAATTGTTCATGAGCCATTTCAACGATGTGAGCTGGATCAACGTTCGCATAGATTGTTCCTTTATCTGATACTTTTTTTAAGTGCGCTAAAAATTCAATATTTCCTTCTCCACCTGTAATAGGAGAGTAACTTAGATCTAATACATCAAACCCTTGCTCTGTGGCAAACGTCAAAATTTGTTCGATGACTTGTTGATGGGTTGTTGCTTCTCGAACAATGCCATTTTTACCGACCGCTTCTCTACCTGCTTCAAATTGTGGTTTGATCAATGCAATTACTTCACCCTCTGGCTTCAAAATTGCATGTAATGGCGGTAGCATCAGCTTCAAAGAGATGAATGATACATCAATGACAGCGACTTCTGGTACACCTTGATCAAAGTCTTCAGGTTTTGCATAACGAAAGTTAACACGTTCCATCACGACCACTTTTGGATCTTGTCTGATTTTCCATGCTAACTGATTGTAGCCTACATCTAAGGCATAGCTCATTTTTGCTCCATTTTGTAAGGCAGCATCGGTAAACCCTCCCGTGGATGCCCCAATATCAAGCAATACTTTATCTTTGACTGTTAGATCAAATTGTTTTAATGCTTTTTCTAGTTTCAACCCACCACGAGAAACATACGGCAATTTTTTCCCTTTGACTTTTAATTCACTACTAACGGGGATTTTTTCTCCTGGTTTATCAAAACGTTCATTTTTTTCATTATAGATCAACCCTGCCATCACGGAACGTTTTGCTTGTTCCCTTGTTTCAAATAGCCCTTGTTTGACGGCTAATACATCTACTCGTTCTTTTTCCATCCTCTTCCTCACTTCTCATCAAATCGTTTGACCAACTGACGAAGAATCTCTCCATCAAATGAACAAACTTCTTGTTCTAACTCGGCAATAATCCTATTGGCGGAATGGATTTCTCGTTGCAACGCAGCTCTTGTCTGCTCGATCCCTAATAAACGTGGATACGTATTTTTATCCGCTCGTTCATCCTTGCCAGCTGTTTTCCCTAATGCTTCTGTCGTACTAGTCACATCCAATAAATCATCACGGATCTGAAAAGCTAACCCAAGATGAGCGGCAATTTGTTGTAATTGTACCAAAACTTCTTCTGGTTGTTCTGCTAAAATCCCACCTGCTAGCAAAGCATAACGTATCAAACGTCCAGTCTTTCGTTCATGGATCAATGCTAGTTCTTCTAGCGCCAAATCTTTCGTTTCCCCTTGGATATCTGCCGCTTGGCCTGCAACCATGCCTTGTGTCCCAGCACTAACAGCCAATTGTTGCAATAATAACAATTTTGGTGAGTTCGCTAAGTGGGTCATGCTGATCAACTGGAAGGCACCCGTCAATAATCCATCCCCTGCTAAAATTGCGATTGCCTCCCCATAGACTTTATGGTTGGTTGGTTTTCCTCGACGCAAGTCATCGTTATCCATTGCTGGAAGATCATCATGGATCAATGAATACGTATGGATCATCTCTAATGCTGCTGCTACTTGATAAGCTGAAGCATCGATCTTGGCATCAAAAGAAGCCACGGTTGCTAATAAAGCAAGTGGGCGGATTCTTTTTCCTCCTGCATGGATCGAATAGATCATACTTTCTTTCAAGCATACATCCGAAGTATATTCCGTAATGAAAGAAACCATTTCTTCTTCTACCAAAGGAAGGTGAGTCGCAGAAAAATCGGTTAGTTTCATTGTGTCCCCTCTTTCTCGTCAAAAGTGATCTCTTCATTCGTCTCAGTCATCATTTTTGTAAGGGTTTCTTCTGCTTTAGAAAGAGTATCTTGACATTGCTTACTTAATTCCATTCCTCTTTTGAACGCATCTAACGCTGATTCTAATGGAACGTCTCCTTGCTCTAATTGCATGACGATTTTTTCTAATTCTTGCAATGATTCTTCAAATGTTGGATTTGCCATCTTATTCTGTCTCCTTTTTGATCTGTTCCACTTTGCCTTTGACCTGTCCATCTGCATAATGAATGACTAACTCATCACCGACTTGGATCTCATCGACACTTTTTGCCACCTGATCATGCAACGTGGTGTAGCTATACCCTCTACCCATGATTTTTAAAGGACTAAGTAAATCAAGTGATTGAACCGTCTGTTGAAACTTTTGTTGCTGTTGTTGCATATATTGGTACATTTTTTCTTCTAGTCGTTTTTCTAAGTAGCTTGTTTCTTGCTTGGCTGATTTCACTCGATAAATTGGTGCAACTTGTTGCAACTGATGACTTAAGGTCATGGTTTGTTTTTCTTTCGCATGGTAAATTTGTTGCGTTGCTTGATACAAGCGTTGCCGCAATTGATCTAGCTTGATCGTTTGTCCCTCATAAAGTCGTTCAGGTTGGCGAAAGACATAGGATTGTCTTGAGCGGGCAAACCGCTCTTGTTTTCGTTGGATTTGGCGTAAAAACCCTTGCTCTAAGCGGGCTTGTCTTTCCTTGATCCGCATCAACTCTTCCGATAATACTGGAACAGCCAGCTCAGCTGCTGCCGTCGGTGTCGCTGCTCGAACATCAGCCACTAAGTCAGCAATCGTCGTATCTGTCTCATGACCGACAGAAGAGATGCTCGGTGTTTTTGCTTGATAAATCGCACGAGCCACCCGTTCTTCATTGAAAGGCCAAAGATCCTCGATCGACCCACCACCACGTCCGATGATCATTGTATCGAAATTTCCTAACGCTTCAACGCGTTGGATATTGCGGACGACATCATCTGCTGCTTGGTTTCCTTGCACAACAGTTGGGAACAAAACAAGTTGCGCGATTGGGTAACGGCGTTTGACCGTCGTGATAATATCACGAATGACCGCACCACTAGGACTTGTTAAAACGGCGATGCGTTTTGGAAATCTCGGCAATGCCTTTTTAGGTCCAGCAAATAGACCTTCTTTCATCAATTTCTCTTTTCGTTCTTCTAGCTCTTGATATAACGCACCGACGCCATCAGGTTCCATATGTTCCACGTAAATTTGATAAGAACCGCTGGCCTCGTAAAGGGAGATCCGACCGATCACCAACACTTTCATGCCCTCTTTTGGTTGAAAACGTAACTTTTGGAAAGCACCTTTGAACATGATCGCAGAGATTTTTGCATGATCATCTTTTAAACTGAAATATTGATGCGCATTCGCTCGCATACGGAAATTCGAGATTTCGCCAGTTAGATAAACTCTTTCCAGATATGGATCTGCTTCAAATTTTCGTTTCAAATATTTGGTTAAGGTGGTAACTGTTAAATATTCTTGCGTCATAACTCTCCTCGCTCTGCTTCAGCTGATTGGACCGTTTGTGCCATCAACATCGTGATCGTCATTGGACCTACTCCCTTAGGGACAGGCGTGATATAGCTTGCAAGAGGAGCGACTTCATCGAATTTGACATCACCGATCAGTTTTCCATCCTCATCCCGATTCATCCCCACATCGACAACTACCGCACCTGGTTTGACGAAGTCTTTTGTTACAAAATGGCCACGCCCGATCGCTACTACGAGTATATCTGCTTCACGTGTTAACGCTGGAAGGTCTTTCGTTTTTGAATGAGCAATGGTGACTGTCGCATCAGCCATCAACAAAAGTTGCGCCATGGGTTTACCGACAATATTACTGCGACCGATCACTACTGCACGCTTGCCAGTCAAATCAATATCATATGCTTCAAACATCTTCATGATCCCATAAGGCGTACAAGGAATCTTATCAGGATTCCCTGCAAATAGACGTCCTAGATTAAATGGATGGAAACCATCAACATCTTTTTTAGGATCGATTGCTAATAACACTTTCTCTTCATCAATATGTTTTGGTAAAGGCAACTGCACAAGGATCCCATGGAAGCGTGGATCATTGTTATATTTTTCAATTTCATTTAGAAGCTCATCTTCGGAGATTTTTTGACTATAACGCTCTACTTTTGAATAAATACCTAATTGATTCGCAACTCGTTCTTTGTTACGAACATAGACTTGACTTGCTGGATTTTCTCCAACTAATAAAACAACTAATCCGGGATTGATCTGTCGTTCGTTAAGCTCTTTTACTTTTAACGCAAGTTCTGCTTGCATTTTTTCTGCTAATTCTTTTCCATTCATCAATTCTGACATACGATCACTCCCAGATATTTTTGCTTTCATTCTACCATATAAACCACTTGTAACATAACCAGATTTACTAACTATCATAGAAAAAAGCTAGGACTTACGCCCCAGCTTCTAATTCTTTTAACACATTCGATAACATACCATTTACAAACTTACGTGAACGGTCGTCACTGAATGTTTTAGCTAACTCGATTGCTTCATTCAATGCAACAGTTGCAGGCACGTCATCCACGTACATCATTTCGAAAATTGCGATTCTTAAAATAATCAGATCCATTTTGGAAATGCGGTTGATCCGCCAATTATTTTTTAAATGCTTTTCGATGATCGTGTCTAACGATGCTTTTTTTGCACAGACGCCACCAACTAGTGTGTCTAGATATACTGGAACAAATTCTGATTGCTCTTCATTGATCATCTCTTGATGGTCCAACTCGATCGCATTGAAAATTGCATCTTCTTTTGTCAGATCAGTGTTAAAATCTAATGGGAACAATGCCTGTAATGCCATCTCGCGGATCTCGTGTCTTGATAACTCTTTATTCATTTTCTTCCTCTTCGTCCTCAAAAAGTTCATCGATTGCTGGTTGTTCCAATTTTTCTGGTACAACTGCTACGACATGGATATTGACTTCAGCTAATGCAATGTCGGTCATGAAAAGTACTTCTTGGTGAACACGATCCTGCATTTCCATCGCTACTTTTGGTACTGATACGCCATATTCTAAATAACAATATAAGTCAACTTTCAAACCTTCTTCGTCATTGACTAAATATACACCTTTACCATGCGCTGCGCGACCTAGCAATTCTGTGACATTGCTAGCAAAAGTCCCACGCATTCCGTAGACCCCTTCGACTTTAGAAGCTGCAATACCGATAATGACTTCGATCACTTCTGGTGCAATCACGATTTCTCCTAAATCTTGATTAGCATGTAAGACTAAGTTTTTTTCGTCTGCCATTTTTATTTATTCCTCCTTTTGCCTACATACATCTTTCACTTCAAAAAGCGAAGTCATGTACCTAGGAAAACTGTCGCCTGTAAATCAGTCATGCGTGAAAAAACGCGCCGTTTACAATCGCTTGATTTCTCTTATAGTGTATCATTAAATGAGCCCATTTTCTATAACAAAGTCTGAGTTTTGACATTTACATTTATTGAAAAACGCTGATTATCACAAAATGATCAATTCTTTTGGTGAGTGAGTCAATACCCGGTTTCCTTCAGCAGTGATCAATAAGTCATCTTCGATCCGGACGCCACCGATTCCTGGTAAGTAGATTCCTGGTTCATCCGTAATGACATTGCCCACAACAAATGGTTTCTCTGCTCGCGCAGATACATTAGGACCTTCATGGATCTCTAAGCCGATACCATGTCCAGTGGAGTGGCCAAATGCTTCTCCATAGCCGTATTTGCTGATGTAGTCTCTTGCTACTGCATCCAGTTGGATACCTGTCACTCCAGGTTTCGCTGCTTCTAGAACTGCCAATTGGGCATCTAAAACGATTTGATAGATTTCTTTCAATTGTTCTCCAGGATCGCCGACTGCAAACGTACGTGTCATGTCAGAAACGTATCCTTCATAATAGCAACCAAAATCGATCGTGATCATATCACCTTGTTCAATGATCTTTTGGCTAGCCACTCCGTGTGGCATTGCTGAACGAACACCACTTGCCACGATGGTTTCAAAAGACACACCTGATGCACCTAGTGAACGCATATAGAAATCTAATTGATTCGCGACCTCGATCTCTGTCATCCCTGGTTGGATCATTTTAAGGATATGATCATAAGCCATATCAGCGATGCTACAAGCTTTTTCAATGATCACTAATTCATCTTCATCTTTTACTTCCCGTAATTCTTCGATCATGTCAGAAACTGGGATCAACTCTGCATCCAGTAATTCTTCCAATACTGAATACTCTAAAAATGAAACTGTACGTTCTTCAAATGCTAGATTCTTCAATCCTTCTTTTCGAGTCAAATCAGCGACTTCCTCAAAAATCGGCGCGACATTTTTGATGATCTCAAAACCTTGCGCTTGCGCAGCTGCTTGTTCTGTATAACGGAAGTCCGTAATAAAGAAGGCTTTCTCTAATGTGATGACCGCTAACCCAGTCGTTCCTGTAAAATTAGTCAAATAGCGGAGATTGTAAGGACTTGTCACTAAAAATGAATCTAGATTCGCTTCTCGCATTTTTTTGCGTAACTTTTCTACTCGTAACATCATGTGTAAATTCCTTCTTTCTTTGCACTCTTTTTATCATTATAGCAAACTTTCTTTTTTAAAGGCATAGGAAAGATAAATTCCTTCAATAGAAACGAACAAAGCGTTTTGGCTTGAGCTTTTCCCTCAAGTCAAAACGCTTTAGACTTTCATTTCTAAGATCTTTTACCAAAGAAAAATGAGACAACTGCAACTAAGATCACTGCCCCTAAAATAGATGGAATAAGTGCCATACCAGCAGCGCTTGGTCCCCAGTTGCCAAAAATCGCTTGACCGATCGTTGAACCAATCAAACCAGCAATAATATTTGTGATGCATCCCATTGAATTTCCTTTACTTGTGATTGCTCCAGCAATCGCTCCAATGATTGCACCAACAATCAATGTCCATAACCAACTCATCGTATAACCTCCCTCTTTACTCTTTAATTTTATCATAAGAAATAAATAGCAGGCAAACGATGAGGGCTAACTACAAATCATTTACGCTTGAAAATACCGATCATGCCTCGCTTGACTACGTCGATCAAACTTAAAGAGCGAACCATGTGACTTGGATCAACATACTTACGGACTGCTCGCAAAACTTCCTTGGGATGCTTTGCAGAAAATGAATAAGTTCCGTTTTTCTTTGTGCGAATCGCAAAACGTGGAATCCATTTTCCTTTGAACATCACAGAGGCAATCACGACATCTACCTCTTCCCATGGGATCTGGACGAATTTCCGCGCATCACGATCATTGTAAAATTCAAAACCTTTATCACCAATCATGATCTTCCCATATTCTGCCACACCTAGATAAGATGTCGCATTCATCGTTAAGTCAACTTTTGTATTCAGGGATTGTACCATTTCAAGCACTCCATTTCTAATCAATCTAAAGTTACAGTACTTAGAAGTCGTACCGTTTCAATGATTTGGCTATTCGTTCAGCTTAGCCATCCTTTTAATTTCACGTTTTTTACTTCTATATCAAAGACATCTTATCATAAATAGTATACCTTTTCGAGCATAGATACTGTCTCCAATAAACGGTTCTCCACAATCGTCCACCATTCGATCAGAAGAAAGCTGAAGTAAAGTCTCGTCGCATTCTATGAAAAAAGCTGCAACAAAAATCAATGATTGATTTCTGTCACAGCTTATTTAGTCTTTTATTGCCTTAGATTACATTAATCCGATCAAGTGGAAAACAATACCCACTACGAATAATCCAAGAATGATAACGATTGGTGAAACTTTTTTCTTCAATAACCACATACAGAACAATGTTAGTAACAACGCAGCTAATCCAGGGATCAAGCTGTCTAAGTTGTCTTGTAATGTTGTTACTTTGTAGTCAGATAGAGAAAGTCCAGCTGCTTGTTGTTCCAACGCACTCTTGATACCTTCTGCACCTGCAGGTAAACTACTCCAATCAATGTAAGCACCTTCGTCAAGTTTAACGCTTGATACTACTGGCGCAAAGCCGATTGATACCCAACGGTTAACTAATGAACCTAAGATGAACATACCTAAGATCGAAGCACCTTTAGTGATGTCTTGCAACAAACCACCAGATAAATCTTCTGTGATTTTAGAACCCGCTTTATAGCCGAATTCTTGTGTATACCACATAAATGCCATACGGATGATATTCCAAGCTACGAAATAAATGATTGGGCCTAAGATATTTCCAGCCATCGCTAGAGAAGCAGCTAGAGCTCCAAGGATTGGTCTTACTGTAAACCAGAAGACTGGATCACCGATACCAGCTAAAGGTCCCATCATACCAACCTTAACCCCTTGAATCGCAACATCATCAACAGGTGCGCCATTTGCACGTTCTTCTTCCAGTGCAAGAGTCACCCCTAGAATTGGTGAAGCAACATATGGGTGAGTGTTGAAGAACTCTAAATGACGAGTCAACGCAGCCGCACGGTCTTCTTTTGTTTTATATAATTTTTTGATCGCTGGGATCATTGAGAATGCCCAACCACCATTTTGCATACGTTCGTAGTTCCATGATCCTTGAAGGAAAGTCGAACGCAACCAAACAGAAATACGATCTTTTTTAGATAATTGAATTCTTTCTTCTGCCATTTCGTGAACGCCTCCTTTAATAGTTATCGATGATATCGCCTAGTGGGTCACCAGTGTTTGAGCTTCCGCCGTTACCTGAACCACCTTGTTTAGAAAGTGCCAAGTAAATAAGAGCTAAAGCAACACCGATTGCGCCTAGACCGATAAGAGTGATTTCTGATACAGTTGCCAATACAAAACCGATTGCAAAGAATGGCCATACTTCTTTTGTAGCCATCATGTTGATAACCATTGCGTAACCTACGGCAACGACCATTCCACCACCGATAGCTAAACCGTCTGTCAACCAAACAGGCATAGATTCAAGCAAGCTTCTTACTGGACCTTCACCAATAGCTAAGATCAAACCAGCAGGGATCGCAATACGAACACCTTGCATACAAATTGCAACAATATGCCATAATTCAACTTTTCTAAAGTTACCATCTTTTGCAGCAGCATCCATCAAATGAACAAACGCTGTCGCAATCGTACGACAAATGATTGTTAATAATAAACCAGCAACAGCAAGTGGCACAGCAATCGCGATTGCTGAAGAAACGCCGGCTGAACCTTGACCACCTAAAACTAAAATAATTGCAGATGCAACAGATGCTAATGCAGCATCGGGAGCGACAGCGGCACCGATATTTGCCCAACCTAAAGCGATCATTTGTAATGTACCACCTAAGATAAGACAAGGAACTAGATTTCCAGTTACTAAGCCGATCAACGTACATGCAACAACTGGTTGATGGAATTGAAATTCATCAAGAATTCCTTCCATACCAGCTAAAAATGCAACGATGATGACTAAGATCACTTGAATAATATTTAAATCCATGATAGTAATCCTCCATTTTTTCTGATAATTAATTAAGCACGATTTTTTAGTTCTTCTTGCGCTTTTTTCAAAATTTCATCCATGTTTCCTTTAGAGTCATTCGGTACTTTACGTACATCGAATTTCACGCCAGATTCTTTCAATTTATTGAATGAATCAATATCGTCTTGACTGAAAGCAAGTACTTTGTTCGGTTGTACTTTACCTGGAGAATGTGCCATTGATCCGACGTTCACTGTTTCTAATGGTACGCCACCTTCAACTGCACGCACGACATCTTGAGGATTTTCAAACAATAGCAATGCGCGTTGTCCGCCAAAGTGTTGATCATCTTTTGCAAGTTTGATCATTTGTTCAACTGGTACAACGTGTGCTTTTACACCAGGAGGTGCAGCTTGTTGGATCAATTTTTTACGTAACTCATCTTTTGCTACAGCATCAGATACAACGATGATCCGTGTTGGATTTGTTGTTTTTGTCCAAGCAGTTGCTACTTGTCCATGCAACAAACGTGAATCAATACGTGCTAAAACATAAGTGAACTTACCAGGTGTTCCTGAAGGTGCAGCTTCTTGTGCCGCAGCTTTTGTTTCTACTACTGGTTCTAATTCTTCCGGTTTGACTTTCACGCCTTCTTTTGCTGTTTCAATGATATGAGCAGCAATTTCATGTGCTGATTCCATTGAAAAACGTGAAGCATATGCTTCGATCAGCATAGGCAAGTTCAAACCACTTACGATTGCCCACTTATCTTTGTGTTCTTCAAATAATGTGTTTGATTGATTGAACGGTGTTCCGCCCCATAAATCAACTAAGAATAAGACTTCGTCTTGGTTATCGAAGGAAGCGACTGCTTCTTCTAATTTGGCTCTCAAGTCATCTGGACCTTCACTCGGTTGTAAAACAACAGCTTTGACATTTTCTTGTTCGCCAAAGATCATTGAACCCGACTGTAAGATTCCTTCAGCAAATTGCCCATGACTTGCTAGGATAATCCCTACCATATTTATACCTCCTACTTCTTTTTGTTGTAACAAAATCAAAAATAAAAATAAGTGCTTGCCTTTTACAACAGATACATTTGACCGTTACGCAACAACAATTTTATGCTTTCTTGGCTTTGGCCAGCAATTCCATTAAAAAGATTTTCCGATCAGCGGGTACCTTCCGAATCTCCAACTCCACACCTTGACCATCCAAAAAATGAAAGGCTTCGATATCTCGTTGATCGACGGACACAAAATTTGTGATCATGGTCTTCCCTTCAGAAAAACTCATTCCCCCGATATTTAGAGAATCAATTCGGATACCACTTCGGACAATTTTCTCAACGTCTTTAGGATTAGTAAATAAAAGCATCACTTTCGTTCGCGCTAAGAGTCCACTCTCAAAGATCTGGATCATCTTTTCAACAGTGATGACATTTGCCATGATCCCTGGTGGAGCAGCTTCTTTTAAAAGAAACTTTCTTAACTTGTCTTTCGCTACTACGTCACTTATGACGATGATACGTTCAACGCCAGTCAATTTAGACCAGACAGTTGCAACTTGCCCATGGATCAAACGATCATCTATACGTGCTAATCGAATATCCATTCGTAAATCTCCTTTTTATTAAATCACTACTCAAAACATCTTCCCACTTCTGTCGGAAGCATTTCCGTTAAGCACACTTTATTAAAAGCAAGAACCGTGCCAACTTTTTAAAGATACACTACTTTATTTAATGGTTTCTTATACAATACACAAAAACGATACACTATTTTAGTGTATCGTTTTTGTGTATATCTTCATTAGTGTATTCTTTTTTCTCCAAATGGTTAGTGATCATTTTCAATAGATAATACACTTCTTCTAACGGAAACTTCACTTTGATCTTTTCTTCTAAATCATTTAGTGGCTCAACAATTTTAACATAGAGCGGATCGTTTTTAATCGAACGATTATCTTGATTTTCTAAAGAGAGCGGTTCATTTAAGATGACACGCTCAATCATTCCCGCCGCATGTAGAACAAGGTTGATCATAAATCCGTATTCTTTTACATCAATGCTTGCTGAATCCATTAACCCATCTGCAAATTTCCAGAGAGGATCGATTAACTTTTCTCCATTGATAAATGTAAAATTATCTGCGATAAATGACACACATGTACTTTTGGCTGTTTCTTCATTTAATAAAACATCTTCGGTTTCATCTAACTCTGACTCTAACAGTAATTGATCTAAAATCACCTCAATGTTTTGATCAATAAATCTTTCCAAAGGAATGAATGGTGCATCGATATGTGGGTCCGTAATCCCAGTCGTCGCAATGATTTGATAATTTTTTTGGATCTTTGGTAGCTTAGTTTTCAAATCAACGATGGACAAAGCAATTACTTCCAATTGAGCTTCTTGTCTTTTACTGACTGCACGCTCGATCAATGATTTGATTCGTTGTGCTGTTCCCTCTCCTGAGGCACAGATCGCCACTACCGCCTTTCGTTGTTTGTCGTCCGCTTCTGCAACATTTCCACTTGAGACTTCAGCATACCCTCGGAAATTCTTCAAGGATTCATAAAGCAAGTCAAGATCTGTTCCCAGCACCGACACTTTACGTACTGTTTCTAAAACTAAAGAAGTCGTGACCATATCGACTGTTCGGACAGGGATACCCGTATCTTGCTGTATCTGAGCATTGAAGGACGCAAGCGAACCCATGTCCACCAGAAGAATCGTTCCACTCCCCTCATCTACTTCTTGCACACTACGCTCAATCCGACTTAAAGCAGTTTTAGGGTCCATGTCTAGTGGCATATCCACTGCCCGGACGTTATCCGCATCTAGCAACTGTTGAACCACTTGCACCATACTGCTTGCGGTACTATTGCCATGTGCAGCCACAACGACCCCGATCCGACCACTTGCTTGATTGGCTCGTAATGAAACAAGTAATACAGTCAAATAGTAATCTTCACTTTCTGGGATCTCCACTTGGAAATACATTTCGATATGTTTCCGTACTTCTTTCGCCAGTGCGTATTCCTCAGGAAAATCAATGGCCATTTCTCGGATATTATCATTTGTATGCCGCTCTTCTCCTAAATGGATTCGTTTTAGAAAAGAGCTGATATGCAGACTCATCGCATAAATAAAATTTTGTTGAAACTCATATGGTAAAGATTGCTTCACCATGAGATAAATCTGATTCGTTACTTCAATAATTTTAGGGTCAACAAATTCCGCCAACTTATTATCTGCATTAAATGAAAAACCGTGATCTTTATAGAATGACTTTAAATGGATATTGATATCTGTTGAGATAAAGTGATTGATTGCTTCTTGGTCCAAGCCATCTGACTTGAGCAAAGCAGCTTTATCACCAATAATGTCATAAAGATTATAAGGCAACTCATAGGAGTCTGCCTGTAACTGCATCACATCATCGTTTGGAAAAACGGTGATTTTAGGATCAAGTATCTTGGATAACTCTGCCATTTCTTTTCGATTACTTGCTAGTTGGATCAAACCACTTCGAATCCCTTCAGTTAAATCATCGATCGTGATCGATATTTCAGGTTTGTTCATGTGGTTTAGAAATCCTCGCGCACATACCAATTGGATATTCGACTTCAACTGTCCAATGTTTCCATAAGTAACACTGCCTATTAGCGCTTTCACAACATCTTCTGTTAAAGAAATTTTTCTTTGCGTACGATTCGCTTCGTGAGCGATCATGATTTTGACTAAATCGATTTTTTCATTCGCTGGACGTCGGTCAAAAGCAGGCAACTTGATATTGATCGGGATACGGCGTACAAATGTCTCAAGTAATGCCGAACCTGGATCTTCAGTCGTTGCACCGACGATTCGAACATTCGCTTCATGAGATTTCGTTGTTTCGCCCAATCGACTATAGGTACCATGGTCCATAAAGTAAAAAATCATTTCTTGTCCTTCGGGTGGGAGTCGATGAATTTCATCCAAAAAAAGCATCCCGCCATCCGCTTGATCTATGATTCCCATTTTTTCTTCTTCCGCACCTGTAAACGCACCTTTGACATACCCGAAAAGATGACTCATCAGTAATTCAGGGTTGTTAGCATAGTCCGCACAGTTAAAGACGATCAACTCTGTGTCTTCTTCCACCACATGGTTGGTTTTAGCAAAATGAAACATCGCATGAGCAAAATAAGTCTTTCCAGAACCAGTCGGACCAGTGATCAAACAGTTCAACCCTCTGGGAGGATACAAAATGGCAGCTTTTGCTTGTTCCACTGAATTTTTCATACTACCATTGGCGCCAATGATTTTGGCAAAAATATCTTTCGTATCTACTTGAAGACTCGTTTTTTTCACGTGAGTCAATTCTTCTTTATAACTAGGTACATATTTGGATAATGGTTTCTCAATGGTCGGTCTTTCTTGATAGACATACCGAACTGGACGACCATCCATTTTCTTTAGTTTTCCTTCACGTACTAATTTGTTGAGATCTTTACTACTATTGGTACGTTGAATACCCAAAACTTCCGCGATCTCTTGGGTCGTTACACCTTGATCGTTTTCATCTATAGATAAATGAGCGGTCTTTTCTTTGACATACGTATAAATTCGGTCAATTCGTTTTGCCAATATTTTCGCCCCTCTTCTCTTGTCCTTAAAACCTAATACTATTGATTTAATCACTATTCGTCAACTATTTATATCAAAAAAGAAAACAAGACACGCTTAAAATAAAAAAGAACATTCGTTGTTTATTTATTAAGCAATTTAGACAAGTCTAAACGTGTACTATTTTTTCAGATAACAGATAACGATTATCTCTTTTTTACTTTGCGCGATATCTTTTTCCAGTTAGAACTAGCGAAAATAGTAAACCAACTATTTTTACAGCCAATCATTCTCCTAACGCAAAAAAAGCCTGACTCTGTTTGAGCCGGAAATCATTATTGATTCAGAAAAAATGAAAAAACTCTATCCCTCGCTAGGCAAGGAATAGAGCCAACTGTTCATTAAGCTTCTTGAGCTACTGGATAAACAGACACTTGTTTTTTGTCGCGGCCTTTACGTTCAAAACGAACAACACCGTCAACTTTAGCAAATAAAGTGTCATCTCCACCAATACCTACGTTCACACCTGGATAAATTTTTGTTCCACGTTGGCGGTAAAGAATTGATCCACCTGTAACTGTTTGTCCGTCAGCACGTTTTGCACCTAGACGTTTTGATTCTGAGTCACGGCCGTTAGATGTAGAACCGCCACCTTTTTTGTGGGCGAATAATTGTAGATTCATTGTTAACAACATGGTCTGCACCTCCTATTTATCATTAATTGTTTTTGTTTGGATATATTCTGGGTTTTCAGCTTCGATCGATTGTAAACCTAATAGGAGATTCTCCAATAAGATTTCCGCAATATTGTTTTGCTCTTGTGTCAATCGTGAAATTACTTCGACGTACAAATAGCCGCCTTCTTCTTCATTCATGTCAACAATCGGTTCAAAACCAGCTAATGATGAAATCCCATTGACAGTGCTGATCGCTAAAGCAGAAACACCTGCACAAACGATATCACTTCCGTAAGGACCGGCATCAGCGTGCCCAGTCAAAGTAAATGAAACGATTTGACCAGCGTCATTTCGTTTAAAAGTCCCTTTGATCATTGTTTAGGCCTTCTTTCTCAAACGCAGATTAAGCGTTGATCGCGTCGATAACCACTTTTGTGTATGGTTGACGGTGACCTTGTTTACGGTGTGAGTGTTTTTTAGGTTTGTATTTGAAAGTAACGACTTTCTTTTGTTTGCCGTGTTTTTCAACTGTACCTTCAACTGTTGCACCAGAAACGGTTGGAGCGCCTACTTTCGTAGTTTCGCCACCTACTAGAATAACTTCGTCAAATACAACCTTTTCGCCTGCTTCAACGTCAAGTTTTTCGATGTAGATTGTTTGTCCAACTTCAACTTTTACTTGTTTACCACCTGTTTTAATAATTGCGTACATGCTTTAAAGCACCTCCTTATTTTCATACTTAGACTCGCCATCCAGAGTGACAGGGTGTCCTGTACTTAATCAAACTCATTCTGTGCGGTTGTAGCTGTGGAGACCACAATTACAACATTACTAGAATAACAAATCCTACTATAATAGTCAACAACTTTTTTATTTTGCCAATCATTCGTCAATTGAACGATTTCTTTCTATAATGGACAAGAATAGGAGTTGATACTATGGATTACCCAAAACATTTGATTGACGAAGCAACTCGGCGTATTCAAGGACACCGTGTGGAAGGATTTGTCGCTGGGCAAGGTCCTATCCGACCCAAATTGATGTTAGTTGGCGAAGCCCCTGGTAAAACAGAAATTGAAAATCACATTCCATTTAGCGGCCAAGCTGGCAAAGAGTTGATGAACGCACTAAAATCAGTCGGTTTATCTCGAGATGAAGTGTATATTACTAGCGCTGTCAGAAGCCGTCCTTATCGAATCGTCCAACGCATTAATGGACGGACAAAAAAATCAGAGATCGTTTATCCGAATCGAACGCCCAGTAAAACGGAAGTTTTTGCTCATGCACCAATCTTAGATTACGAACTGCAACATATACAGCCCTCTTTGATTGCCACGCTAGGCAATATTGGGCTACAACGTTTATTAGGTAACGGCTATACGATTTCAAAAAATCATGGGAAACTGTATACCGGACCAGTCTTAGAGTTGAATCCACAGCATGATGCTTATCAATTTTCCACTAAACAGTATCGTGTTCTTCCCCTCTTCCACCCGGCGGCCATTTTTTATAATCGAACACTGACAGAAACGATTTTAGAAGATTGGCAAGAACTTGGAAAAATACTTGTTGAAAAAAAGTAAAGGCTACAAAAGAACCAACCAGTCTCTCAAATCATGATCGATTGGTTGGTTCTTGGTTTTAGCGACTAAATCAAGCTAAGATTGGATCTCCTTTGACCAAATCTTGGTTATAACGCGCGATTTTCTTTTGGAGACGTTCCTGACAAGCTTGCATCTCTGCAATTTTTTTTGCCAATTGTTCACTTTCTTCCATAAGAAGATCCCTACGAGCAAGAATTGTTTCATCACCCGCGCTATATAAACGAATATATTCAGTCAAAGATTCAATCGATAAACCTGCACTACGCATACATAAGGTGAAATCGACCCAACGTAAATCTTCTTCCGTATAATCTCGGATACCTCCGTTTGTTCGGTTCACCGGTGGGATCAAACCGATTCGTTCATAGTAGCGTAACGTATCCGCAGAGATTCCTTTTTCTTCACTCACTTGTTTGATATTCATCCATTCCTACCTCCCGAACGTCTATAAACTTATTTTACCTTAGAACAGGCGGCAGCCACAATTTTTTTAGCGAATCCACTGACTATATTTCACTGTCTAACATATATTGTTTGTGTAAAGAGGTCAGCGCATGAGCCACCGTAAGATGTTGTTCTGTCTTTTGTTTTTCCCAAAGATGTTGCAATTGCTTTTCCACTTCTGGTTGTAACGAGGTGTAAATAATCGTTTGTTCTTTCATAGCAGCTTTTTCTTGAAATTCTTCAAATAAACTTTGCGCCGTCAAATCAATACTTGGCACCCCGCGCATTGAAAAAATGATTCCTTCTTTATCTGCTAATTCTGTTAACGTCGCTTTCAATCGTTCGGCGGACATGAAGAATAAAGGACCACTGATATAAACAACTGCCCAATTATCCAACTTTTTCGTTTCCGGTAAGCTCATTCGCTGCCAGTCGATTTCCTCCACTGAGATCGTGATGGCTGCACTCTTAACAATAAAAAATACACACCCACTAATAATTCCTATAACGATTGCAATACTTAGATCAAAAATCACTGTACACCCCATCGTCAAGAAAAATAGAAGAAGCGCTGACCAGTATCTTTTAGCGAATAGTTCTTTGATCGTTTCCCATTCATTCATATGCCAAGCTGTGACGATCAATACACCTGCTAATGCTGGCATCGGAATGTTCGACATGATTGGTGCAAAAATAAGCATGGATAGAAACAATACGATTGCATGGATCATTCCAGCTACTCTTGTTTGAGCACCGGATTTAATTGCGACACTCGTTCGAGCAATGGCTGCTGTAGCTGGAATCCCACCAAAAAATGGTAACAGTAGATTACCAATTCCTTGTGCGACCAACTCCTGATTACTATCTAACTGACGATTCGCCATTCGGCCTGCCGAAGCACCACACAACAAACTTTCGATCATACCTAACAGTGCAATGCTGATTGCTGGTACAATCACTGTTTGGATCGCTGACAAACTAAAATCACCAAGTACCAAACGGTTACTACTGATCAACGTTTGGGGAATTTCCCCTACGGTCGCAATTGGCCAATCAACGATCATCATCAACGCAGTTGTGAGGATGATTGCCAACAATGAGCTTGGGATCTTTTGCCCCCATTTTTTAGGATAGACCAACATCCCAATAATGACCAAACTTCCCATTAAAATCGTTGGCAAGGAAATTTCAAAGCCTAAGTTTTGATAACTAGCCAATTTTTCCATCACATTGGCCCCTTCTGAATGAACACCGAATAAATTATCGATCTGACCTAAAGCAATAATGATTGCAATACCAGAGGTAAACCCTGTGATGACAGGTGCAGGGATAAATGAAGTCAGCGTTCCTAATCGTAAGACACCCGCAGCGAGTAAAAGAACTCCAGCCAAAAAAGTAGCCAGTAAGACGCCTTGCATTCCTTGTTTTGCGGCAATCGACATCAAGATTGCTGCCATCGCGCCAGTAGGACCAGAAATCTGATAGAACCCACCAGATAAACCACCAATGACTAGACCAGCAATTACAGCAGTGATCAGACCAGCAGCTGCGTCTGCTCCACTTGAAACACCGAAAGCTAAAGCGAGTGGCAAAGCAACCGCCGCGACTGTAATACCTGCCAATAAATCTTTTTGAAATACTGAAAGATTATAACCAGAAAATTCTTTTTTCAATAAACCAATATAATTCTTTAACAACACTACTACCCCATTTTCATAAAAAATTGATAAAATGCACGTTACAGGATAGCATATTTTGTTGATTAAAGTAAGTTTTTTCACAAACTTTCATAATTTTTTTCAGCAGTTATTCTTTTATATCCTAAAAGAATAACGTAATGAGTGCGATCGCTGCTAACCCACCTTGTTTGACGATGATCAAGCGATCACTAGTAAAGCTACCATAAGCCGCCACCAGCAAAATATAGATCAATAATAGCCCCGTGATTTCTTTTGGTGCATTTGAAAAATAAGCGCCGTACACCAATGCCACACCAAGTAACCCATTATAGATCCCCTGATTCTTAAATAAAGTCTGTACGGACTGACGTCCTAATTCTTCCTTTGGCATGTTGAAGACTCGACTAGTTGTTGCAGATTCCGTCGCAAAAGTTTCAATATACATGATATAAAGAAATTCCAAGGCAACAAGTGTAACTAAAATTTGAGATAATAATGTCATCTGTTTTCTTCCTTTCTAAAATCGGCGATCGACCGTCTTTTTTTAGCTGGATCATTGCTATGAGTACCAACCGAAAACGATCTCTCCTTGATTATAAAGGAACTGCTTTTTTTTTTCTGCAACTTACTCTCAAAAATCAAGAGTGTAACAATACAAACAAGTGACGGGGACATTACTCCTTTTGCATATTATAAAACTGAATAAACGGCGGGAACAGAAGTAACCTCTTCGGAAATAAGGCTAAACATTTCTGTCCCGACCTCTAGCAGTAGTCTTTATTTAGTCATAAGGTCGTGCTTAATAAGTAACAGGTTATTGATTCTCCTCCACCTAGATCGACTGGTTGGCGGCCAAAAATGGTAAATCCTTTTTTTAAGTAAAATTGGTAGTTGCAATTAGAGTCTGTATAGAGAAATATTCGCTTATTTTTATAACGTCTCTCTATTTCTTCTAACAAGCGTGAACCAATCCGCTTACCCTTCAATGTGGGATCAACAGCAAAATAAGTGACTTCGCCTTCTGGATGAGTGGATGCAAATTCATGATACATTGTTTGATTGGCTTGGTCATAAGTTCCTATCGCCTCTCGATATCCGGTCAATCCCATCAATTTTTCTGCTACGTTGACAAACAAGCGTCTCCCCCATCCAACAGGCACTTTTGTTTCCCCATCGAAGCGAGCAAAAAGAAAGCCGACAAATTGACCGTCTAGATACGCACCTAATGTGACGGTTGATTTCATCAATGCGCCTGTAAGTGCATACTGACGATAGAGATAAAGTGCAATAGGATTTTCTGTATAGCTCGAAAAATTCATCCCTTGTGCTGCAAATTCACTTGCTTTGTTTAAGTCTTTTCTATCAATTGAACGAATCGTTAATTTTTCCATATCCATCTACTCCTTTTGAAACAAAACTTTCTTTCTTTACGTAACTTTATTATAATTACTTAAAAAGTGACTTCCTATAGGCAATGATTCAACATCTGTCCAATAATGAACACTTAGAAAGATACTGTCTAAAAAAGGAGATACAAATGGATCGTCGAAGCAAAAGAACGAAGCACGCAATCAAACAAGCCTTTTTAGATTTAACGAAAGAAAAACCCATCAATAAAATCACGATTGCGGAGCTTTCACAACAAGCAGATATCGGGAGAGGGACGTTTTATACTCACTATGAGGATATCTATGATTTGCGTTCAAAAATCATTGAAGAATCGATTTGTACACTGACAGATATCTTCGATCAAACTTACCCCAACAAAGAGCAATATGACTTTCGCCGATTCGTCCATACTTTAGTCAATCATGTAGATGAGAACAAAGCTGTTTTTTACTTTTTCTTTAATGATTTCATGGATGATGAACTCTCTGTCCAACTTACACAGATCCTGATAAAAAGAGTCATGGACGAAGAACAATTAGATATGAAAGATGTCAAAAATAAAGTAGAGATTCTTTTTTCTATTTCCGGCACTACTAGTGTCCTGACTGAGTGGATCAATGGAAATCTAAACGTGGAGAAAGAAGAATTGATTGCTATTTTAGATGACATCATCACACGGTTTTAATAAAAAAGAAGAACGACTATGCAACGACAATATCGTTGCTAGTGTTCTTCTTTTTTGTTCTTCTTTTTTTCGTAAGTGATATCATTACTCAAGTTGCATCAAAAATTCTCTTTGTTCATCACCTAAAGGGATGATTTTTTTCATAATACGAAACCGCCAGTGCTTTCTGCCAGCGGAAAAACGCCAGACCACGGATAATCCGCCACCTAATGCTACTTGTTCCTCTTCGATCACTGTTCGCTCATACGTGAGATGATCAATAACCTTCGTTTTAAAAAAATTCAAAAATAAAATCGTCACTTTGGTCTCATCGATCAATAAAATCACTTTACTACTGATACTGTCCAAACTCTGAGATTCCGCTAAACAGCGAAACATTCCTGATGATCGATACGGACCTGTTAAACGATCCATCCATTTTTTGGTGATTAACATAAGCGCTTCCCTTTATCCTCTCTTGAAATAAACCCATTCGATTTTCGATCTAAGGAACATCGGTCCTTATTAATCGTCCAGTTGATGTTGTTACTTTATTTTATCATAGATATCTACTTTCCCTATATTGATCCAAATGAAAAAACTTCAAAAAAATAGGTAATGATTAAAAAGATCCTTTTTTCCTTTTGATAAGCAAATTATTCTATTGTCAAAAAAGGCTAATTTACTGAGTACTCGTATTCATTCTATTTTTATCTACTTATTGATGTCTCTAATCAAACGCTAAAAATGACAGCAAATTATTTCTCGATATTCCATCTCAATGTTACAATCGCCCTTTGTTGATTTTATTTATAGGAGGAGTTATTTAATGTTCGCAATGTTTAAAACTGTCAAACTCAATCTGTGGCGGTCACTCTTAGCACTCATTATTTTAATTTTTGCTGATTGGGGAATGATGACATCTTATCCGATCTTCTCAGGTAGGTTAGATTGGACCTTTTTACCTATAGGGGGAGCGCTTGCTTTAATCATACTGATTGGTTGGAACAACACAAACACTTTATTCAAAAAAATCAATAAGAAAGATTGGCGTTGGATTGCTTTTATCCTTATTCTTGGTTCACTACTTTCAGATATTTTTATCTTGACTGGAAAGCTGCTGAATCAAACCATGGCCGCAAATGCTGGTGGAGATAATTAGTACGAAGGGTTAAACGTTGGTGAAATAATCCTATATTTATCACAGCTTAGCGTGAGCCTGATTGGAGAAGAACTTTATATTGCTGCGATTTTTGTTTTGATCTTTCTTTTACTTTCTACATTTATGCGTACTAAATTTTCTATTTGGGGCGCTAGTACGATTTCTCTATTGGTTTTTGGTCTCAGCCATTATGCCGTATACGATGGGAATCTCTATCAATGTATTTTTGTTATTGGTTTGGCTCATGCCCCTTCTCTCTATGCCTGGTTAAAAACACAAAACTTATTGATCCCTATGCTTGCACATATCTTATATGATTTGATTTTACTTTTTATCATTTTACTTTTTGGAATTTGAACCATCGATTTTTTATCCGATCAAGCTAGCACCTTCAACGTTCAGCGATGAATCAATCTTATTTAGCACAAGAGACAAAAAAACCGCTAGAAACAAAAGTTTCTAACGGTTTTTTACGTCACAGGAGGGATTCGAACCCCCGACCGTCCGCTTAGAAGGCGGATGCTCTATCCAGCTGAGCTACTATGACAGCTTTAGCGGAACAAAAATAATTATAGATAAATTGAAAGCTTATGTCAATACAAAATAGTTATTTTATGAAACAAAAATTTTTATCGTACTTTTTTCTTACAGTTTTTACTGTAAAAATACAGCCACGATTTTCATATTATAATTTTTTGCTACGATCGACTTGTCATTTTATCATGGAACATGAAAGTCTGTTTCGTCCAACATAGTAAGGCAGAACTTGATTGGATAGATTCCCTACTTTCAACTTCTGCCTTGCTATCAATGAAATTGACTTAGCTACTCGCTTAGCTTAGCTAGCATTCTTTTGAATCTTTACTAAAAAATCTGGCAATTATAAGTCGATTGTTTCTGCCTCTTTCGTGATCAAAATCACACCATCACCCAAAGGTAACAACGTAGAGGTCAAATCCGGATGTTCCATAACCACGCGTAGAAATTCATTCAATTTACGATGGATCGCTCGTTTTCCTCTTGGGATCTCTTCATCTGACAGAAGAATCGTCCCTCCTTGAAAAATATCATCAACCATCAAGACGCCGCCTTTTTTCAATACACGAAGGCATTCAGGCAAGAATTCGATATATTTTGATTTTGCACTATCCATAAATATAAAGTCATACGGACCTGTCAATGTTGGCAAAATATCAGCCGCTTGGCCTTCTAATAATGTCACTCGATCCGTCATCTCTAAACGCTCATACGTTGCTTTCGCTTTTCTGATCATCACGTCAAAGCGATCGATCGTCGTCACATGACCTTCTTTTCCAATGACTTGTGCCATCAGACTAGAGGAAAAACCAATCGCAGCTCCAATTTCAAGTACTTCTTTTGGTTTGATCTGTCCTAATAAAAACTGCAAAAAGACGACCGTCTCATGAGGAATGATCGGCACTTCCGCCGCATGTGCTTCCTCTTCAACTTTCCCCAATTCTCCAGTTAACTGTTTTTGTTTTGTCCGCATAAAATCCAATAACTCTTCTTTTACAACGGGACGATGCATCATTTCATTACGCATACTTCCCCTCCTCTTCCAAACATTATACGAAGAAACCTATCTTTCGACAAGAGGGAGAAGCTGGTAAATAAAAATATGATTATTACATGTCAGAAAAAAAATCAGTTTCTTTCTCTCGACGTTGTTTCAGTTCAAGGTAAGTATGCCAAGCTGTAATGGAGGACAAGCACACAGCGATTCCTAGGAATACCCATTTCATCCAATTGAACGCATGCCGTGAGAACAATAACCCTATGTACGGGATCTTGAATATAGGCGTGCCAATAATATTACGATCTCGTACTGCTTCAACTTCGATTTGCGTTTTTCCATCAGCTTTCGTGTAAAAATACTGGTGTTGATCTTCAATAGCAACGACCCTTCTTGTCACGATATGTTTACCTGAATTTTCATAGTAGGTGATCACATCTCCAACTAAAATCGTATCTGTCTTTCTTTTCTGTACATAGATCAGACTTCCTTCTGCATAAGACGATGCCATCGCTTGGTCATCAATGATATGCGGTGTCAGCCCAAATACTCGAGGGAGCAGCACGACACACAAAATGATTGCTAGAAGAACCACTAACGAAATCGAACTGAAAAAAGTTATTTTTTTATAGATAGGCACATTGAACCTCCTTAAGAAACATTTTATTAAATCTATAATATAATAACGAAATTTTTTTGACAATATTAATACTCAGTTTGAAGATTCTCTATAAAAAAATAAACAAGCAAACAAAAAAAACGATAAAAATAGCTAAAAATTGACTGTTAAATGAAAAAAGTTTACTCTGGAATTAGATAATTTATTAAAGGAGATTTGTCTATGGTTATTTTTAATAACGGACGTAATAAAATTATACCATTCTCTATGAAAATCAAATGGAGCGTACTTATTATATTTGCATCGTTATTTATAATAAGTATCGCTTATTTTTTTCATTACCTCTTCACGCCAATCGACAATAAACAAATGTCTCAGATTGATGATTCATGGGTCTATTATTCCGAGCACGATCCTTATTTTCAGTTCGACAGTAACCATATCGACTACATGCCGTCCATCGACAAGAATGAACCATTTATAATGGAAACTACTCTACATAAAGAATTGGCGGATGCCAATCTCTTGATCAAAGGCAATCATCAATGGTTAAGTGTCTCATTAGATGACGCGCTACTCTACAGTCGCTCCAAAGAAAGCGCACGAAACAATCCTGGATTGTCTTTATCGATCATCGATCTACCAGAACCCTATGTAGGCAAGACGTTGAAAATCGTTGTTTCCTCGCCTTATCAAAATTATGCTGGTCTAACACCCAAAGTTTATTTGGGGACCACCAGTCCAATGATCAGCTTCATTTTTTCACAATCGATCCCACAAGTCATCGCGATGATCTTGGCTTTCGTTATCGCCATCGGATTGTTGATCTGGACTAGCTATATTCTCTACAGGCATAATAGATTAGATCGTTCATTATTGATTTTGAGCCTATTTTCTTTCGTGCTTGGATTTGAATCGATTTCGGAAGATATCTTGAGTGGTGTTCTTTTTGAACCAATCGTACATTCGATTTTTTCACACTTATTTGCAATCTTGACTTCTATACTGATTATTTTTTACTATCAGTCCAAAATGACAAACTATCAGAAATGGTATGGTTATTTCTGCTATTTCCAAACATTTGTTTTTGCCAACATCTTACTTTATGCATTATTTTCAGATTTTGAATTACCTGAATTGATGCCCTTTGCTAGTGTTGTTAGTGTTGTAAGCACTCTAGTTACTTCTATAGCAAGTATCGGTGAAGCATATAAACAAAATCGTTTTTTCACTGTATGTAGTCCTTGGATCGTTTTGATCGCTATCTTTCATTGTATGTTTTATATTCAAACTGCCTTAGGGATTGGGCATTCGATCATCAACTGGTCCACGCTCTTATTTGCGATTCTCCTGATTGTTATTGTCGGATACAATATCATGGAGAATATCATGAAAATCGATAGTTACCATAAAGAACGTCTTTTCTTACAAACTAAAACAGATCTGATCGAAACACATTATGCAAAAATCCAAGCACAGATCCAACAAATCGATCAAGCAAAAAATGACTTTGTTGTACAAATGGAAGAACTGAGTCAATTGATTGATACAAATGAACAAGCCGAAGTGAAAACTTACTTAAAACGGATCGTAGACGAAACAAGACGATTGGATTTGTCTCTTTTTCCGACAGGTCACCAACTAACAAATTTGATTTTGGCTAGATATCAAGAAGTCGCTGCTAAAAAGAATATCAAGGTTGATTTTCACACCCACATCCCAGCTTCTTTACCGATCCATGATGAAGATTTCACACAATTACTCATCCATATTTTAGAGCATTCGTTTCGCGAAACACAAGCCATTGAAAATCCTTTGCATCGAGAAATCTATTTATCGATCCAAGAAATCAATTCTCACATCCAGATCCACTGTGAGCACAGTACACACTATGAGAAAAATATTTTTTCCAAACATGTGACAGAAGAATTGATACGACAAGAACAGTATGACTTGATGATGATTCAGACCACGCTCGACAAATACAGCAGCACCTTGGTCCAAGAAAAAGATAAGTGGGTCGATCGCCTAAAAATCAATATACCCTCTAATTAAAAAAGACCTTCAAAAGCAGTCAACAGGCTGTTTTTGAAGGTCTTATAATCTATTTCAGATTGTCGGGTCTGGGATATTGGCTATTCGTCAGCTTATCACCCTACAACCGAATAAATGATGTTCCAGAAGCGGACATTCAACATTAAACTAAAAAATTGTAAAATACGAAAAACTATTTTTCAATTTTCTATCTTACTTCCTAGGTCAAGACGCTTCTGTCACAACCTTATTTAGTACAATAACTCCAATAAATCTTGTGCTTCGATTGCACCAAAATACTTCTTGATATCGATCGTTTCCACTGCTTCTTGTAAAGTAGCTTTGTCATACTTTATACCTGTCAACACTTGTTCAACATCTTTGATATCTCCTAGACCAAAGAAATCGCCGAAGATTTTTACATCCTCGATTATCCCTTCTGAGACATTCAGATGTACCTCGATCGACCCAATCGAAAAGCGTTTTTGGCGTGAAAAGTTGAAATCTGGTGATTTTCCATAATTCCAATCCCAATTTCGATAATACTGCTCAGAAATTTGATTGATTTTTTCCCAATCTTTTTCTGTCAATTCATAGGTCTTTACGTCTTCTACTGAAGATACGCCGAAAATTTTCAAAAGAATGTCTTCACGAAATTCTTCGGTTGTCATCCCTTGTTTTTCCTCAGGTAAGAATGGTTTGATATTTGTAACTCGTGAACGAATCGATTTGATTCCTTTGGATTCGATTTTTTCTTTTTTCACTTTCAGCGCATTGACTACCTCATCAATGTCTGAATCGAACATGATCGTTCCATGTGCAAACATTCGACCATTTGTAGCATACATAGCATTCCCTGAAAACTTCAAGCCATCGATTACCAGGTCATTACGTCCTTTTAATTCGGCACCTGAAATACCTAATTCGTGTAACGCTTGGATGATTGGTTTAGTCACCTTCGCAAAGTCACGGAACGAATCCCCATCATCTGGCATGATGAAACTGAAATTCAAGTTACCAAAATCATGATATACTGCTCCACCACCGCTTAAACGACGTACCACATGGATGCCATGTTCTTCAACATATTCACGATTGATTTCTTCGATCGTGTTTTGATTTCGACCAATAATGATTGACGGTTCATTGATGTAAAAAAGCAAGATTGGTTCTTCTAATGGCATCTCTTGCAGTAAAAAGGTCTCGATTGCTAAATTTACTCTTGGATCATGGTTTTCATTTGGTACAAAAATCATTCTGCTCGTCCTCCTATATATCAAACACTTTATCGACTTCAGCTAAAGCAACTTCGATTTCTTCTCCAGCCGCTTCTTTTGCTTCATTCTCTAATTGTGTTAGGTCACCGAATTGTGGCAAGTGTGTCAAAACCAGTTTTTTGACTTTTGCCGCTTTTGCGATCTCTCCGGATTCTTTTGAAGTGAAATGCGCTTTGTGTCGCTCATTTCCTGCAAAAAGATACGTGTCTGCCAAAAAGAGATCCGCCTCTTTAGCGAAGGGAATAAAACTCTCTAAATAGCCAGAATCTCCTGTAAAAACAAGTACTTTTCCGGTGGCTCTTTCGACAATACGCATGGCATAACAAACCACTGGATGAATCGTTTCCAAGAACGTGATCGAAAATGGTCCGACTTCAAGTTCTTGGGTTGGATCATATGACACTCCTTGGGACACTCCTGGCATCGTCAATTGTTCAAAATGACTGGCATCTTTCGTATGTCCATAGATTGGTAATAGCTTTTCCTGATCTCTGTTTGGATGCAATTGCCATTCATATTGCAAAACACCTAGATCTGCGATATGGTCATGATGATAATGGCTGATGATCACAGCATCTAAAGCAAGCGGATCAAGATGGTCTTCCAATTTCACAAGCGTTGCGCTCCCTGCATCAATCAACAAATTAAATTGATCAGCTTGCAACAGATAACTCGTCGTTCCTTGTTTTTTATAAGGATACGCACCTAAGCAACCTAAAACGGTTAATTTCATGACTGATTCCCCCTCAAAAACTTATGCTACCACAATTTCTTATTTTCATAAGAAAAACTGCTTATTCGAAGTGAAAGTATTCCATTGGGCTGCCTTTTTCAATACGAGCTTGTTCGTAAAATTGTGCAATCGACACATTGACATAAGCAATTACCCAAAGTAAACCAAAGAACAGCGCAATAAATCCGAGAATATACCACCCAATAAATGAAAGTTGTAGAAGAAGATAGGTCCCAATACGATCTTTCAATAAAAACCAGGCATATTTCAAACTTTGGATAACTGTCAGTTTCGGATAGTCAAACTTTGTCCAAGCAGCAAATTGGAATAATCCTGCAACGATCGTCATCACAAATAGCGACACGAAGAATAGTAAAGTTGTAAAGACTGCAAAACTCAGATCAATTGTAAAATCATTCATCATCCCTTGTGGTGATGCATTTCCATTAAAAAGTAGATTGATATACGTATTGAATCCGCCAATCAAAAAACTAGGCAAAAGTATAATACCGTTGATTAACCAATTAAATACGGTATTTAAAAGATTGATAAGCAGAATCGGTACAAAATATTCTTTTTGAAAAACAGCAAACAACAGATTGGATTTTGCTCGCCCACCTCTGACCACAACTAACGAGATATAATAGACCCCATAAGTAAACGCAAAGATCAATACGTGTTGGAGCAAAAAATTGAGTATGTTTGCCTGTGTGCTATCTGTTGGGAAGATGCCTACAAAAAGCTGCTGGATGATCAACCCAATAAAGACTGAAAGGAAAATGATCCAAGCATTGATCCCCCACTGTCCTTCTAAAGATGCCCGGGCTTTTTTTCGATATTCAGAAACATTCTTCATTACTCATAACTCCTGATTTCTGCTACTTTTTCACTATCCAAACGTTTGACTACTTCAGTAACTAACTTCACTGTATTGAAGTAATCTTCTTCATGGATGATCGATGTATGTGAATGCAGATAACGAACGGGTACAGTGATTGCAATAGATGGCACACCATTACGTGACACATGCATTTGGCCCGCATCTGTTCCCCCACCGGTGATGACAGTATATTGGAATGGAATAGCCATTTCTTCTGCCACTTGGATCACAAAATTCAATAATTTTTTATGTGGGATCATCGAAGCATCGAAAATCAAGATTTGTGGTCCTTTACCTAAAACTGAATCTGCCTCTTTCGGTGTCATCCCTGGTGTATCTCCAGCAGTACCTGTATCTAAAGCAATTGCAATGTCAGGGTCAACCAAATGAGTACTTGTGCGCGCACCTCTTAAACCAACTTCTTCTTGTACATCACTTCCAGCAAATAAGACATTCGGATGTCCTTCTTTTGCTAGATTTTCAAGTACACGTAAAGAAACAGCTGTCCCAATACGATTGTCCCATGCTTTTGCTAACAAGAATTTTCCATCATTCATTCGACGATATTCAATATAAGGAGTGACCATATCACCAGGACGAATGCCCCATTCCGTCGCTTCTTCTTTGCTTGTCGCCCCGATGTCAATAAACATATCTTTGATATCATAAGGTTTGTTACGAACTTCAGCAGTCAAGACATGTGGTGGTTTTGAACCAATCACGCCATGGATGATTTTTCCATCTTGGGTCTTGATTTCTACTTGTTGTGCCAACATGACTTGGCCCCACCAACCACCAAGTGTTTGAAATTCAATAAATCCTTTATCTGTGATCTTTGTAACCATAAAGCCAACTTCATCCATATGTCCGGAAATAAATACTTTAGGGCCCTTGCCAGAATCGTGTTTTGCGATGATACTACCTAAACCATCGTAAAAAATATCATCTGTGAACTGCTCTGCATATTTTTTATAGACTTTTCGTACCTCTTCTTCATTTCCTGGTACGCCACGCGCAGTTGTTAAATCAATCAATAATTGTTCTTCATTTTTATTCAAACGCTTTCCCTCTTTTCCATACTTAATAGTAGAATTATATCATTGTTCACTGATTTTTGGGCAGCATATTTGTTTGATTTATGCAGTCATATTATAACGCCAGTCTTCTTTTGAATCTGCTAACATCTCAAAAACAACCTATAACATCCACTCTATTGGGACGTTACAGGTCATTCCTCGAATTTCTTCATTCGTCTTTTATTTTGGTTCCAATGCATCGTTTATTTTTCTGGTATTGTATCTGGGGTCTGCAATTGCCAATCCTTACTATAGAAAGCATCATCCATCCGATAATCAGACACTGGTTGCTTCTCTTCTAGGAAAGGTTGGATATACTGATCTGCAGTCAACCAGCCTTGCCACCCAAGATGGATCGTATCTTCCATAAAGTAGGGAACACTAGCCATTTTGGTTAAATCTGCGATGTGTTGAAATCCTTGTTTCTTTAATTGATACTTGATTTTTTTGGCAAATCCTTGCAACATTTCTTGAGACAAACCGGTATAATCACTCCATTTTTCATTCACTGGTGGAAGAATGAATAATGCTTCAGTATGTTCATTTGCTAGTTGCTGCAATAATAATTGAAAATCAGAATATTCCTTTGAAAAACGATAATCCCAGTCTTTCTGTGAGTCTTTCAACTTAGCTAAATGGTGTTTGATTCGGGTATTGTAGAAATCATCTTTTAGAGCAAAAGGATTATTCTTAGTTTTACTAGCACCAATCTGCGTAGCGAGCTTATTTAGTTGTTCTTTTTCATAGCTAGTCGGTAATGGTTTGGTCGCTTGATCGATCTGTTTTTGTTTATCCGTCAAACCAATCCCACTAAATAATTCATCCTCACGCTTCAAGATGTTCCATTTATCTTCCAAGCCCTCTAATTCTTTATCATTGGGTTTGATTCCTTTTTGTACTGTACTTAAAATCCGCGTGATGTCCTCATCTTTCGAAACGATTGAAAAACTTAATAAACGTCGCGCGAAATAGCGATCTGAAGCGGTCACTTTTTTTATTGAAAACAGCCAATCCAATGTCTGTAACTCTGAATAGTGGGTACTGAAATAGTCTTCCTTCACCCCGTCTTTTACGAACCACTGAGGAGACACGATGACCACTACTTTTTTATTTCTGAGATCCTTACTAGCTGAGCGCATCATCATGAACTGGCTCAGCGATTGGGTCCCAGGGGCACCTAATAAAAATGGTTCGTAGCTCCGTTGATATTTCTGTGCTAAAACAGAAGGATGAAAGGGACTGATCCTACTCAATTCACTCGAACCAATAAAAGGCACATACTTTTTTTCAGCAAAAGCTGTATTTTTGATTACATCCCCTCGTAAGACGTTGTCTGACATCGAACTGGCTGCTCTATGAATGATTTCTGGGTCAGCTACATTCACGCGATAAGATGAAGTGAAAAAAATCGCAATCAGTATAAACGCAAGTATCACTGGACCAAAAATCGCAAACAGCTTTTTCTTCATCGTTATCCCTTCAATTCGTTGACTTGATCAATGATTTTGTTTGGTGTTGCCCATTCTTCCCGATCAAATTCTGATACAGGAACTTGTACATCAAGCTGTCCATCCAGCTCAACTAATAATTGAACAGACCCTAGTGAATCCAATAAACCTTCACCAAACAAATCGATTTCTTTATTTTCTTTCACTTCATCTGTACCTGTAATCTCTGCTAAAATCGTTAAAACTTGTTCTTCCATATCTATTCTCTCCTTTAAACTCGTCATTTATTTAAAAAATAGTTGATCTAAAAATCCTGAAAAAATCAATAAGCTAGCACACACTGCTTGAAACGTCATGAAAACAGAAAATGCGTGGGTCAAGCGATTGGAAGGAAGTTTTTTCTTCCGTTTTTTCTTGTAGCGAATCCATGCATCTGTCACACAAATCAGCGTTGCATGATAGATACCATACAAAATGTAGAACCATGTCAAACCGTGCCAGATCCCCATCAATAGAAACAATGCAAAGTATCCGATATTTGAAGTCACGATCTTGCTCTTGAACCATTTTTTCTTCATCAAGAAGAACATCAACCGCATATAAACGTAATCTCTGAACCAGAAGGACAAAGACATATGCCAACGATTCCAGAATTCTTTAATATTCCAAGCTAAAAATGGTTTGTTGAAATTGATCGGGGTATCATAGCCCATCAAATAACTCGTACCAACTGCAAACAAACTATAGCCAGCAAAATCGAAAAAGAGATACAAACTATAGACATACATGTACCCCAATAGCCACCATGAGATTCCGCCATGAGCCAAGGCACCTTTTGATACAATGGGTAACAGTATCTGTCCGAGATAATGACCGATGATGAAGTTGTATAAAAAACCCATAAACAGATGATGGACCCCTTTTTCTAACATTTCCAGATATTGTTCCTTTGTTGGTGGTTGGAGCTGATCTTTTTCAAATCTTCGATAACGATCGATTGGTCCTGAAGAAATGGTTGGAAAAAACAACAAGAACTGAATATAACGGTAAGGATGATAGTTTTTGATCATACCGTCTCTCATTTCCATGATCATTTGTACCGATTTGAATGTTAAATAGGAAATTCCCAGAAAACTAAACAGTGATCCCTTGCCAGATGTTAGAAATGTTGTGAATTTCGTAATCGCTAAAGGTAGAATTGCTAGAACTACCGCTAGATAAAACCATACACTCTGATTTCTTTTTTTTCGATAAGTGAAATAACACCAAACAAGTATACTTTGCCAGATCACATAGCCAATCAAAGCAAGTCCATGTTGCCAATCCGTTCCTCCAAAGCTGATGAACAAGAAAAAGAAAGTTACAAGAACTTGATAAGTTCCTAAACGTTTATGGAAAAATAGTAGAGAAAAAATGATTGGCGCTAACGCGAAACTCAGTAATAGAAAATAATACGGCTTCGCATAAGGAATCATATGTGGGAGACTCATCACCTATTCACCTCAACTGTCAATGCTTTTCGATCAATTTTCCCATTGTTCGTTTGTGGCAATTGGTCAATAAACGCCACTTTTTGTGGGATCATATAGTCCATCAGAAAATCGGTCAACCTTTGTTTGATCGAACGTATCAACTGATAATTAGTATCCGGAATCGCTTGATTCAATACAACAAACGCCACTAATTGTTGGACTTTCGACCCTTGATATTTGGGAACAACGATTGCTTGATTGATCCGTTCATCTTTAAGCAAGGCATGTTCAATATCACCTAATTCAATGCGGTAGCCATGTAATTTCACCTGTTGATCGATTCTTCCCTCAATAAAAAGCAAACCGTCCTCTGCTAAATATCCTGCATCTCCTGTTCGATAGTTTTGATGCCCAGTTACTTGAAAGAACACTTCCTTCGTTTTTTCAGGATTGTTCAAATAGCCTTTTGACACGCTAGGACCAGTAATCAAAATCTCGCCGCGATCACTTTCGCCATTTTTCAAAATGGATACGGTCGTATCGGACTTGACATAGCCAATTGGTAAACGTTCATACGTAGCCAATACTTCTCTTGTGATCAATATACTGGAGATGGCTACTGTCGCTTCTGTCGGCCCATACGTGTTGTAAATTTTGGCTGAAGGAAACCGTTCGAGTAACGCTTGCGCCGTTTTCTTCGTCAATTCCTCGCCACAGAAAATGAACGTAGCTAGCTCTGGTAAATGTCCCTCGTCAAAAGATGTGTCCATCAAGCAAATATCAACAAACGAAGGAGTCGACACCCAGATGTCCAGTTTTAATTGTGGTAAAATAGTAAATAATTTTTGAAAATCTTGGACGTTTTCCTTGAATAAAGGCTTGATGATCCCACCGGAAACTAACGCTGGATACAAAGTGAACACAGATAAATCAAAAGAAAAAGGTGCTTGTGCTAAAAAAGCTTGTCCCTCTTTGATTGGAAAGTCGCGCAAGACCCAATCGACAAAGCTCACCAAGTTATCATGACTGATTTGCACGCCTTTGGGTTCTCCTGTGGTACCCGAAGTAAAAATAAGATAAAAATTTTCATCACCTTTCACTGTATGCTCAAATGGATAACCAACTATCGAGGCGATGATCGAGCGTAAACAATCTTTTTGGATGATTGGTATATCTGTCTCAATCTCCCAGTCACTTAAACTAATGATCATACTAGGTTGTGCGACACGTAAAATCGCTTCGATCCGTTCCTTCGGTGTTTGGGCATCAATCGGTAGATACGCATGTCCTGCTTTCACTGCACCCAAGAATGATACCACCATCTCAAACTCTAGATTGCCGAACACTACGATTGGCCCCTTCTTAGTCAAACGCTTCTCTAAGTAATAGCCTAATGCATCTGAGGAGTGCTTCAGTTCTTGATATGTGTGTCGCTCCTCTGCTGTCTGATATGCGATTCTCTCTGGTTCTGCTATTCCCCAAAAATCGATCGCAGCCACGATTCCTTTTTTCTTCATCGTTTCCCTCCTAGAATTCGTTATATATAAATGTTCCACCTTGAATATTTTTGTAATGATACAAATAAATGAGTAACAATAGTATCGTCGAATAAACAAGGGTTCGAAGCATAAAAGTTCGCCAATATCGAACCTGTGGTTGCTGCCACCATTGTTTCATCTCTTTTTCCTCCTATTTAGATCCTTAGTCAAATTCTACTCATTCTATCCACAAAAAAACATTTGTTTTACTAACAGAATGCGCTTTACAGCTAACAGTTTTGTCACTAACTAAAGAGAACAAAAAAAGAGCCGTACGAAAATAAATTCGTACAACTCGATTCTGTCTTTCGTTCAGCTAGAAAAGATACCCTTTTTGCTCTATTTTTCTTATTCCTCAATGATCCGACAATATAAACGACTAGTCATAAAGTAAAAGAGTAGGTAAATGACGATCAATAAGCCACAGACAAAGTATGCGAACCAATAGTCTGCCCCTTCTACATATTGAGAAAACACATTGATGGCAAATACTGCATGAGTGATGCCCAAAATCATCGGTGGAAAAAACATCAACGCATTTTGTTTATAGATCATCCGATTTGTTTTGCGTTGAGCAATCCCTAATTTTGTCAGCAATTGATAATTGGTTCGTTCAATTTCAGCTTCGGATAATTGTCGCACCATCAAGATACTGCCGGTTGCGATGATCACGATCATTCCAACAAAAAGGGCAACAAAGATATTGATCCCAATTTGGCGGTCGATGGCACGCAACCTAGGATAGCGCGCATTATAATTCAAACGTGATGTTTGTCCTGTCAATTTATTTTCTGAATATTCGCTCTCCTCTTCTTTAGAAGCATCCGTATGGATCGTCCCAACTATTCCTTGGTCAGTAATCTCATAACTATAATAAATCGTGTGTGTCCAATTAGTAGGTACTTCTTTATTTAATCGTTCGGTCATTTTTTCTTGATTACCGCCAGTCACATTCCAATTGATGATCTGATATTCTAATCCAGTGACACGGTCAAAGATTTCTTGAGTAACGACCAACGTTGTTCCATACAATCCAGTTACATGGTCAAAGATTCCTTGAACAAAGATCGCGGACGGCCCATAATAGGTCATACCCTCATATCCTAAAAATCCAGGAAGAACCTGTTGGATCAAAAGTTCTTGTTTATCCGGCAGATAGATCTTTTTCCCATTACTGGAAAAATCACGAAACATCGTTTTTATTGAATCTAACATTACTGCATGGTTTTTCTCTGTAAGTTTGATGTTTGGCAGACTAGGTTTGATTTTGCGAAAGGCGCGGTATTCTTTTTCAGAAATCAAATTGACTGGCTTGATTTCATTGCCACCAGATACCGAACCAATACTCAGGTTATAATAGCTCCCTACTACTTTGTAATGAAACACTAATTCGTCGCTTATTTTCTGATTCTCTTCTGTTAAGATCGGTCGCAGTTTGTCTGCCGTTTGTGTATCTAATTGATAAGAAACAGGCGTATCAATTTCCTCACGATGAGCAACGAGCGTCGAGATTCCGATCATTCCGCCGATCATTGCCAAAGATAGGCCAATAACTAATGTGATCAACGAATTCATTCGCCAGCCTTTTAACAGATGGATTTGTGTATTCCCAATTAACAAAAAATTGGTTCCCCGGTACTTAAATCTCGATTCGCTCAACAAATGGAGCAGTAAACGAAAAGAATAACGAAAGAACAGGTAGGTCCCTAATATGCAGAAAAACAATATTGAAAACGGAAAAGCGATCATCAATCCTAGATTTACTTTTTTTTCAAAGAGTTGGCTAATTGTTTCTCTGAAGTTCAATGCAGCGAAATAGCTGCTAGAAATCATCAATACTCCGATCACGCCCAATAAACGATGCCTTGTGCGAATACGCAACATTGAACTTTCCACTTGTTCTCTTTCCCCAAAACTACGATTCATGGGATAACTCCAAATCCTCCATAGTGAATAAAGAGAAACTGCCGAAAGAATAACAAAAAATACCACAACGGTTTCAAAAATGGACGGGATAGAAATAAAAAAACGACTAGTAATGTCCATCTTCATCATTCGTACTAAAATCATTTGAAACAATTTTGAGAAAATACTTCCCAATAAAATCCCTAACATACAAGCAAAAAAACCAATGGTCATCGTTTCCAACACATAGATTGATGAAATCTGGAATTTGCTGATCCCGAATAATTGATAGATCCCAATCTCTTTTTGTCTCCGATTGAGAAAAAAGCGATTAGCACTGAGCACGAAAAAGAGTAAGACAACAGTAATGATCCAACTACCAAGCTTTAAAATAGTATCTATCGAAACATCTTGACTTGCCCTTCGAATCAGTGATTGATCATAGGTCATCGCGCTAAAAGAGTAATAGATCATCGTCGATAAGGTCAAACTGAAGAAATAGACAAGATAGCCCCTTGATTGTTTTAAAAAACTTTTTGCGGCTAATTTATAAAGCATTGATTTTACCGCCTCCTCCAATCGTCGCCTGCATATCGATGACTTTTTCAAAGAATTCTTTTCTCGTCCCACGGCGGATCACTTCTGAAAAAATCACCCCATCTTTGATAAATAAAATACGGTTGCAATAACTAGCTGTATAAGGATCATGTGTCACTAATAAGATCGTTGATTTTTCAACTTCGTTCACTGTTTTTAAATAATTCAACAATTCTGTTGCTGATTTTGAATCCAATGATCCGGTTGGTTCGTCTGCGAAAATCACCTCTGGTTCTACTACTAAAGCTCTAGCTGCCGCAATCCGTTGTCTTTGTCCAACTGACATTTCATCAGGATAACGTTTTAGTAATTCTTCGATCCCCAAAAGCTGGGCAACGTGTAAAACTCTTCGGTCCATTTCATCTTTCGCCATATTTTCAACAGCCAAAGGAAGTAAAATATTATCTTTACCATTCAATGTATCAATAAGATTGAACGTTTGAAAGATAAAGCCAATTTTTTTTCGTCTGAAATCACTCAATTCATGTTTTTTCATTTTTGTGATTTCATTTCCTTGGATCATCACACTACCCATCGTCGGTAGATTGATCGTTGATAAGATATTCATCAGAGTAGTCTTTCCCGCTCCACTTGGCCCCATGATCCCAATAAACTCTCCTTCTTCAACTGAAAAAGAAACATTGTCTAATACTTTGACCGGTGATTTACTACTTCCATAACTTTTACTTAAATGTTTTACTTCGATTATTTTACTCATGCTAGTCCTCCACCTTTATCCTTAATTGAATAGTAGCACATCCTTTCATTTTTTTCCCTTTTGATTTTGTCACCTGATCACTCACGAAAATTATCCTGGAAATTTTTTTATTCAATTTTTTTATTCAAAAAAAAATAATTCGTATTTTTCAAAAGCTGATACTGCACGTTTTCACTTTTTTTCACAAGATAATATACACCATATATAGTATACTCATTCAATTATACAGCGATAAAACACTATATGTAGCAGATAATTAGTTGCTCCTTTCTTCAATTTGTTTTATGATAGACAAGAACTATTTTTTGTAGGAGCTGAAGAAAATGAAACGAACAGATCAAGAAATGGCTGTGCTAGAAAAACAGCCTGAAACCAAAAAAATGACTGTCATCAAACGCGATGGACGCGAGGTACCATTTGATGAACAGAAAATAAATGCCGCACTGATCAAAGCAGAAAAGAAAATTCACGGTTCCTTATCTCCTATTACGTACGAAAAGATCCAATCAATCGCAGAACTTGTGATCAAAGAAATCAAAGATCGCTTCGCAGATAACGTAAAAATCTATGAGATCCAAAACATCGTTGAACATATTTTGTTAGAAAAAAACGAATATTCCTTAGCAGAAGAGTATATCCATTATCGAACAAAACGTGATTTTGCTCGTAGTAAAGCAACAGACATCAACTTTTCGATCGAGAAACTGATCAATAAAGACCAAAGTGTTGTCAATGAAAATGCGAACAAGGATAGTAATGTATTCAATACACAGCGTGACTTGACTGCTGGCATCGTTGGGAAATCGATCGGATTGAAATTACTTCCACCGCATATTGCCAACGCACATCAAAAAGGCGATATCCATTATCATGATCTCGATTACCATCCGTATACTCCAATGACAAATTGCTGTTTGATTGACTTCAAAGGTATGTTAAACAACGGGTTTAAAATCGGAAATGCAGAAGTCGAATCACCAAAATCAATCCAAACAGCAACGGCACAGATCTCACAGATCATTGCCAATGTTGCATCTAGCCAATATGGCGGATGCTCTGCCGATCGCACAGATGAATTGCTTGCTCCTTTTGCACAATTAAATTACAAAAAGCATTTAATTGATGCCAAAGAATGGATTGACACACCCGAACGGCAAGAAGCCTATGCAAAAGCAAAAACCAAAAAAGATATTTTTGATGCCATGCAAAGTTTGGAATATGAGATCAATACACTTTTCACTTCCAACGGACAAACGCCTTTTACTTCACTCGGCTTCGGTCTAGGTAAAAATTGGTTTGAACGAGAAATCCAAAAAGCGATTTTACAAATCCGAATCAATGGATTAGGAAGTGAGAAACGGACAGCGATCTTCCCCAAATTGATATTTACACTAAAAGACGGAATCAATCTGAAACCAACTGATCCAAACTATGACATTAAACAATTAGCCTTAGAATGTGCCACAAAAAGAATGTACCCAGATATTCTAAATTATGACAAGATCGTTGAATTGACAGGAAGCTTCAAAGTACCAATGGGCTGTCGCTCCTTCTTACAAGGTTGGAAAGACGAAAACGGTGAAGAAGTGAATGTCGGAAGAATGAATCTAGGTGTGGTTACGTTGAACTTACCGCGGATCGCCTTAGAAGCAGACGGTGACCAAGAAAAATTCTGGCAATTACTTTCAGATCGCTTGTCGATCATGAAAGATGCCTTAGTTTATCGTGTCGAACGTTGTAAAGAAGCGATCCCAGCAAATGCACCGATCCTTTATATGTATGGTGCATTCGGTAAACGACTATCTCGTACAGACGCCGTAGATGAATTATTTAAAAATCGTCGAGCAACTGTTTCATTAGGCTACATCGGACTTTATGAAGTCGCTGCTTCTTTCTTTGGCGGTGAGTGGGAAAATAATGCTGAAGCCAAAGACTTCACTCTAGACATCGTGAAAAAATTAAAAGCCAATGCAGACGCTTGGGGAAATGAATATGGCTATCACTTCAGCGTATACTCCACACCAAGTGAAAGCTTGACGGATCGTTTTTGTCGTTTAGATACAGAGAAATTCGGTATTGTTGAAAATATCACAGATAAGGAATATTACACTAATAGTTTCCACTATGATGTGCGTAAAAATCCAACGCCATTTGAAAAGCTTGAATTTGAAAAAGACTATCCAAAATACTGTTCTGGTGGCTTTATCCATTACTGTGAATATCCAGTGTTGCAACAAAACCCTAAAGCATTAGAAGCTGTTTGGGACTTTGCCTATGACAAAGTAGGCTATTTAGGAACTAATACGCCGATCGATCATTGCTACCAATGTGGTTTTGAAGGAGATTTCCAACCAACTGAACGTGGCTTTGAATGCCCAGAATGCGGCAATCACGATCCAAAATCATGTGACGTAGTCAAACGAACATGCGGCTATCTAGGAAACCCACAAGCCCGCCCAATGGTCCACGGCAGACACAAAGAAATCTCATCACGCGTGAAACATATGAAGTAAGGTTGTGAAAGAAGCGTTTAGCACTGAGGAATAAGACAGAAAAATCAAAAATGGCTGTTTCATTTTAGATTTTTTTGACTTATTACCGAAGTGTTGCTTCTTGAACAACGTAAATAAGGTTGTAAGAAAAGCCTCCAACTCCAAGTCATAAGAGAGATAGCACCCCTTCCTCTGGCTATTTTCTTATGTCTCCTACGACCTTCAAGAATTTTTTATAACGGATACCATTTTATAATGAAAGAAGTTTTACTATGAGAAATCCTAAACCTAAAGAATGGCTGGCTCAAGATTATAGTCATGACTATATCGCCGATTATAAACCGTTCAATTTTGTGGATGGCGAAGGTGTTCGTAATAGCTTATATGTAAGTGGCTGTTTATTTGCCTGTGAAGGTTGTTTTAACAAAGCCGCTCAGAATTTCCGTTACGGCAAACCATTCACTCCAGAACTGGAAGAACAGATCATGTTTGATCTACGCAACGATTACGTCCAAGGATTGACACTCTTAGGCGGTGAACCTTTTTTGAATACGAATGTTTGCCTACGTGTAGTCGATCAAATCCGGCAAGAATTTGGTCACAGCAAAGACATCTGGTCTTGGACCGGTTATACCTTCGATGAATTATTACAAGATTCAGAAGATAAACTAGAACTGCTCTCGAAAATCGATATTCTTGTTGATGGCCGTTTTGAATGGTCAAAAAGAGATTTCAAATTACAATTTCGCGGAAGCAGCAATCAGCGTATCATTGACGTGCAACGATCGCTTGCTGAAAAACAAGTCGTCATCTGGGAAAAATGTACAGATGCTACGCAAACATATGAACAAATAAAAAAACAAGAACTGATTTAACTATACTCAGTTTTGATTGAACACAATAAAAAATGCTCCATCTAAAAGGCCAAGATAGAAGTGAATTTCGCTTTTGTCTCAAAGTCTAAGATGGAGCATTCTTTATTCTATTTCTGATTCTATCGTTTGCGTTTCCCACAAAGGTAACACAATATTCTCATAAGTCATCGGATCTAAATTCGTTAGTGTGATACCTAATAAACGAATTCCCTTCTCTATCCCTAAAATCTCTTCCCATATCAAACTTGCTTGATAAAACAGTGTTTCTTTTTTATAGACATATTCTGGTAATGTCACTCGCTTCGTTACTGTAGAATAATCGGTATAACGGACCTTCAAGACAACTGTTTTTCCATGTTTCTGAACACGTCGGAGAGAATCTTCCACTTTCTCAGCCAGCTGACGCAACTGACCAAGAACTTCTTCTTCTGTTCTTAGTGGTTGTCCATACGTATGCTCTTTCCCGACTGACTTACGCTCGCGGGTGACATTGACCGGCGAATCATGGATACCTCGTACTTTTCGATACAACGAATACCCCATTTTACCAAACTGTTGGATCAACATCATTTCAGTACATTGATACAGATCTTCTCCTGTAAAAATACCTAATTCATGCATTTTAGGAACAGTTTTCTTGCCGACACCATGAAATTTTTCGATTGGTAATGCTTTTAAGAAATCGACAGCTTCTTCGGGGGTGACGACCGTCATTCCTTTAGGTTTTTGAAAATCTGATGCAAGTTTCGCTACAAATTTATTATAGCTGACACCAGCCGAACAAGTCAGATGCACCGTTTGCCAAATATCAAGTTGGATCATTCGGGCGATCTTAATCGCTGATTTACAATTGATTTTATTATTCGTAACATCTAAATAAGCTTCATCAATACTAACTGGTTCGACTAAGTCTGTATAGCGATAAAAAATCTCCCTGACTTCTTTTGATATCGCACTATATTTTTGGTGGTCTCCCGGTTTGAAAATCGCTTCTGGACAAAGTTCATAGGCTTTTTGGGCACTCATTGCTGAATGGATGCCGAACTTACGTGCTTCATAGTTAGCCGTCGTCACTACCCCACGCCCGCCAGTATCACTGGGATGTCTGGCGATCACTAAGGGTTTTCCACGAAGTTCAGGGTGATCTCGTTCTTCAACGGACGCGAAAAAAGCATCCATATCGATATGAATGATTTTTCTAGACGTATCATTATGTAAAGGAAACTGTAATTCCATCAGACTCACCCCACTTCATTATACACGAACTTTTGTTCCCTTTCAAGTTAGGAGGTTAGTTTTTCAAAGAAGCTGTACCTCGTGCTTAATTGATTCTAAGAAAAAAATCGTTCAAAAGACTGCTCACCACAGCAATCTTCTGAACGATTTTTTTCATAAAAAGTTAATTATCCAATTCATGGAACTGACGATAAACTTCTTGTTTTTTTATTCCGTTTTTGACTGCAATCGTTTTGATTGCCACGTTAGTTTTTTCTCCTTGCTCAATCAATTGTTGTACCTGTTCTTTTAACGTACCTTGAAGTTGTTCACTTGGTACGACCTCTTCGTTACTTCCCTCAACAAGTAAACAGCATTCTCCCTTGATCGGCTGTTTTTCTAAATAACCAAGTAATTCTTCGATGTCTCCGCGTAGGTATTCTTCATGGATCTTCGTCAATTCTCGACAAAGCACCACTTGACGATTGCCGAACACTTCCAACATGTTAGTCAACGTTGCGGCTACGCGATAAGGTGATTCGTAAAAAATCAATGTTGCTTTCTGTGCGACAAGAGATGCTAGTATGTCCTGTTGTTCCTTTTTCTTTCTAGGTAAGAAACCATAGAATAAAAATGGTTGCGGAACAAGCCCAGAGGCAATCAATGCGGTTATACCCGCTGTAGGACCTGGCAATGCTACAACTGGGATATCTTCTTTGATACAAGCAACAACAAGCTCATGTCCAGGATCACTGATAGATGGCATGCCCGCATCGCTTACTTGTGCTATCGTTTTTCCTTCTTTTAGCCAGTCGATCAATTGAGGAATACGTTCTTTATAATTATGTTCGTGCAAACTTTTTTGGGGAGTTTGGATCTCGAAATGATTCAATAGCTTTTGTGTATTGCGTGTATCCTCACTCGCGATCAAATCCGCTTCTTGTAATGTCCGCACACTGCGAACAGTCATATCCTCCAAGTTTCCGATCGGTGTTGGAACGAGGTAAAGTGTGCCAAACACGTGATTTCCTTTAAAGCTCTTTTGGTTATACATATGATTCTCCTTATCAAACAGAGTAAAGGAAGCTACTCTAATTAAAAAATTTATCCTGGTAGTTCAACGACGAATACCGCAAAACAAGAATGCTTTGCGGTATTCATTGACTGTGATAGAAGCCACTAGATCCTTTGATTTAGCGTCCACTTTCACGATAGATCACTTCTAAACAGAACGCACAAGGTTCATCATTTTCACGTCTTGAACCATACAAATCATAACAAACATGAAATCCTTCTTCGTAAATCTTTTCAAGATTCATTCGGGATTTTGATAGTTCTTGTTTGGCATTTTCAGCTGGAGCTTGCGCCACTTGGTTCAATTCACGAAGATGTTCACGTAATCGTTGATTTTCCATCTCTAAGGTGGTATTTTTCTCAACGATCTCATGCAGTGCATGTTTCATCTCTACTAATTCAGTCAATGTATTTCGTAACTCTGACTCCAATTGGTTCAACCCATCATATAATGATCTCTTATCCATTCATCTCACCTACTTGGATGAAATTTTTTAGTTCATCCCATTCATATTCAACAGGATTCTCCCGTCCGTTCAGTCGCACACTAACTAAGCAACTAAGCAGGTTCAATCCTACGACTTTCCCTTTACCATCAGGAGTTTCAAGTGTTTTCCCAAAGTCAGGGAGTTCTTTTTTTGCGGCTTCATATGCTTCACTTTCATACTGTAGACAGCACATCAAGCGACCGCACAAGCCAGAAATTTTAGTTGGGTTCAGTGATAATCCTTGTTCTTTTGCCATTTTGATCGAAACAGGGACAAAATCTCCTAAGAAAGAAGAACAGCAGAGTGGTCGCCCACAAGGCCCGATACTTCCGATCATCTTCGCCTCATCCCGAACACCGATTTGTTTCAATTCGATCCTTGTACGAAAAACGGCCGCCAAATCTTTCACTAATTCACGAAAATCAATACGTCCATCTGCCGCAAAATAAAAAGTCAATTTGCTTCGATCAAAAGTATATTCAACTTGGACGATCTTCATTTCTAGTTTTCTCTCTCTAATTTTTTCTTTCGCAATCAAAAAAGCTTTTTTTGCATCTTCTTCATTTTTGTTGCATTTTTTAAGCTCAGCAGTTGTTGCTTTATGCAAAATGGGATTGATGGTTTCAGGTAAATCTTCCAGATCAATATCTCTTTTGGGAATAGCAACCGTTGCGATATGTAAAGTTTGCTGAGACTCGACTAACACTTTATCATTGTATGCATATTCTGAATCTCCGGGTGTAAAATAATAGACATGACCAGCATCTCTATAACGGACACCTACTACTTCTACCATTTGTGGCCTCCTTGATTACGCAAAATATAAATTGACAAATCAAAAAATCGTTTGTAATACAAATTGCTCAGCAACGGCTTGAAAACTCACATTGCTACGCAGTTTTTGTTCTGCTAACAAAATACGTTCAATCGTTTGATTCAGCCGTTTGACTTTACCATACTCCCCAGATGTTATCGCCTGTTTTTGAGCTTCCTGATAATAATACATTAAAATTGAAAAACCAGTAAATTGTTGTTTTTTTTCTTTAAATACTTTCACCAATCGTTTTTGGACATAGATAAAGGCTTGTGTATCTCTTTTATCTAAGTAGACAAACCATTGATAAATCAAGTCCTTAGCCTCATTAAACCATTCATCTTCTGAGATTTCAACTGCTTTTCCTAAACTGTTTGTCAAGAATGACAAAAGTTTTGCTTTTTCCGCAGAAATTTGCTGATCTTGTAATTTTTGAATCAATGAATCCTTTGACAATTCTTGGAAATGCAAGGTTTGACAACGAGATTGGATCGTAGGTAAGATCCGACCAATGGCTTCCGTTTCTAAAATCGCTAGAAAATCACCAGGTGGTTCTTCTAAAAATTTCAATAGACTATTGGCCGCACTCGCGTTCATTTTTTCTGCTTCCTGGATCAAGAATACTTTTTTCCTTGATTCATATCCACTACGACTAAACTCTGTCTGTAAGCGCCGGATCTGATCGACCTTGATCGACTGACCATCGGGTGCAAGAACGAGTACATCCGGATGTTCTTGATTTTTGATCCGTTGACAATTATTGCATCTGCCACAAGGTTGTTGGTTGTTCATATTCGTACAATATAAATGTTGTGCTAACCAAATGCCTACCTCATGCTTTCCTGTACCTTTTTCACCTTCAAAAAGATAAGCATGAGCGAGACGCCCATGCTCAAAACTTCGTTGAAGTTGTTGATACACGAGAGGTTGCATTTGCGCAAGTATGTTTTCTTGAGCCATAGTTCCTCCTAGAAATGGTGGAATCCTTCAACTGGTAAGACAAAGACTGTTGCTCCGCCCACTTCTACTTCTACAGGATAAGGAACGCCACCGTCCATTGAAATATCTAACGTTACTGGAGTAGAAACAAATTGTTTTCTTGACTCACATGTTTTTTTGATGATCTCTAATGCTTCTTCGACACGATCGTCCTCAATACCAACGATAAATGTGCTGTTTCCCGCTTTAAGGAAACCACCAGTAGAAGATAATTTAGTCGCACGAATGTTTGCATCGATCAATTCATTGGACAAACGGTTGCTATCTTTATCTTGAATGATTGCTAAAATGATTTTCATTTACGTTCACCTTCCTGACTTTCAAAATATTGTGGAAATTGGTTGATAATTGCGTGGTAACTCAATTGTAACACTTCTTCAAAACTATTTCTTGCATCGATCTTATGGATGCGGTCTGGATGCTCCTCTACCAATTTCAAATAGGCATGACGGACACGCTGGTGGAACTCTAATCCCTCTGAATCTAAGCGATCGATTTGATTCTGGCGATTTTTAGCGATGCGACGTAATCCTGTGTCAGAATCCACATCAAGATAAAGAGTAAAATCAGGAGTCGTTCCTTCTGTAGCAAATTCATTCAGTTCAGCAATCTCGTTTACGCCGATCCGACGACCCGCACCTTGGTAGGCTAACGAACTATCGACAAAACGATCACACAAAACGATTTTCCCACTCGAAAGTGCAGGTAAAACTTTTTCGACCAAGTGCTGTCTTCGAGCAGCTGCGTATAATAAACTTTCTGTTCGCTCGTCCATGCGATCATTTTTGGGATCAAGAATCACTGCACGAATCTGTTCAGCAATTGGTATCCCACCTGGTTCCCGAGTTTGAATGATCTCTGTTTTTGCTACTTGTTGTAAAAGAGGATATAGTTCTTTGATGATACTCGTTTTACCTGCACCATCAGGTCCCTCGATCGTAATAAATAAGCCGTTCACACTTGTTCCTCCATCTCTTCTCTTGCTTTTCTATTGTATCTGAAAATCTTTGTTGATCAAACTACCGCGATCTGACTCGTAGAAAAAAATCATAGTTCACGTCTGCCTTCGACCGCTTTCATTAAAGTCACTTCGTCTGCATATTCGATATCGGAACCAACAGATAAGCCATGAGCTAACCGTGTGACTTTGATACCAGCAGGCTTGATCAATCGTGAAAGGTAGATTGCTGTTGCTTCTCCTTCAGTGGTCGCATTCGTTGCGATGATCACTTCTTGGACCTCTGCATCATGCAAACGTTGTAAGAGAGGAGGAATATTGATATCTTCTGGACCCGTACCTTCCATTGGTGACAATACACCATGTAGCACATGGTACAAGCCACGATACTCACGCATCTTCTCCATCGCCATGACATCTTTTGGTTCTTCAACGACTAAAATGATGCCACGATCTCTCGATGGATCTTTACAGATCTCACAAGGATCTTCTTCTGTGATATTTCCGCAAATACTACAAAAATGTAGATCGCGTTTGACGCTCAATAAAGCTTTGGCAAATTCATTGACCACTTCATCTTTCATATCGATCGTATAAAAAGCCAGTCTTGTCGCTGTTTTTTGACCAATACCTGGAAGTCTCATATAACTGTCGATCAGTTTGGCAATTGGTTCTGGATATTGCATGTTCATTTCCCCTTCAGGAAAATTTAAAAGGGTAAGCCCTTAGTGTATTTTCCCATTGTTTTTTCTGATTCTGTATCGATTTTTTCTAATACGTCATTTACAGCCATCACAATCAAATCTTGTAGCATTTCTGTATCTTCTGGGTCAACTACTTCATCATTGATCTGGATATCTTTCATTCGACGATTACCAGTAAAGACGACTTTGACTAGATCATTCGTAGAACTACCAGTAAATTCTGTTTCATTTAGTTTTTCTTGGGCTTCGCCCATTTCTTTTTGCATTTTTTGGACTTGCTTCATCATCCCTTGCATATTTCCCATTCCGCGCATCATTAATATCGCTCTCCTTTTCTAATCATCGATTACTGTGACTGCTGAACCGAAAAGTTCTTCAGCTTTCGTCACTACATTTTCTTGGTTTGTTTGTTCTTGAGGAAGCAATTCGATCTCGTCTGATTCATCATCAGACGCAAACGATTCTTCGGCTTCTCCATCCTTTGCTTGGACGAGATAATTTTTTCTTAGACCAGGCCAACTTTCCCGTGTGATATAGACAGGCTCTGGCGCATAATCTTTGATCATGCGACTAAGTTGGTTGTGGATCGCTAATTGAAGCTCTTCGTCATTAGCTGCGCGCTGACAGACGATTTCATAATCAAAAGCAATCACTAGTCCATTAGGTCCTGCCGCAACTGGTTCACTTGCTTTGAGCATCGCTCGCTGGGTCACTGACAAACTCATCAAAAGATCATCCCAGACTTCTTTTACTTCATTCAAGTGTTTCCTTGTCGCCTCTTTTAGTACATTATACACCCGTTCCGTAGGAATACGGTATGTACTTGGCTGTTTTTTCTGAACAGGTGATTGCGGCGTTTGCTGATTCGCAGTGACTTTCACCGTGCCATTTTTGATTTCTTTGATTTCCTTTTTCAGCTCTTGGATCTCTTGTTGCAATTGTTTTACTTGTTGCTGATCGATTTCACTAGGCACTTGCTGACTTTCATTTGCTGAAGATTGAGCTAGTTTCACTGTCGCAACCTCTAAATAAATAGTCGCACTATTTGTAAAACGCACCTCATTTTGTGTATCGCTCAAAATTTGGATCATTTGAAACAAGCGTTGTGCCGGGATTTCTTTCGCCAATGTCGTGAATGTTTCTGTTTTGACATGTGAGGTTTCCTCTAATAGATTTGGTGCTTGCTGAAACATCAATAGATCACGGCAATAAGACAACAGATCTTCTAAAAAGCGCCGTGATTCTTTTCCTGCCGCTAAAATTTGATTCAATTCTTGTAAGGCTTGTGGGATCTCTTTGCTAAAACAAGCGGATAGATACGCATCCATCATCTCATTCGTCAAACTCCCCGTGACTTGCATTGCATCATCCAACGTGATCGTGCCATCACTGAAAGAAATCGCTTGGTCAAGAATACTTAACGCATCTCGCATCCCACCTTCTGCTGCTCGTGCGATGACTGTCAACGCAGGCGCTTCGTAAGCAATCTCTGTTTGATCCAAGATATATTCTAAATGTTCGGTAATATCTGCTGCATTGATCCGTTTGAAATCAAAACGTTGTGTTCGAGAGATGATCGTTGCAGGGATTTTGTGCGGTTCAGTGGTTGCTAAAATAAAAATAACACTTTCTTTTGGTTCTTCCAGTGTTTTCAGTAAAGCATTGAACGCTCCAGTCGAAAGCATGTGGACTTCATCAATGATATAAATTTTGTAAGCGGCTTTTGTTGGTGCATAATTTGCTCGATCTCTGATGAAACGGATCTCCTCGACACCATTGTTACTTGCCGCATCGATTTCAATGACATCTTCTTGTGTCCCAGTCGTGATCGACTGACACATCTCACAATGATTACAAGGTTCACCATCTTTGCTGTTTGGGCAATTGATCGCCTTGGCAAATATTTTTGCCGCACTTGTTTTCCCTGTCCCTCTTGGTCCTGTAAACAAATAGGCATGTGAGGTTTTATGGGAAACAATCGCATTTTTCAATGTTTGTGTCACAGCTTTTTGTCCAACGATATCCTCAAATCGCTGTGAACGCCACACACGATAAAGTGCTTGATATGCCATAAGGATCCCCCTTCTTTTGAAAAATTCACTAACTTTTATTATACGTGATTTAGCCAAAAAAAACTACTATACTTTATTCGGTTGTAACAGAAGTGAGCAACACTTAGAAATAAGCCTTAACATTCAAAAAAGCTGCTCGTATTTTGGGATGTTTCGGCTAAATACCAATTTCGAACATCGTTTGTCTAGGTTGTGAAAGAAACCTTAAACTCTAGACTATTAGACAGAAACAGCAAAAATAGCTATTTCATCGTTGATTTTTTGAGCTGTGTCCAAAGAGTTGCGCCTTGAACAGTATTTATCCAGATTCTGAAAAAAAGTTCAGTTCTAAAACGTATGGCTGAATGTGGGAAATAGGTGCTCTGGTTTTCTACATCTTTCGACTGAGAGCATTTTCAGTCTCCTATGGTATAATACAAACATATACGTAGTAAAAAAATACTTGCTCACAGGGAGGACTTTTTATGGGACTTATTAAAGCAGCAACTAGCATGATCGGCGGCGGATTAGCAGATCAATGGATCGAAGTCATTGAACCAGACAATATGAGCGACACCACAGTCATGACAAAAGGTGTCAAGGTACGTAAAGACGATAAAAGAGGATCCAATCGAAAAGGTACAGAAGATGTATTGACAGATGGCACAGTCGTTCATGTCTATCCGAACATGATGATGCTTTTGGTAGATGGTGGAAAAATCATCGATTACACAGCTGAAGAAGGCTATTATACGATCAAAAACGATGCTGCCCCTTCCATGTTCAATGGTTCATTGAAAGGTGCAATCGCTGAAACCTTTGACCGCTTTAAATTTGGTGGCGTAACTCCACAAAAACAACAAGTATTCTATATCAATCTACAAGAGATCAAAGGAATCAAATTTGGCACAAGCGCGCCATTAAATTACTTTGATAATTTCTATAATGCAGAATTATTCTTACGTGCGCATGGAACGTACTCTATCCATATCACCGATCCAATCTTATTCTATACAAATGCAATTCCTAAAAATAAGACGCAAGTTGAAATTGCAGATATCAATGAACAATATTTAGCAGAATTCTTGACTGCTCTTCAATCAGCGATCAACCAAATGTCTGCTGATGGGCAACGTATTTCCTATGTCCCATCAAAAAGTTTAGAACTAAGCAAATATATGGGCACAGCGTTAGACGATTCCTGGCGTGAGCTTCGTGGGATGGAGATTGTTTCTGTCGCAGTTGCTAGCATCTCTTACACAGATGATTCGGTCAAACTCATCAACATGCGCAATGAAGGTGCCATGTTAGGTGATCCTAGTGTCCGTGAGGGCTATGTGCAAGGTTCGATTGCTCGTGGGATGGAAGCTGCAGGTAAAAATGATGCCGGTGCGATGACTGGCTTTATGGGTATGGGAATGGGCATGAATGCCAATGGCTCCTACTTAGCTCAGTCCGCACAAAATAATCAAGAACAAATCAAGCAACAACAAGAAAAACAAAACCAACAAACAGCTCAAGGTACTAACGATACATGGACTTGCCCTGTCTGTGGTACCGAAAACACCGGGAAATTCTGTTCAAACTGTGGTGCTGCAAAACCAGTGGCAAATAGCCAACCAAAGCTTGAAATGAAATGTAGCGAATGTCATGAAGTAGTGGATCTTTCAAATGGAATTCCTAAGTTTTGTCCAAATTGTGGAAAACCATTCAAAGGTATCCCACTCGACTAGTTGAAAGGGGTGCCTGAATGGATGCTTTAACACATAAATGCCCCAATTGTGGCGGACCATTGACCTTCGATCCAAAAGATCAAAAATTTCATTGCGACTATTGCCTAAATATTTATACAGAAGCAGAAGTCAGTCAATATGAAGAGGAACAAAAAGCGGCCCGCGACATCAATGGGACTCAAGATCAACCAGTTGCAACGGATGAGTTCACCTTTACAGCAGAAGAACAGCTCGATCAAATGGATGAAACAGAACGTCAAGCATTTGCCGATGCTGGTGGAATGACTGATACAGAGGCAACAGCTGAACAGACGGCTACTGACGAACAAAGCAACATGGAACTATTTTTATGTCCAAACTGCGGTGCAGAAATCGTCACAGAAGCCACTACAGCTGCTACCTATTGTTACTACTGTCATAATCCAGTCGTGCTATCCGGACGACTAAGTGGTGACTTCTTACCAAATAAAGTTCTGCCTTTTTCTGTAGAAAAAGAAGAAGCAATTAAACAGTTTCTCGCATGGACGAAGAAAAAATGGTTTGTACCAAAAGCATTTTTCAATCAGGAGCAAATCGACAAATTAACTGGCGTTTATTTCCCATATTGGGCAACCGACGCTGAACTAGATGGTTCTTTACAAGCCAACGGTACAGTTGTCAGAATCTGGCGTGTCGGTGATATCGAGTATACCGAAACAAAACAATATGCCGTACACCGTGAAGGAAAGCTTTTCTTCAAAGAATTAGTAAAAAATGCTTTGTCAAAAAATACTCAACAAAAAATGGTGGAAGCTGTCCAACCATTTCCTTTAGCTAAAGCTATCGGATTCAAAAGTCAATATCTCGCTGGATTCCAAGCAGAGAAACGTGACATTGAGTACCAAGCAATCAAAGCAGATATCCAAAATGAGTTACGTGACTATTCCGAAAAATTGTTGCGAGATACAGCCAATGGCTATACTACTTTGACCGGAGTACGTGCTTCTGCAGAAATCACTGGCGAAAAAAATGAATATGTCTTGTTACCGGTCTGGCTTGTTACTTACCGTAGCAACGATTCTAACAAGAAAGTCTATTATTATGCAATGAATGGCCAAACGGGTAAAGTTAGCGGTGTATTACCGATCAGTCATAAAAAACTCGCTTTGACCTCTTTCGGGATATTCACTGTTTTAGCGATCCTCTTTATGATTGGAGGCTATTTGATATGATGAGTAAAAAAAGTCTCTCCATTTTCTTTTTATTAGCCATTAGTTTACTGTGGACACCGATCGTAGGAGCCGCTACCCCAACAATCAATGACGAGGCGAATTTATTTACAAGCGAACAAGTCAACACACTGAGCCAACAAGCGAAAGAAATCAATGACAAGATCAAAGGACAAGTATTTATTGTCACGACTACCTCAAATACTGCAGAACCTAGAGACTTCGCTGACAACTATTTAAAAACCGCAATAGGAAATGATCAAAATGGTTCTGTTTTACTTTTAGATATGGGGCAACGAGAAATCTATATCTCCACTTCTGGAAATATGATTGACTATTTGACGGATCGCCGGATCGATTCGATTTTAGATGATGTCTATGATCAGATGACGAATGCAAACTATTATGCAGCAGCCCAAGCCTATTTGACCAAAGCTTCTACTTATGTAGATGAAGGAGTGCCTGGCGGTCATTATCGTATAGATGAAGCCACAGGTAAAATCACTCGGTATAAAGTTTTGACTACCGTCGAAATAGTGATTGCGGTGGCTTTGGCAGCTATCTTAAGCATCGCTTTTTATATGATCACCGCCTCACGATACCAATTGAAATCCGGGACATATAAATACCCATTTCGTGAAAAGGCAAGTATCAAATTGACGGACAAAACAGATCGTTTAACGAACTCCTTTGTCACGACTCGTCGTATCCCTAAAGCGCCACCCCCAGGAAGCGGTGGTGGTGGCAGCACGACTCATTCGAGTGGTGGCGGTACCTTTGGCGGCGGCGGCCGAAGTTTTTAATTAAACGAAAACAGAACACAAACCAAAACATGGATCAGATTATGAGGGACTCCCTCTATCTGATCCATATTTTTTGATTCTTTCATCAAATACTTACACACTTGTCCATACTTCATAGGTATAGAAATAAAATTACGTTAGATAGATAAATATATTGATTTTTAATTTCATAAATGTATACTTGATTTATGAAAGCGTTTCAAACGAACAAAAGGAGGTCTCACCATGAATAATAAAGAAACAGTTCCATCAATCATTCATTTTGGGATGAAATCGGCTTGTTACTTGCTTCTTGCTTGTATCGTCAGTGGTATCTTCATTCCCTATTTATTCTATTTATTGCACTGGGAAGTTCGACTGGGTGTCTTTCTCTTTCTTCCTCCCTCTTTAGCTGCTGTCATCACTGGCAATTATTATTTTATTTCAACTAATACAGGTTTTACTAAAGGATGTATCCGAACATTTCTTATCGCTACAGTCTGTCTGATGTTCGTCGCTTATCTATGGTTGTATCAAGGCATCATCTTCTAAATTCTATCGATAAAAAAGGAGTGTCAATATGTTAACAAAGTTTACAGAAATCATTGAGCGTTATTTGGCAGGTCCAATGGCTACAATTGCCAACCAAAGACATTTACGTGCCATACGTGATGGGATCATAGCTACATTGCCACTAATTATCGTCGGTTCGTTTTTCTTGATCATTGCTTTTCCGCCCTTACCGCCCAGTTGGGGGATCTATCAGTTCTTGTCCGAAAATGCAGCAACTATTTTATTACCTTATCGCATGACCATGTATATCATGTCTCTATATGCGACATTTGGCATCGGTGCCAGTTTAGCCAAAACCTATAAACTAGATGTTGTTTCTGGTGGGTTACTCGCTACGATTGCTTTTTTGTTGACCTTTATCCCTGTCAATATTCCTCTTGAGGCTGCGGAAGCTGCTGGTACTTCTGGTTTTGTTTTGCCTATGGCCAATCTTGGCGGTGGTGGGATGTTTGTCGGAATCATTACTTCAATTTTTGCAGTCGAAGTGTATCGTTTGACGGATAAATCGAAATTTAAAATCACAATGCCTGAGCAAGTACCTCCTGCGGTCGCTCGTTCTTTCGAAGCATTAACGCCAACCTTGATCGTGATTTTAGTCATGGCATCGATCAGCTATTACATCGGCTTTGATTGGCACACTGCCGTTTCAAAAATTGTCAGCCCTTTGATCAGCGCAACCGATACGTTGCCGAGTGTCTTGTTGCTGATTTTTCTAATCACTTTTTTCTGGGCATTCGGTATCCATGGCGTATCCATCATTGGTTCACTTGCTCGCCCCTTATGGTTGCAGATCTTAGAATCCAATACAACTGCAGCAGCAGCTGGTGAGGCTTTACCCAATATTGCAGCTGAACCTTTTTATCAATGGTTTGTTTGGATCGGTGGCGCAGGTTGTACGATCGGTTTAGCGATTCTGCTTGCCTTCACAGCCAAATCAAAATATGCTTCAAAATTAGGTAAAGCAATCATCACTCCTTCTATTTTCAATATCAATGAGCCAGTTATCTTTGGCGTACCGATCGTATTGAATCCAACACTGATCATTCCGTTTATCTTTGCTCCAATGGTTTGCGCAACCATCGCTTGGTTTGCGACTAAACTAGGTTTAGTCAGTGCTGTTACCATCACCGCACCATGGACGCTCCCTGGTCCTATTGGTGCTTACTTAGCTACAGGTGGTGACTGGCGGGCAGCCGTATTGAACATTTTATTGATCATTCTTTCCATTTTCATGTATTATCCATTTGTTAAGATTTATGATAAAAATGAATTAGCAAAAGAACAGGCTTTAGAAACTGGAACACCAAGATAGACACCACTATCTAACTAATTTGAGAAATACTTAAAGTAAGTTTGAGTCAACTTCTTTTATTTCATAAAAACAGCACCTACTTTCCTTAAAGAAAGAAGTAGGTGCTATTTTTCATTACTGTTTTTTCATTCTAGCGAAACTGATTTGTTGTAACTTATTATTTCAATACCCAGACACTGCTTGTTTCGGGATTGCTATTGGTATTCCACCATTTTGCTTCATAGGTCTTTCCTTTGTAGACGACTCGGTCACCACCAGAATATGCTTTGATTGTTCTCCATTCTTCTGTTTGTGTTTTATCTACTTTCTCCCATGCCTGAGATGTATCAGGACGTTCACCTCTGACCCACCATTTAGCACGGTATTGGATGCCGTTATAAATCACTAAATCTCCTGCTGTGTAAATTTGGTCACTGCGCCAAGTATCTTGAATAACATTTTGCTCATTGGTCTTGATTATCACTGCCGGACTTTTTCCTGACTCATTACCTGCTCCATCATAAGCACTGACTTGATAAGTATAGCTAGTATTGCTTGCTAGATTTGTATCGGTGAAATTCAAGCCTGTTACTGAATTGATTTTCACCCCATCACGATAGATATTGTAGCCAGCCACACGTAAATTATCTGTCGCAGCAGTCCAAGTGATCTGTGCGGTATTTGTAGTAACAGTGCCTTGTGTCAAACCTGTAGGGATGCTTGGTGCTTCGTCATCTTTTTCTTCTTGTCGTGTAACAACCGTCAAGAAGCCCGTTTTTGCTGATTCATTACCTGCTTCATCATAAGCACTCACCTGATACACATATACTTCGTTACTCTTTAAATTTTCATCTAAATACTCTGGCTTATCCGTTGTTCCCACTTTTACGTTGTTCCGATAAACATTATACCCTTTGACTTTTGTGTTGTCTGATGATGGATTCCATGTTAATTTGACAGAATGACTTGTTACCTCATTCGCCGCAAGATCTGATGGAATCGTCGGTGCTTCTTTGTCATTATTGTTCGTACCACCATCGATATCTCCTACTTCACCTGTCATCTCATCTCGATACTCCCAGATTTTTTTAGTCAAGCTTGGTAGTTTTTCCATTTCAAGTCGACTTTCAGCAGTTACTTGAATACCCCATTTTTCAAAGAAAGGTTGTAAGTTCTGACCACTGATTTTTGAAGCCGCAACGACAAAATACTGACGTTTATCTTGTTCCGTAGGAAGGGCGCGTTGTTCATTTCGATACATTTTATGTAAATTAGGATAGAAATCTTCACCAAATGCTAATTCCAATTGCCAGAACATTCCTAATTTTGTCCAGATATCCTGGTCATCAAATTGTTTCTGTCCTGTTCCATTCAAATAGTTGAAAATAGTTGGATAACGATTATCTCTTTCTAGACGACTACGCTCGCTCAGTCCTTTTTCTGCGCGCAGAGAATAAATATTTACTGTGACCTCCGTCAAGTCTTTCCAATTCATTCGTGATAATTGATACGTATGACCAAGTTCATGCCAAATTCCCCATTGTCCGATAGTCGTAGGATTCAGTACTGCTCTCATTGCATCTGAGGTGCTGTTATAAGCTGTATGTTGATAAAAAGCATACATATAATAGCCAGACTGAATGGTTTCTCGCAAATGCTGGAACAAACCAACTGGCTTTCGATGGACAGCAGAACTACCATCTAAACCAGACGTTTGATTATGGAATGTAATGACTTTCTCATGTGCATTAAGAATCGTCTCAGGATCCTTTGCATCCTGGAGTGTTCGATTCGATCCTGTCACTAACACACGGTCACTGACTAGTTCATAGCCTACTGCTGTCGGATTATCGGCAATCATTTTTGTCCATTCCTGCTGGGTTGTTTTACCAAGAATAAACCGAGGAATCTTTATCCCACCTTTGATTTCAATACTTAGTTTTCCTTGCGCTGTTTGACCAGATTCATTTCGAATGTGGATCAGACCGACTTGCGAACCAGAAATCACATTACGTCCCTTAACCAGTTGTGTTCCATTTGCCGACCCTTCCGAAAAACTCGTTAAAGCAGGTGTAGTAACTGTATATGTCGGCAGTTGTGTTTGATCAGTTGATTCATCTACGTATATCTCGATCACATCATTCCCACGCTTATATATTCCGGTCGATTGATTAGTACTCGGACCAAATGGATTATCTAAAATAGTTGATCTATATGTATTTAGATTCTCACTCTGTTTGAGTTCCAGTTTAGTAGAAATATTTTGATTTGTTTGTACGATTGCAGATATGGTAGCTTTTTCATTATCCCTCGAATGAATAACTTCATCTGCAGTAGTTATATCAGAAAACATAACTATCCCTAACAGTGCAGCGCTAAATAATAAACTTTTCTTCATTTTTAAAATAACTCCCCTAAAATTAATTTTTATTACAAAATAACTATAACATCTGAAAGAATATGTTATTTACCAATTTTTCATCACATCTAAAAAAAATGAAAAAAAATTTATTTTATTTATGCTTCAACTGATAATTACCTATAAAATTGCTGTTTATATCACTATCCTTATCAAACAATGATTTAAAAAAATAAGGAAAGAATAACCATGTTTTGTATATTTTGCCTATATAATAAAAAAACAGACTACTTGAATGACCTAGCCTCTGATAGAAACAGTTTTAGAATGTTTAAGCAAATAGATTTTTCTTATCTCTGGAATGTCCGCGTCTGATATGCATTCGACAGCAAGTATCTTTTCTTCTGATGTCGAATGCTGAATCATCGTTACTTGCAGAATATTCTTTATTTGGAAAAAGATTCTGAGCATACATCTACACATTAAAAAACTTAATTCATAAACCTATTATTATTTTTGAAAACGTAGGAAATTAACACGTACTTCTGTATACCAAGCGAATAAACCTAATGTTTAGAATTCTTCGTTAACAGCCAACCAGTGATCAGAAGAAACAGTAAATCGTTTTGCTGTTTTCATGAGTGGTACATTGGTATTTACAAAAGATCAAAAGCAAAAAACAGACTATCCTGATAGGATAGTCTGTTAAACCTTGACTTAACAATGGTTTGATTATTCTGCAGCGTTTTCGTCTTTGAGACCGTATTTTTTGTTGAAACGGTCCACACGTCCGTCTGCTTGTGTGAATTTTTGACGTCCAGTGTAGAATGGATGTGAGTCAGAAGTTACTTCGACACGGATGACTGGGTATGTATTACCGTCTTCCCATTCAACTGTTTCTTGTGAAGTTTTTGTTGAACCTGACAAGAATTTGAAACCAGTTGTAGAATCCAAAAATACGACTGGATGGTAATCTGGATGGATATTTTCTTTCATGCTATTCGCTCCTTTGCCCTGCTTCATTTGCTGAACCAGAGTTGATTTGTCGATTTACAACATTTACATCTTACCATGTTTCCTATAAGCTTGCAATTATCTTTTTAAATTTCTTGTGGGATTTTTTTTGCCAAAAGAAACATCTTGGAAATCTTTAAAAAATTGTTGGTTATTTTTAGTTTTTCGCAAGAAACGGATCAATTGTTCCGTATATTCTAATGAGTCGCCAATCATATGCTTACGGAGTTTCCAGATTTCTTCTAGCTGATCACTATCCATCAATAACTCTTCTTTACGAGTACCTGATTTTTTGATGTCGATGGCAGGGAAAATACGGCGTTCTGATAATTCACGAGATAGTTGTAATTCTAAGTTCCCTGTTCCTTTGAATTCTTCGTAGATGACATCATCCATCCGACTCCCAGTATCAACTAATGCCGTAGCCAAAATCGTTAAGCTACCGCCTTCTTCAATATTTCTGGCAGCGCCAAAGAATTTTTTCGGTTTGTACAATGCTGCAGGATCGATTCCTCCGCTCAATGTACGACCACTTGGTGGTACCACTAGATTATAAGCACGAGCTAAGCGAGTGATACTGTCCATCAAGATGACGACATCCCGTTTATCTTCAACTAAACGCATGGCACGCTCTAAAACCAATTCAGAAACCCGCGTGTGGTTTTGTGGTTGCAGATCAAATGTGGAAGAAACCACATCGCCTTTGACACTACGCTCAAGATCGGTTACTTCTTCAGGTCTTTCGTCGATCAATAGAACGATCAACTCCACTTCTGGATGATTTTCAGTGATCCCATTAGCGATTTCTTTTAAGATGGATGTTTTTCCTGCTTTCGGCGGTGCAACGATCAACCCACGTTGTCCAAAGCCAATCGGCGAGAAAATATCGATCATGCGTGTTGCAATTTGTTGCGGTGTCGTTTCTAAACGAAGTTGCTTCTCCGGATAAAGCGGCGTCAATGCTGGGAAATGCGGGCGCTCTTTCGCATCTTCAGGATCTCTCCCATTGACACTTTCAACGTGCATCAATCCGTAATATCGTTCTGATTCTTTAGGCGGTCTTGCTTTACCAGCTACTTTGTCACCGTTTCTTAAACTGAAGCGACGAATTTGGGAGGCAGAGATATAAATATCTTCGACACTTGGACCATAGTTGATCGGACGCAAAAAACCATAGCCGTCTTGTCCAACGATATCTAAAATCCCCTCCATATAGTAAAAGCCTTGTTTTTCAGCCTGAGCTCGAATAACAGCTAGGGATAATTCCTTTTTGTTCATCTTACTGTAATAAGGAATCTTGAATTCTTTTGCATAACTGTAAACATCTTTTAGTGTTTTGTTTTCCAGTTCGGCCATTGTCAAATAATCGCTCATTCGGCTTCCACTTCCTCCACCATTTTGATACTTGCTCCGATTGCTGTTAATTTCTCGATGATATGATCATAACCACGCAAAATATATTCGACATTATAAATCGTTGTCGTGCCTTCTGCCATCAATCCTGCAATCACTAAACAAGCCCCTGCGCGTAGATCTGAAGCAACAACTTCAGCGCCATGGAGTTTATTCGGCCCATTCAGGATGATCATATTACCTTCTACTGAGATATCAGCACCCATTCGTGCTAATTCAGGAACATGATTCACTCGCTTCGAATAGATCGTATCCACGATCTCAGCAGTTCCAGTAGTCATCAATAATAACGGTGTCAACGGTTGTTGTAAGTCTGTGGCAAAACCTGGATACGGATAAGTCATCACATTCGCGGCTTTTAAATTCTTTGAAGGATAAACTTCGATCTCGTCTTCACTGATTTTCATGCTCACACCGATTTCTTGAAGTTTAGCAATAAAACTTTCAAGATGCTCATAGATCACATTCTTGATTTTTACGCCATTTCCTGCGGCAGCAGCTACAGCCAAATAAGTCCCTGCTTCGATACGGTCAGGAATCATGAAATGGCGGCAGCCATGCAGTTCTTCTACTCCTTCAATACGAATCACGTCAGTACCTGCTCCACGTATCTTGGCACCCATATTGTTCAATAATGTCGCAACATCAATGATTTCAGGTTCTCGCGCCGCATTTTCGATTGTCGTCTGTCCATTTGCTTTCACTGCTGCTAACATGATATTGATCGTTGCACCAACAGAAATCACATCCATAAACACACGATTTCCATTAAGCGTTTTGTTTTCTGTTCGTAAGTACATCGCACCATGTTCATTTGTGACTTTTGCTCCTAACGCTTCAAACCCTTTGATATGAAGGTCGATTGGACGCGGACCAAGGTAACAGCCGCCTGGTAGACCAACAACTGCTTCGCCAAATTTAGCTAATAAGGTGCCCATAAAATAGTAAGAAGCACGCAAGCTATTGATCTTCCCACTTGGCATCGGTACTGAAACGACACCACGTGGATCGATTTCTAATACATTGTTTTCAAAACGGACAGTTGCGCCCATGATTTCTAAAATTTCTATCAATGAATGAACATCTTGAATGTCAGGTACACCTTCCAAGATCACAGGAGAATCTGCTAAAATCGCTGCTGGTATCAAGGCAACTGCACTATTTTTAGCACCACTGATCGTTACTTCACCAGTCAATGGACGATTTCCTTCGATGATTATTTTTTTCATTTGTTCCCCACCTTGTTTATTCCTCAAATTTTATACATATGCTTGTATTTTATCATAGATGAAACGAAGAAACGAGTATCGTTCCTTTTATTTAAATAAAAAAAGAGAACAATCGCCGGATCGGCACATTGTTCTCTTCTATCAGTTATCTCGTTCGATCTAACTTTTATCGATTATGCTTTGTTAGCAGAACCGAACCAGTCGATATGAGATTCAGCATCTTTAACGATTGCTGCTTTACCTGGTGCTAATAATTTACGAGGGTCAAATCCTTTACCTTCGCGGTCTTTACCAGCTTCGATATATTCACGAGTTGCTGCAGCAAATGATAATTGGAATTCAGTGTTCACATTTACTTTAGAAATACCCATTGAGATAGCTTTTTCGATTTGATCTTGAGGAATACCAGATCCGCCGTGTAATACTAAAGGTACATCTGAACCTACAGCATCAGCAATTGCTTGTAAGTGATCAAATGCTAATCCGCTCCAGTTTTCTGGATATTGACCGTGGATGTTACCAATACCACATGCTAAGTAGTCAATACCTGTTGCTACCATTTGTTTACATTCTTCGATGTCTGCTAATTCACCTGTTCCGATGATTCCATCTTCTTCTCCACCGATTGAACCAACTTCACACTCAACTGAGATTCCTTTAGCGTGAGCTTTTTCAACAACGTCTCTAGCTAATTTCAAGTTTTCTTCGAATGGTAAATGAGAACCATCGAACATAACTGAAGTATAGCCAACTTCGATACATTCTAATGCAGCATCGTAGTCACCGTGGTCTAAATGGATTGCCACTGGAACAGTGATGTTCATTGATTCAACTAAATTAGTGATCATGTCTTTACATACTTTGTAACCACCCATGTATTTAGCTGCACCCATTGAAGTTTGGATAAGTACTGGTGCTTTTTTAGCTTCAGCTGCTTCTAAGATCGCTTGAGTCCATTCTAAGTTGTTTGTGTTGAACCCGCCGACAGCATAACCGCCTTTACGAGCAGCTTGTAAAAATTCAGCTCCTGATACTACTGGCATAATAAATTCCTCCTAAATTTTGTGAAAACTAAATTTGTTAAGATGATCCTTAACCAACGAACCTATTTTACCAAACATTTCACTAGTTTTCTACTAAAATCAATAAAAATGAAAATTTTCAAGACGCTTTTTTCATTAAATAAATAAAATCCACCGAAATATCGTAGGTAAAAGGTTCTCTATAAACATTTAAAATATTTATTAATAACAATTCTAATAATTTGACACTCGCTGATTTTGACGGATCAATTCCTAGTATTTTTTATTTTGATTCGCGTTCCGTTAACGAAGCACCAACAAATGCTTTGATCAATTTTTGCGGACGGTTTGGACGTGAAATCAATTCTGGATGGAATTGACAACCAACAAAGAATTTCTTATCTGTGATCTCAACGATCTCAACTAAACGATTGTCTGGAGATACACCTGAGAAGACTAAGCCATGTTCTTCAAATTGTTGACGGTATTTATTGTTGAATTCATAGCGATGACGATGACGTTCTTGAACCACTTCTGCCCCATCATAAGCTGTAGCAGTAGTCGTGCCTTTTTTGACTTTACATGGGTAAAGCCCTAAACGTAATGTTCCACCAAGATTTTCAATGTTTTCTTGATCTGCCATCAAGTCGATGATGTTGTTTGCAGTTTCTGGAATCGTTTCTGCTGAAGCAGCGTCTTCTAGACCTACAACGTTACGTGCAAATTCAACACACGCCATTTGCATCCCTAAACAAATTCCTAAGAATGGGACATCATTTTCACGAGCATAACGAATGGCTTCGATTTTCCCTTCGATTCCTCGATCACCAAAACCACCTGGTACTAAGATCCCATCGGCCTCTTTCAATCGTTCATCCACATTTTCACTCGTTAACTCATGGGCTTTTACCCAATCCAATTCGATATCCGCATCAAACGCAAAACCTGAGTGTTTCAATGCTTCAACAACTGAGATATACGCATCAGGTAATTCAACATATTTCCCTACTAAAGCAATGCGAACTTTTTTCTTCAAGTTCAAGACACGATTTTCTAATGCTTTCCATTCGGTCATATCTGCTTCTGGTGTTGAAAGCTTCAAATGATCACAAACGATCCGATCCATTCCTTGTGATTGCAATAATAACGGGATTGAATATAGTGTATCTACGTCTGGTGATTCGATTACTGCTTCTGGTTCAACGTCACAAAATTGTGCCAATTTATTTTTGACATCTTGAGATACTGGTTGCTCTGTGCGCACGACTAAGATGTTTGGTTGGATACCTAATCCACGTAACTCTTTCACGCTATGTTGTGTTGGTTTAGTTTTCATTTCACCAGCCGCTTTTAAATAAGGAATCAACGTTGTATGGATATACATCACGTTATCAGAGCCAACATCAGCTTTCATTTGACGCAATGCTTCTAAGAATGGCAGTGATTCAATATCCCCAACTGTGCCGCCGACCTCTGTAATAATGATATCTGAGTCAGTCATTTTAGCTGCACGCATGATTTTTTCTTTGATTTCATTCGTAATATGCGGAATCACTTGGACAGTTGCGCCTAAGTACTCCCCTTTACGTTCTTTACGCAAGACTTCTGAATAAATTTTTCCTGTCGTCACATTGGAGTATTTGTTCAAGTTGATGTCAATAAAACGTTCGTAGTGGCCTAAGTCCAAATCCGTTTCTGCTCCATCATCTGTAACGAAAACTTCTCCGTGTTGGTATGGACTCATTGTTCCTGGGTCCACGTTGATGTATGGATCAAATTTTTGGATCGTTACTTTCAATCCACGATTTTTCAACAAACGGCCTAAAGATGCTGCTACGATCCCTTTACCAATCGATGAAACCACGCCGCCTGTCACAAAAATGTATTTTGTCATATGTTCAAAAACTCCTTCTTGTTTTATCTGCAGGAAAAGTCTAAGAAAATAAATAAGGCTCCCTATCCTTCTAAAGAATAGGGAGCGTTGATTTCTGTAAACTTCTGACCCTCTAAAAGGGTGCCCAAGGTGTATATTACAAGCTATCTAAACGAAAGTCAAGTATTCAATTACGTTTATACCTACTTGATGGATAAAAGCACTTTCACTGACGTCAATACATTAAGTCCTATGAAACGGAATAAAAATAGTGAAAAAAATATTACTATATATATCGAAATAGTTGGAACAAAAAATCTCATAAACGATCAAATAATCGCTTTATAGGAAAATTTTATTTGGATGTCACCCTTTTTACTCCTTTCCATACTCTATCAAAGCAGGTAATAGGAAACTTTTCTCAGGATCCACTGCAAGCGAGCCACAAGGCCAAAAATTCACACTCCAGTGATGAAGAAAAAAAGCGTCTGAGACATTAGTCCTCTTGTACCACCTAAAACCGAATAAACGGCAGAAACAGAAGTAACCTCTTTGGAAATAAGGCGCCATCCACAAAAATTTGAAGAACAATTTTCGTGGATAGCGCCTTATTTCTCGAGGCTGAACACTTCTGTCACGACCTCTTCTATACTTTTCTTTGATTTAACGGGATTTTATTAGTAAAGCTCTAAATATTGTTCTCTTTCCCATTCAGAAACGGTTTGTCTAAAGGCAGCCCATTCCAGACGTTTTGCTTCCACAAAGTTTGCAAAGATATGATTGCCTAACGCATCGATCATCACTTTGTCTTTGCGCAATTCTTTGATGGCATTGTGGATCGTTGATGGAAGATCTTGGATTTGCGCTTCTTCACGTTCTTCTTCGTTCATCACGTAGATGTTACGATCAACAGCCGGTGGTGGTGTCAATTCATTACGGATACCATCTAAACCTGCTTGTAGTAAAACAGCCATTGCTAGGTATGGGTTCGCTGCTGGATCGACAGAACGTAATTCTAAACGAGTGGATAAACCACGAGATTCCGGTACACGTACCAATGGCGAACGATTACGTCCACTCCATGCCACGTAAACAGGTGCTTCGTAGCCTGGAACTAAACGTTTATAAGAGTTGACCGTTGGATTGCAGACCGCTGTATACGCACGCGCATGTTTCAGTAAGCCACCTAAGAAATGATACGCAGTTTGACTTAATTCTAAATCTCCGTCTTTATCGTAAAAGGCATTTCCATCTTCATTGAATAAAGACATATTGCAGTGCATTCCAGAACCGTTGATCCCGAATAATGGTTTTGGCATGAAAGTCGCATGCAAGCCATGTTTACGAGCAATGGTTTTCACGACTAATTTAAACGTTTGGATATTGTCACAAGCATCCACGACATCTGCATATTTGAAGTCGATCTCGTGTTGTCCAGGAGCCACTTCATGGTGAGAAGCCTCCACTTCAAAACCTAAGCTTTCTAATTCCAATACGATATCTCGACGGCAATTTTCGCCTAGATCCGTTGGTGCAAAATCAAAGTAACCACCTTTGTCATTCAACGTCGTAGTGATGCCACCATCTTCATCTAATTTGAACAAGAAGAATTCTGGTTCAGGCCCTAAGTTGAATGAGGTAAAGCCAAGTTTTTTCATATCATTTAATGAACGTTTCAGATTGCCACGAGGGTCACCAGCAAATGGAGTACCATCTGGATTATAAATGTCACAAATCAGGCGCGCCACTTTGCCGTGGTCGCTTTCCCATGGGAAAATCATCCAAGTAGAAAGATCAGGATACAAGTACATATCACTTTCTTCGATTCTGACAAATCCTTCAATCGAAGAACCATCAAACATCATTTTATTCTCAAGTACTTTGTCGATTTGACTCACTGGAACTTCAACATTTTTGATTGTTCCTAATATATCTGTAAACATCAAACGTAAAAAGCGTACGTTCTCATCCTCAATGATTCGTTTAATTTCTTCGCCTGTGATTTGTTTCTTTACCATGGTATCCCTCTTTCTTTTTTTTATTTCATTCAGTCAAAGTATTGACGTTGTTGCAAGCCTTGTGACTGATAATGTCCTGTTTTGGCTAACCCACCTTGAGCTAATATCTCATCACGGAAAATTTGACGAACGTCGTGATCGGTCAGCGGTTTTTTACTTTTTTCTTCTTGTTTTTTCGCCTGTGCCATTTCATAGACCCGTTTGATTCCAGCCATATTCAATCCTTCTGAAAGATAATCCTTGATTTCTAATAGAATATCGATATCATTCAATGAATACATGCGTCGATTTCCTTCACTTCGCTCGGGATGAACAAATTCCTGTTCTTCATAATACCTGATTTGTCGAGCAGTCAAGTCTGTTAGTTTCATAACTGTACCAATTGGAAATACTGACATTGAACGACGTAATTCCTTTTCTCCCATCTGACGTCTCCTTTCGTCCTATCAATTGAATAAAGTATACCAATCACAAAAAAGACTGTCAACCTCCCATGTTAGGTTTTCTTACATAAGGAGCAGTTTTTTTTATAAAAAAACTTGATCCACTTCTATATGAAGTCGATCAAGCTCGTTTTTTCTTATTATTTCATTTTTAAAATAACTCATCTTTTTTTAGCCATTTTGAATTTTTATTCGCAAACCCACGTACTTCATAGCTATTTTGTTCTTCAATGAAGTGTTCATCTAATACAAGTGTCTGCCGTCTCAACTCACTTAATGTTTGTCCTTGATCACTTGGCACAATTTTCGTATAAGGAAGCATCAACTCCATCAATTGCCGTTTGACGGCCTCGATCAAGCGTTCTTTCCCCTCTTGTGTCTGAGCAGAAATCAAGACATTCGGAAATAAAGTCGGTGTAAATCCTGCTGTGTCGATCTGGTCTGATTTATTATAGACAGTCAATACAGGCATTTCTTTCATATCTAACTCGTCCATCAACTTTAAAACTGTTTGTTCTTGCAAGATTCGATCAGAAGAACTTGCATCGACAACATGAAGCAAGAGATCCATCCCTTGACTTTCTTCAAGGGTTGAATGGAACGCATCAATCAACTGGGTGGGCAGATCTTGGATAAAACCAACGGTATCCGTTACAGTCAATTCGAATCCTTCCGCAAAACGCCATTTTTTCGTCAGCGGATCAAGGGTGGCAAATAGTTGATCTTTCGCATATGATTCAGCTTGCGTCAATAAATTAAGGATTGTTGATTTACCCGCATTTGTGTAACCGATCAAACCAATTTGAAACACTTCGCTACTTTGTCTTTTTTGCCGATTACGTTCTCGATGGGCCTCCACTGCTTTTAGCTCTCTTTTTACGCCTAAGATCTTGTTGCGGATATGCCGACGATCCGTTTCCAGTTTCGTTTCTCCTGGTCCCCTTGTACCGATCCCACCACCAAGACGAGAAAGCGACTCACCTTGTCCAGCGAGACGAGGTAGTAGGTATTGCAATTGCGCCAATTCGACTTGCAGTTTCCCTTCTTTAGATCGCGCACGCATCGCAAAGATATCCAAGATCAATTGGACTCGATCAATGACCGGCGCCCCTACCGCATCGGTAATCAGCTGACTTTGACGCGGAGTCAATTCGTGGTTGAATATGACAAGATCTGCCTCATAAGCATCTGCTAATTGGGTCAATTCTTGAAGCTTTCCTTTACCGATCAACGTTTGACGATCCACTTGCGGTCGTTTTTGCGTGAGTCTATATACGACTTCACCAGCTGCTGTATCGATCAATTGTTCCAATTCTTTCATTGATTCAGCAAAATATCGCTGATTTTCTTCCGTTTCTACACCAACAATGATTACTTTTTCTTTTGCTTCTCTCATGTTCCCACCTCTTTCAGCCAACCTTCGATGGCATTTTCGATCTCTGCTAGATCTGTCGGTTTTTTCAAGAGATCGAACCAATGCGCCGTCAAACGATTACGAAACCAAGTCAGTTGTCGTTTGGCATAGCGCCGAGAGTTCAATTTGATTTGTTCGACTGCCTCATCTAGAGTGATGTTTTCTTCAAAATAAGGAAAGAATTCTTTATAGCCGATCCCTTGACTGGCTTGAACCGCCCCTAATTCATAGACCTTTCTTGCTTCTGCAATCAATCCCTCTGTGAGCATTTGATCCACTCGTTGGTTGATTCTACTATAAAGGAACTCACGCTCCGTATCCAGACCGATCATATAATAATCATACAAGCACTCAGGTCTATCTTTCGGTGCCATGATACTATAGCCTGTTGTCTCAAATACTTCTAATGCGCGAATCACTTTTCGCTGATTATTCCAATGGATTTTCCCCGCTGCAAGCGGATCGCGTTCATTCAAATAAGCCCAAAGTTTTTCTTTTCCTAGTTCTTCAGCCATTTTTTCATATTTCTCTCGAACAGTAGCATCCGTTTCTTCATTTGCTCCTAATTGAAAATCGTACAATAACGATTGAATATATAAACCGGTGCCACCAACGATGATCGGCAAATGTCCTCTTTCGGTGATTTCCTTGATCAACTTGCGACCTGCCTGTTGAAAATCCGCTGCCGAATACTGCTGGTCTGGCTCAATCACATCAATCAAATGATGAGGAATCCCCATCATTTCAGTTGGCTTGATTTTTGCCGTACCGATATCCAGATGTTTATAAATTTGTAAGGAATCTCCACTGATGATCTCGCCGTTGAATTTTTGGGCAAGTGTCACACTTAACGCTGTTTTACCAACTGCTGTGGGTCCTACGATCACTAATACTTTTTCCATATGGCTCCTACTTTTTCATTAATTGTTTAACATACCAAGCACGTTCAGGAAAGTCTGTGATGAGTGCATCCACAGGTTCCTTTAATCCTCTTTCAAGCTCTTCTGTCGTATTGACTGTCCAAAGACGAATACGCTTTGGAAACTCCTGTATTTCCTGAGGATGCGCAAATGCCCAAGTTGCTTTAGGGTGAAGACCTTCAATAAAAGGTAAGGTCTTAGCTAGATCTAATTTTTTCATTGAATCACTCATTAAAAGATCCAGTTGTGCGTCTGGTTCGATGACGGATAAACGTTCTAAGGAACGAAGGTTGAAACTACAATAAGCATGACGAAACGGCCACTCATTTTTTGTCATAAGTTCAGATACTTGTGCTTCGATCCCTTCATACTCATACTTGTCCGTTTTGATTTCGATCATCAATGTTCCTCGATAATTTTTTTGGAGAAGTAGCGAGAGTACTTCTTTTAGCGCAGGGATTTTCGCTGCTGGGAAATCTTTACTAAACCAACTGCCTGCATTCAATTTTTTCAGCTCTTCGAGAGTCTTTTCTCGAACAAGGCCTTTTCCATTGGTTGTTCGATCAACGGTTTCATCATGGATAACAATCAGTTGACCGTCCTTACTAAGATGGACATCTAGCTCGATCCCATCCACCCCCACTCTTACTGCTTCAGAAAAGGCGGGCAATGTATTTTCCGGATGGGTTCCTTTACTTCCTCGATGTGCATAAATCTGTACCATAGTCCTCACTCCGATCATCCCTATTTTACCACAGGAACAAAAAAGAAAAAGCTTGGACTCATTGTAAGTGCCCAAACTTTTACTTTATCAAAATGTTTAGTTTCTCTTATCCTTGAGTAAACAATATGTTTTGTTTAGCTCCACACATCATCTTTTGAGAAAAAGCCGATTGGTTGTCTCGTTGTATTTTTCAACTGGGATTTTTTCTCATTGATCATTGCGGTCAAATTATCTGTGAAATTTTCCAAAATGACACGCCCACCTTTGTAAGCATAGCCGCCGATCTTCATCGTTTCATCCGGTGAAAGAATCACTTTGCGATGAGCGATATTTTGGAATAATTCATCTAAAATGTAATTTGGTAAATAAAAATTATTTTGTGCAGAAAATGATTGCAAATACGCAAAGTCATCGATTGTGATATAACAATCGTCAAAAGCATCAAAGCTGACATATTCTTCCAACAAGCTCGCACGCTTTTGGAGAATCTCATTGATTTTTTTATTTAATTGATTCAATGTTTCGATTTCTTTGACTTTCAGTTCCAATTCGCGTCTACGTTGCTCTTTATTCTCAAGATGACGCATTTGGATCGCCATCCCTAAGTAGACTAAGATTGCTCCTACTAATACACCGATAAAACCTGTGATAGCAATTACCAATTACGGTTCCTCCTTCTTATTGATTTCTTTTTTATCATAACATAAACTCACTTTATGAGACTAGCTCTCGGAAAGTTTTTTCATTTGACCTTTATTGACCAAAAATGTATACTACTTTGTAGGTAATCAAAATCAATTTATGTTACACTATTTCTAAACAAATCAAGGAGGAACCTTATTATGAATTTAATTCCTACAGTTATTGAACAATCCTCACGTGGGGAAAGAGCCTACGATATTTACTCACGTTTATTGAAAGACCGCATCATCATGTTGAGTGGACAAGTAACAGATGATTTAGCAAACTCAATCATCGCACAATTGCTATTTCTAGATGCACAAGATTCTGAAAAAGACATTTACATCTATATCAACTCACCTGGTGGTTCTGTGACTGCTGGAATGGCCATCTATGACACAATGAATTTTGTCAAAGCAGATGTCCAAACAATCGTTATGGGGATGGCTGCTTCAATGGGAAGTTTCTTATTGACTGCCGGAACAAAAGGAAAACGATTTGCTTTACCAAATGCTGAAATCATGATCCACCAACCACTTGGTGGCGCACAAGGACAAGCAACAGAAATCGAAATCGCTGCACGTCATATCTTACAAACCCGCGAACGTTTGAATAAAATCTTAGCGGAACGTACTGGTCAACCAATCGAAGTGATTGAAAAAGACACAGATCGTGACAACTATATGACTGCTGAACAAGCCAAAGCATATGGCTTGATCGATGAAGTCATGGAAAACAGTGCTTCATTAAGCTAATCAACCTATCAAGATCAAAAAAGAAGGCCTTCATCCTTGGATGACAGACCTTCTTTTTTTGCTGTAAAAACATGTGTTAAAACTATTGTTGCCATTCTTTGAAGAATCCATCTGCATGTTTTTGTCCCATTTCGATATAATGTGTGATATTCTGTTTATTTTTTTGGATTTCTTCTTCTGTTAACGGACGGATTACCTTGGCTGGTCGACCAAAAGCTAAAACATTCGGTGGGATGATTTTTCCTTCTGTCACAAGTGAGCCTGCTCCGATCAAACTATTCTCACCGATGACTGCATGGTTCAAAACAGTCGCTCCCATACCGATCAACGCACCCTTTTCGATTTTACAACCATGCAGCATACATTGGTGTCCGACTGTGACATTTTCAGCGATCTCAACTGGTGCATCATGATCAACGTGTATGACTGTTCCGTCTTGTATATTGGTTCCTTTGCCGATCTTGATCCAATTGCTGTCGCCACGAACCACTGCTTGGTACCAAACTGTGACATCTTCTCCTAATTCTACATCACCGATAACCGTCGCATTATCTGCTATAAACCTTGCCATCTTTTTCCCTCTTTTCATTTATTGAAGAAAAAAGGTCCTAGAAGGCTGTTCGCCCCTAGAAACCTCTTGTCATTATTCCGCTGCTTCAGCAAATTGGCTGTTATAAAGTTTCTCATAGAAACCGCCTTTTGCTAATAAACTTTCATGTGTTCCTTTTTCAATGATTTGACCTTGATCCATCACTAAGATCAGATCGGCTTCACGGATCGTTGATAGACGGTGAGCGATCACAAAACTCGTTCGTCCTTCCATCACTTTATCCATTGCTTTTTGGATCAACGCTTCAAGTCTCGTATCAACGGAACTAGTCGCCTCATCCAGAATCAATATCTTCGGATCGGAAACAACCGCACGAGCAATCGTCAGCAATTGTTTTTGTCCCAACGAGACATTATCTCCTTCTGAATTGATCTCCATTTCATAACCATCAGGCATCGTTCGGATAAAATGATCGACATTCGCTGTTTTCGCTGCATCAACGATCTCATAATCCGTTGCATCTAATTTACCAAAACGAATGTTGTCGGCAATCGTTCCCTCGTACAACCAAGCATCTTGCAGTACCATCCCAAACATGGAACGAACATCACTTCGGCTCATCGCTTTCGTATCAATACCATCAATTTTGATCGCGCCATGCGTCACATCATAAAAACGCATCAATAAGTTGATCAATGTTGTTTTCCCAGCGCCCGTCGGTCCGACAACTGCCACCATTTGTCCAGCTTTCACCTCAAAGTTCAAGTCTTGGATCAAAGGTTTCTTCGGATCATAAGCAAAATCGACATGTTCAAACGAAACATTTCCATGGATCGTTTCTGGCAAAGGAACATCGGTCTTGTTTTCTTTTTCCTCAGGTTCATCTAAAATCTCAAATACCCGTTTCGTGGCTGCGGATGCACTTTGCAATACGGAGGATAATTGCGTCACATTACCCATTGGTTGGCTGATTTGCCAAATATATTGGATAAAGGCTTGTAATTGCCCAACCACAATGACTCCAGAAATTACATAAAAGCTTCCTAAAACTGCCATACCGATATACGTAGCGTAGGCAGTTAATTGTACTAACGGCATCATCAATCCAGAAATAAAGGCTGCTCGAAACCCAAAATGTTTCAAGCTATGGTTGACCTTATGAAATCCTTCAAATGTTTCTTTCTCACGACCGTATACTTTTAACACACTGAATCCAGTCATGTTTTCCTGAACATAGCCATTTAATTCACCTAAAGAATTTTGCATTTCTTGGAAATATTTTTGAGAAGCATTGATCACTCGTTTAGATATCCAAATTGACGCTGGAATCATGATCATTGAAATCAACGCCATGACCGGTTGGATATAAAACATCATCGCTGCTGCCATCGTGATGCCCAAAATAGCATTGACAATACCGATAAAGGCTTGTTGCAAGGCGCCACTAACTGCATCTACATCATTCGTTACACGAGATAAAATATTTCCTTGTTGATTTTTATCGAAATAAGAAACCGGCAAACGATTGATTTTTTCTTCAATATCTCTACGCAAGTCTTTCATGGCACTCTGAACAACATTTGTCATCAATACCCCAGAAAGCAATTGAGAAATACTATAACCGGTACCAACCACCGCGATCCAAATCAAACAGTTGATGATATAAGAAAAATTGATTGCCTCATTATTCACTAGATTTTTGCTGATTTCTGTTGTTGGAAGCCCGACGACATAAGGCAATGCCGCATTGAAAGCCACCGTTAAAAATGTAAATAGTAGCACTAAGATAAACGTCAATCGGTAAGGACGGATATAGCGAGCTAAACGTTTAAAAGAAGCGAAGGTTTTTTTCATGCTAGTTCCTCCTTCGATAATTGAGAAGCGGCAATGTCGTAATAAATCGGACAATTTTCTAGTAGTTCACGATGCGTGCCCATACCTACTACTTCTCCTTCATTTAATACGATGATCTTATCGGCGTGCATGATAGTACCCACACGTTGGGCAACAATCAATACGGTTGATTCAGTTGTTTCTTTTTTCAATCTTGCACGAAGTTTTGCATCCGTTTGATAATCAAGTGCTGAAAAACTATCATCGAAAATATAGATTTCTGGTCGGCGGATGATTGCCCGAGCAATGGCTAACCTTTGTTTCTGCCCACCTGAGAAGTTTGCGCCACCTTCAGAAAGATGTTCATCATAACCGTCCGCTTTTTTAGAAATAAAATCAGTCGCCTGCGCAATATCAGCCGCACGTTCCATTTCCTCTTGCGTTGCATCTTCTTTTCCGTATCTCAAGTTTTCAGCGATCGTCCCAGTAAACAATAGTGCTTTCTGTGGAATAAACCCGATTTTTTGTCTTAGTTTACTCAACTTGTACTTACGCACATCTACACCGTCAATCAGGATCTCACCATGAGTAACATCATAAAAACGTGGAATCAATTGGATCAATGTAGACTTCCCACTACCTGTACTACCAATAAATGCCACTGTTTCGCCAGGTGAAGCAGTAAAGCTGACGTTACGGATCACTGGTTCTTGCGAATGTCCAGGGTAAGCGAAGGTCACATTTTTAAATTCAATGTAGCCTTTCGTTTTTGTTTCCGCTATGCCATTTGGATCTTCAACAATAGCAGGCGTAGCATTTAAAGCTTCTTGGATACGACTAGCAGAGACTGCTGCTCGCGGATACATCATAAACACACTCGCAAACAACATAAATGAAAACAACGCGTGGAAAATATATTCAATAAAAGCAATTAGATTCCCTACTTGCAACTGTCCATCTGCAATTTGTAGCGTGCCACTCCAAATAATCAAAATCATCACGATATTGAATAAAAAGAAAAAGCCAGGTTGGGCAACTGCCATTAAGCGAAAGAGACTTTTAGAACTTGAAGCATAGTTCTCGTTGACTTTTTCAAATCTTTTTTCTTCGAATTTTTCATTTACAAACGCGCGGATAACGCGTAGACCTGATAGGTTTTCACGTAAGATACTATTGATTCTGTCTAAATTCTTTTGTTGGATTTTTGATAAAGGTTCAGAAAATTTAGCAATCCCAACAACAGCTAATAATAAGAATGGTAATGCACCAATCACGTATAAACCAAGAGATGGACTTGTTCGCATAACCATATACAAACTAACAACAAACATCATCGGTGCCATAAAACCGATTCTTAAAATATTTTGTAGAAACAACATGATTTGATACGCATCATTGGTCGTACGAGTGATCAATGATGATACGCCTAGTGTTTCATACTCTTGATGTGAATACGTTTGGATATGTTTGAACAGATCATCACGAATGTCTGCAACGATATTCGTCGTGATCCTTGACCCAAAATAACCTAAAAATATATTCATTATGATCCCGATCACAGTGATCACGATCATCAATAGTCCTTGTTGTTTCACATAGTCAAAATCATCGTTGAGGATTCCAACATCGATCATGCGTGCTAAAATAGTTGGTAGACCTAGTTCGATCAGAATAAAGCCGAACACACAAATAAAATTCAACACCAAATATTTTTTGTAGCGCATGGTGTAATGCCACATTAACTTCACTTTATCATCTCCTTTAAATATTCTATCTTGCCATTACTTTCAATAGTAGCACAATCTACTACTTTATAGAACACTACATTTTTTAAAAAGAAATTTTTCTGAAAAATATTTTCTCTTCGTACGTTTTTTCATTTTACAGTGACCGTTTTCTATACTTATCTCTTGATTTATGCTAGAATAGCAATTAACTATTGTATGTTTCATACAGAGGATCCGAGTAAAAAATATTCCAATTGGATAAGCAAATGCGAGGCTTGTCTCTTTAAGGAGAATCAAGTATTTTTCTTAAAGTATAAAAAAACACAGGTGGCTTGTCCCCTCGTTTTGTGTTGTCCAAAAAATACGCTAAATTACTGCTTTAAGCAGATAAAGGAGACATAAACCATGATTTACAAAGTTTATTATCAAGAGTCAAAAATCCGTAACCCAAAACGTGAAGAAACACAATCGCTATACATCGAAGCAAACAGCGATGTTGAAGCACGCCAACGAGTGGAAGAAAATACCCCATACAATATCGAATTCGTACAACTTCTAGAAGGTAATCATCTAGAATACGAAAAAGAAAACCCAGCATTCACATTAGTGGAGTTTTAAGATGAAACTTTCCATCAAAAATAATGAGACAGGCGTCTTTGCGATTGGTGGATTAGGTGAAATCGGGAAAAATACGTATGGGGTACAATTCCAAGATGAAATCATTATCATCGACGCTGGAATCAAGTTTCCAGAAGATGAACTGCTTGGCATTGACTACGTCATTCCTGATTACAACTATATCGTACAAAACATACACAAAATCAAAGCTTTAGTGATCACTCATGGACACGAAGACCATATTGGTGGGATACCTTACTTATTAAAGCAAGCAAATATCCCGATCTACGCTGGCCCTCTAGCTTTAGCTTTGATCACAAATAAACTGGACGAACATGGCTTACTTCGTGACGCTGTGCTAAATGAAATCAATGAAGACACTGTGATCCGTTTCAGAAAAACATCCGTCAGCTTTTTCCGAACGACCCATAGTATTCCGGATGCTTTAGGTGTGGTTGTCAAAACACCTTCTGGTAACATCGTGGCTACTGGAGATTTCAAGTTCGATTTTACACCTGTAGGAGAACCAGCAAATTTGCATAAAATGGCTCGTATCGGAGAAGAAGGCGTTCTTTGCCTCCTTTCAGATAGTACCAATGCAGAGATTCCAACGTTTACGAAATCAGAAAAAACGATTGGCCTTTCTATTTTGAAAATATTTGAGAAAATCGAAGGTCGGATCATTTTTGCCAGCTTTGCTTCTAATATCTTCCGTCTACAACAAGCAGCGGAAGCCGCTGTAGCAACGGGTAGAAAAATTGCTGTTTTCGGGCGTAGTATGGAAAATGCGATCGTCAACGGACAACGTCTCGGCTACATCAAAGTGCCTGACGGTACCTTTGTCGATGCGCATGAAATCAATCGTTTGCCTGCAAATGAAACAATGATCCTATGTACAGGTTCGCAAGGTGAACCAATGGCTGCATTGAGCCGCATTGCGAATGGTACCCACCGTCAAATCCAAATCCAACCAGATGATACAGTGATTTTTTCTAGCTCACCGATCCCAGGGAATACAACAAGTGTGAACCATTTGATCAACTTGTTGTCTGAAGCTGGCGCTGAAGTGATCCATGGAAAAATCAATAATATCCATACATCTGGCCACGGTGGTCAAGAAGAACAAAAATTGATGCTTCGCTTGATGAAGCCAAAATATTTTGTACCGGTGCATGGTGAGTTTCGGATGTTGAAGATCCATGCCTCTCTTGCACAAGACACAGGTGTACCAGCTGAGAATTGTTTTATCATGGAAAACGGTGATGTATTAGCATTAACAAGTGATTCTGCTCGTTTAGCTGGAAAATTCGTCGCTGGCGATGTCTATATCGATGGCAGTGGAATCGGTGATATCGGTAATGTTGTTTTACGAGATCGTCATTTACTTTCAGAAGAAGGACTCGTTCTTGCAGTGACAACTGTCGATATCAAGAAAAAAGAGATTCTAGCTGGACCAGATATCCTTTCTCGTGGCTTCGTCTATATGCGTGAATCAGGGGATATGATCAATGAAGCACAACGTATTTTGTTCCACGCATTGCGTGATGTGCTAAATGCCCCCGACTGTTCGGAGCATAAATTAAAAGAAGCGATGGTCGGTGCATTACAACCTTACTTGTTCGATCGTACAGAAAGACATCCAATGATCATCCCTATGGTGATGACACCGGATCAAAACTAACTTAAAACCGAGGTTGCGACATAAGTGTTCAACCTCGATAAACAAGGCGCCATCCACGAAAATTGTTCTTCAATTTTTTGTGGATGGCGCCTTGTTTATTGAAGAGGTTCTTCTGTTACCGCCGTTTATTCGGTTTTAGGTGGTGAGAACTAATGTCCTACTCGCGGTTTTTTTATAAAAAAAAAGTGAGACCCACAAAAATATGAAAGAACAATTTTTGTGGGTCTCGTCTTATTTTTCGAGGGAAACACGTTGGTTTCGACCTCTGTCATCAATTATTTGGTTCGCTCCATGACAAAGCAAGCCTCATAACAGTATATTTTCGTATAGATTACGCTTTTTCAACGTTTGTAGCTTGTGGGCCACGATCTGAATCTTCTACGTCAAAAGTAACTGCTTGACCTTCTTCTAATGTTTTGAATCCGTCACCTTGGATTGCTGAAAAATGTACGAATACGTCGCTTCCATCTTCACGTGAGATAAAACCAAATCCTTTTTCAGCGTTGAACCATTTAACTGTTCCGTTTTCCATTAATAATACCCTCCTCGTGCCAAAGCACTTATTTGATTGTAACATTGCTCGTGTACGATAGAGGTGCAACAGATGTTTCAACTTCTATTCCCAAACAAAATTACATTATAATTGTACACTTGGTTGTTTTTTTTTGCAAGAAAGCTACATCATTCTTTTTCCATTAATCCTTCTTCACGTAAACTAAAGTATTGTTTGCTGCCAATAATCAGATGGTCAAGAACTTCGATCCCCATCATCTCTCCACATTCCTGGATGCGTCGTGTCAATCGCATGTCTTGCTTGGATGGAAGAACGTTGCCGCTAGGATGATTATGAGCAAGGACAAGCCGTGCTGCTGAATAACGGACTGCGTAATGGAACACTTCACGTGGATGCGCGATCGTAATAAACAATAGTAAATACCAATAAATGTAACTAACACAAAAAAAACACCCGCTCATATAGAGCGGGCTGTCTTAGGATAAAGAATGTCTGATGTGGATACTTAAATATTACTATCAATTTGTTTTAGATTCAAACAATATGTTCTTTTATGTATACCACTCCGGAGAGTGGCACGGACGTTAACATATGAATATATATGGTCAAGTTCACAATACTAGAGTTTGACCCCGCATTCAAGTAATACGCTTTCCTTGCTGTTTAAAACACATGTGATAGAATCATAAAAAGAGTACCAATGCGCACGCTGAAAACTTCCCCAAGTTTTTAAAACTTTGTCCATTGGTACTCTTTTTTATAATGATGCCTATTCACACCTTATGGGTAACCAGTGATTATTGCAAGTACCTTGTCTTAATCTGAGAATTCTTAAACTTTGATCGAATCTTATTTTAAACAAAAAAATACCCGCTCGAAAAGAGCGGGCCACTAAAGGATTCAATCCGCATTAGTGAGGCTAAGTAAAGCTTACTACTATTTCAGGTTATGTTCAAATAATATGTTCGTTTATGTACCCCGCTCCAAAGAGCGGGATGTAAAAAAAGCAATGTTGTTAGGGTGATACAATAAGATTACTATCTTTTTATCTGTCATTCAACTGATCATTTTGCCTAATAAAACACGTATGTTATAATTAAAGAAGAGAGTATCGATACGCAGCTATGAACTTCCCCAAAAGTTTTTTGCTATCGATACTCTCTTTGTATAATTGCACCTATCGCTAGTTTAAGTCTAACCAAAGTTTATTGCAAGCGTTTTGTTTTTTATATGTTGGGGTCTTAACTATAAAAAAGACCCACTCCGGAGAGTGGGCTTGGAAAAATAAATCATAAGTATCTAGGACAACTTTAGACTACTATGATTTTATTTATCGTTCAAGTAATGTGCTTTATTCTAATAAAAACCAATATCTGCTATATTGTCGAATTTTTTCTGGTAATAACTTTTTAATAAACTAAATACTCGTCTAAAGTATTAGAAAAAATATCTTTTACTTTTGTAATCAAAGTTGAAATACCGTTACGTTCTTTTTTCTCAGATGTAATGTATTTTTTCTCAAATCCAAAGCGCACTACTTCAACTAATATAGCTAGTCCTGTATTATATCCGAAGAAAAACTCTAAAATAGCATGATTTCTAATTTTTGAATTGTCTTTATGTTTATATGCGATCATAATGTAATTCTTAAGAATAAAAATTGGTATAAAAAGCATAGTTACAAAACCTATTTTTATTTTACTTTTTCTGAAGGCTGAATAAGATAGATACATAAGCCCACTATAATAAATCAACATGGAAACCAAGACGATTATAATAGTATTCATTTTATGTCCTCCTTAGAAACCTTTTTATTCGAGATGAATTTCCGAAATCGCTTCTTCTCATCTTTCTTTTTCTCTCTAACCTCAAACGGCTTTGCTTCTTCTTTTTCTTGCAATTTTCTTCTTACATTTATTCTAACATTTTTTTCTTCAACCGTATCCAAATCAGAATCGTCTTTAAAAGTATAAATGATCGCTAAAGAAGCAAATATCAGATATGCTGCTTTTATTATGTATAACATAATTAATTTCACTATTGGATGAAGACCCCCAACTATATTTCCTATAATGTTAAAGGCTACGCAGGCTATTGCGCTTTGTACCATTCTCACACGCCTGGTTTTAGCTTGGCCACCCTTTGGGGATAAATTGTAAAACGCTAACCCAATAGATGATAAATAAGTAAAGGAATACAAAAAAACTGATTCGATTTCTGATACTTGAAATGTATTCACTATAAATGTTACAGAAGATATAACCGTTAGCCAATTTTTTATCGATTTGGCATAGTTCTCATTTTTACCCACACAAGTTCTCCTTGAAATTACCAATTAAACAAATCATACCTTTAGATCTGTATGAAGTCAAACCAGAGTATAAATTATTAATAAGAAGTTAATGTTATATGTACTGCCCCTAACTCGATATACACCCCAAAAAGTTAGAATTAAAATCTAGTTTTAAGGTGTGCACATCAGGCGAGGGCTATTTTTTATCGCTTAGGAATCGTCAAAACATACTCAGGAAATCGAATGTCGATTGTTTGTCCATTGATCGTATTTCCGTTCGGATCGTTTGTTCGTCGCAACATCGGAAAGACTCTTTTCCCTGCAAATTTACGGATATCTAGTGTGCCATCCAAACCAAATCGCAGGCCACTAGGTAATCCATAGGCTGCATTCACATCATCTCTGATAATACCGGCTGATTTGCAACGCCCAATTTCGACATTTGGATTGTCGGCATCCATCCAGAAGACGTATCCCTGATTTAAATACGCTGCACCATTGATTGGCACTAACCACCCAGCAATCCGGAAGATTCCCAATTGTAGCTCATTAAACACTTCTAACTTCCCTACATAATTCCCACTCGTTTTTGGGGGGCTCGCTAAGATAATTTGATCATGGGTTAAGTTATTCCCCGCTCGTAATCGTTCACGAACCGTATTCATGTTAATGCCTGGGCAGATATTCGAGGTATGACCGCTAAATTCGTTATGCCCTAATACATCATTGACGGATAAACCAAAACGTTGCATCGCCGCCTTTGCTCGTTCTTCAAATGCTTTTTCTTGTTCGGCTGTAAATGAACTATTTCCAACAAGGCAAATATGGTAAGTTGGTGTATTATGCCCGCCCACACCATTTGTCACATCATTATCGAAGTAACACCATTGAACGGTACCATCTCGTAAAATGATTTCATGATACCCGCCTGTCCCCCAGCCCAATGTGCCATTCCAATGATTCTGAAACGCCCAAACGTCTCCAGTAGATGTTGCAGAATGATGACGAGCAATTTTAGTTACTTGAGAAACATTTCTTTTGGCATTGGTTGGTCCTAAAATTCTTGAATCGCCTCTTAAATCTACAATTTTTGTCATAATCAATTCCTCCTAATTTTTTTATAAAAAAACAGCCCTTTGGCTGTGTTTTTCCTTTGCTAATTTGTCATTCTTCCGACTGAATAACACTGTTTCCTAAATCAAATAATCCGCCAGCGGCTAACCCTGAAACAGCCCCAGCCCATGCGTAGATTGCTAAATCTTGTGGTGCTAAGTTCACTGCGTAAAGCACACCTAACAAAATACCCGCAATCACATTGATCACGGGTAAGAGTTTGTAATTCTTCATTTGTGTTTTGATTAACCCTGTGACACCTACGACTAGTGGTGTAATAATACTTGAAGCAGCTAAGATTTCTGTCATGTTATTTTCTCTCCTTTCCAATTTGCTTAAAAATAGATCTGATTTGTTCTTCAATAATTGAAAGCCGATTGCCATAGTCAATCTGACTTTTTTCTACACGGATGATCGTCTTTTCTAATTTTCCTAACGTGTGATCAAGTTTCGTGAACATCGCATAAAATTTCGCCACACCCACTATCAACGATCCACCGAGTGTTATAATCGCGATCCACTCCCCGATAGTAATTCCCTCCATAAGTCACCGCCTATTCTACTTCAGTCAGTAGTTTTTTTAATTGTTTTTCAGAAATTGCTAACGGCACAAATACCCGGACTTGTTCGGCAGTGAAAAAACCTTGCCGGTACATTCGTTCAATTTGTTCATAGCTAAACATCTTGGAGCGCCTCCCTTACTTCGGCCAACTGATTGGCAAGTTGGATATCATTCATCATGAGTGTGGCATTCAGTTGTCCCATCTGTTGAATCTGTTCACCTTTACATTCATCTTGCTTTTTTAATTCTTCATACAAACATTCAAGATTTTCCAATTTTTCACGAAGTGTTGCGTTTTCTAATTCTTGCCAACGGTTTTCTGTCGGAATAAAAAACTGATCTGCTAATTCAATTCCTTTTAATGGTGGGACATCTGTATACGGAACAGATATCACACTATCGTCCAAGACTTTCCCAACATACTTCCCGCCTGTTCGTCCATACTGCCAAATTGATTTCATATTTTCCTCCTTTTATGTTGCCAAAACTTCTTTGATATACACTTGATCAACACCCCAATTATTCACTGAAGCAGTGGTAAAATTAGTTTCTGTCACAAGCGTGACACGTTCTCCAGCATTAAACTTTCTTACACAAAACCAGCCAACATCATTGCGCCAATTCAATGAACCAGCAATACCAGCTACACGCCAATCGCTGGCTCCGTTTACACGCATCCCAAGATAAGCATGGTAACTGGCATCGTTCGTTTGACAGGTAAATTTACCGACAAATTGGAGCGCACAGTTTTTTAGAATCGTTAAAGTTTTATTGTCTTCAGATAGTGTAAATAAATCATTCGTTTTTGATCGCTCATTATCATAAGCATACGGATTACCCCAATTTAAAACAGTCCCATCTGAAACGGGTACTCCTGTTAATCTTCCACCAATTAAGGAGATTCCAAAGGTTTCAGTTGATATACGTTCACCTTCAATATAAGGCTGTTCAAGAAAATCCTTTGTCCCTTCAATAGATTGTGGATCTGTCAGACTTACTTTGTCATTCAACCTTTTTTCAGTGTATTCAGGTGTGACATCCCAGCTGTAGTCGTATGGATTATTGCTATCTTTGATACCTTCACCAAAGTACTTGTGCTCAGAAATATCGGGAGTAGCTATCCCTCCTTTTTCTATTTTCAATGAGTCAATCGTTACTTGCCCCATTGTTGCTTGAGGAAATTGATAAATTTGTAACGTGCTAGGTGAAACACTCCCATTCAAATTAGCAGATGTTGGTGTGAAAGTGAGTCTCCATGTATCTGCTAAACCTTCTACTATTTCCATGTCACCAATATTAGAAGTGCTATTGGGACCAGTTGTGTATACCCTAAATGATTGTGTACCTAGCTTGGTTCCTTTCAAAGTTAATGTATACGTTTGATTAGCAATAAATGGTTCAATCATTTCAGCAGAATATACTAAATACTGTCGACTACTTATCGGGAAAGCTTGTTCTTTATTTGCTAGGTTTTTGTTCAAGGAAATCTTCGAAATCTGGTAAGGAGCAATTAATAGATTGGGTTGATAAGGCGTAACAACCGCTCCTTCTTCTATCTTTATATTTCGAAGAGAAATTTTCCCCTTAATTCGACTCGAGGCTGTAACATCTTGTAAGACTACATACCACTGTTGAGGCAGTGTAGTCGCATAAGTTGCTATTTGCGTACCACTAATCGTATGCCAGATATTAGTAGCTGTCGGGAGAGGTCTAACTGTAGATAACATAATATTTCCACCTGGTACGTAGGTATTAGTTAATCGAATATTAGAGGCATCTCCCTCTAAACCTTCATGTAACATAATCTCGGCGCTGATGGTGTATCTCTTGCCATTTTGAAGAGCGGGTAAACGCATGCTTGTATTAAATTTAGTTAGTTGTGCAGATCCATCTAACGTAAAAATGATCTCGCCATCTGGTCCATCTTCAACCGTAGCTCCATTTCCCGATGTAAAATGAGCAGCTGTAATCTTTGGTAACAAATTGGCATTCCCTGAATAGTCGTAATTACCTAAATCAATGCTGTTTGAGTACATCCGTTTTAGATTACCTAGCTCGTTGATTTGTTGCTCAGTTTGATTAATTTTTTCATCCAGCATTTTTACCTTTTCTTCCAAACTAACCGATTGGTCATTTGCTCGAGCAAATAGTTTTTCAATCTCCTGTTTGGTTGAATCCGTCAATTCTTCGACTTGCTGGGCAAACCAATTAAACCCATTGAAGTAATAGGCATCAATTTCATTTGTCGTTTCTTCCAAAGGACTACGATGGATCCTGAACCTAAATCGTCCAGCAGTATCAAGGGACTGTTGATTTGGAAAGTTTACATAAACAGAACCCTCTACAACTCCCTGATACCCTAAAATATTCTCTTCTAATACAACATGCACATGACCATTGACCGGATCATCTACCACAGCTAAATAATCATGTCTCGCTAGCCCATCCTCGGCCGTCTCCAAAGGAAACGTTAATCGAATTGGAATAAGTGTTCCTTTCGGGATAGAAAAAGCCACTCCTTCATTTTTTAAAAAGAAGTCGATTTTTGCCGTTCCACGGTCATGAGAATAAAAAGTGGTCCCATTGTCGATGATAGCTTGTTGGACCGTATCAATAACAATGGGTTTGTTTGCCACCTTAAAAAACTGATTTTCTTCCATTTATAACACCGTCCCTTTAGTTACAATCAATCCGACACCTGCAGTTTGAGTCGCTGTACTAGCAAAACCGGAAGGCGTGTTTCCTCGTAAAGTCGCTGAGTCACAACGAAAACCTACGGTATTTCCAGAACCCGAAATATCTCCCACGTTAATTTCTGCCATAAGTCGTGAATGAATCGCGAGCGCTTGATTCACAAAAGTAGTTCGCCCATAAACATTCATCTTCGATGCCCCGCCACAATAGAGCGCATTATAAGCCGCTTGTTGGGTGGACTCCCCAAATTTACAAGAAGCGATCGCCATATAACCGCCTTGCTCATTCATGATCCCATATCTTCTGCCTTGGAAAATAGGAGCATTTGCAGTATCCACTATTTGAATACCTAAAATTTGAAAATAGCCACTACAGAAGAAGAAGCCAATACTTCTGACTTTTACCGGCAAATCATGAGTAGCTGGCGCTAAGGTTTCTTGACTTTGAATCGTGCGAATAACCAATGAACTACCCTGAATATTCGCTACTCGGACATCTTCTAAATACACCCCGTCTTCTACCCAGATCGTAATCGAAGAAAGATTTAAAAGTGGAATCGTATTGACGGCCATTTGGATGGTTTGAAAAGGTCGTTCCTCTGACCCAATACCTGTCCGATCATCCCCTCGTGTAGCAGAAACGTAGATGTTTAATGTGGCTGCACTAGGTGAAAACAGTTGTTGAATGACTTCGTTAATCTGTTCGACTGAAGCCCCTTGATTGGCTAATTGAAGTTTTAGCTCACGCATACGCCTAGCAACGCCTTGTTCGCCGCTTAATAATCGATCGTTTAAGGTTTGGTGTAGCGTACCCTCATGATCCACTCGTGCATCTACCACTTCATTTGGTGATTTTCCTCCGGCACTAAGGATTAGATTAGAAATTCGTTGGTTGGTGGCACGCTGTTGTGTATGGATTGAGTCGACTTCTTGTTTTGTTTCACGGACATTATGGTTAAATAGTTTCTTCCATTCACTTGAAATCCGATTACTGACTAATTCTTTTAAATTCATTACACCACTCCTTTCTGTCGTAATTGAACCAATAGTTTCGTCATTGTTTTTTTAGTGTTCGAGAGAACCACTTCAGGTGGTTTGTTCGGTACTAAGGGAAATGTTTTAAGCCCAACTACTTGAATATACGTAGAAATTCCCATCGGCTCATAAATAAAGGGAACGTGATCGCCTTTTTGTATTGGCGTCTTCCACTTCAACTTAACGACACCTGAAATATTCGGTGTATCTTGTAGGTCATTTCTCAAGCGTTCCATCATACTTTCCTGATGATGATAGCGTTCATCTCGAACAGGATCTTGAATTCGAATCCCCCATTTTGCCGATTCTTGACTGGTAAGTGTGACTGGAGGGAAAACATAATCACTCTCCCGAGGATCATCTGTTTCCACACCTTCTTTCAACGCGCCAAATCCACGAATCTGGGTTTTTAAGTTGTACGTGTCAATGTCGAATATCACTTCATCCGTATTATGCTTAAATCGAATCGGCTCATGGACTTTTTTGCCAAACGCATCGGCGGACATAAAGCGTAAATGTTTATTGTCCGGAATAACAACTAAACGAAAGTCCTGTAGGACTTCATTGATCAACCGTAAATAATTCGCATCTCCAAAGTTTTCCTTGTCAGTTGCTGGAAATCCACCGCTTAACTGCCAAGTAAAACCGCGAGCACCTGTTCCTAGTATGTGCATCAAGAGTTGCATCGGGGTTCGCCGACCGGTAATTTTATTGTATTGATACCCGTCTTGAATCGTGTAATAGACATGTGTGGCCACAACTTTTTTATACACCGCTTCTCCAACTGCCGACTCTTGCATTTCTTTGATGACAAATTGTTGGCCTTGAAAGATGACAGAAGACTCGTAAGTCACTAAATCATACACAACACGGTTTCGAATTGTTTTTCGAATAACAAAACCGACTTCCCACGTTTCGTTCATTTGCCAGTTTTCATAAAAAGACCCCTGATCGTAATCGGTCAGGAGTTCTTCTTGTGTTTCTTCATAATTTCGAATCGTTAACATTGGTTCACCTACTTATAAAGAAATCGGAAATCCCATTCGGATTTCACACGACTGATATTTTGTAATTCCATGTGATTTTCGCCGGGTGCTAATGTGATCACTCCGTGGTTCGTATCAATGCCGCAAGAGACCCCATTTTTACGTGGATAGACACTTTCTAGCACTAAAGATTCTCCGTAGCGACGATGCAGTGGTGGGTAATAAATAAAACGATCACCGGTGGTTCGATTGAACAAGATAAACTCTCCGTCTGATTCCCCTTCGATTCGAATCGTTAAGTCATGTTCTCTGGGATCAATCGTGAAATCTCCCCCGTTAAAAATAATAAACCGACTCGTTTCATGAGTATATTGATACTCTTCTGCCGCTAAACCTTGCGAAAATTGCCAGTCCTCTTCTAAGTTAAAATTAGACTGAGTACTTGCGAGTGATTCAGAACGGCCCTCAAATACATTGAATAAAACTGTAAAAATAGAGAAGCGTGTATTCTGGACTTCTTCTTTCATTTCTTCAGTGATCACTTTAAATCTTTTCCCTGGCTCCAATGAATAACTTATAAAAAATGGACTTCTACGAAACAGTAAATCCTTTATCTCATTTATAATCAGTTGGGTATTATATTTATTTTCTGTTTTTGTATAAAAAACTAATTCAAATGGGTAGCTATTGAATCGACTATTTATAATTCTCTGTCCATCACTAGCCGCAAAAGTTTCAAATTCATGGTTCATGTCAGGAAAATGAGGGGTACATTTCAAAATAAAATGATCTAATGATCTTTCAGTTAAAAAGTCATTGAAGCAAATATCATCAATATAAAACTTAGTATTATCTCTTAAATTAATCATAGATGCCTCCTCCTGCAGTATAGTTTAACCTGTCATAATCGTTAGCTAAAATATGATTAGTTGAGCTAGCGATTTCTTCCCCATCAAGAATCATTTTATTTACAATGTGAATAGGATTTAGGAACATTTGATTTTTTCCGATGTTGCTTTCTGCCAGTCCTTTTCCAGGCGAAGCCACACGTAAATTAGCCGCTATGTCTACTCCAGAAACTATGTTATCAAGTAGCGTATCAGATACACGTCTTGCAGCTGATGCAACGTTGTTAATACGACTTAATAGACCAACTTCAAGCCCTTCCGATGCAAATGCCCCACTTTCCTTAGTTACTCTTGAGGGACTGTTAATATCGAGTGCTTTGTTGATTGTTGCTGATACCTGATTTGCTACACGATTAGCAGCGGCAATTGCTCCACCTGCACCAGCATTAATACCAGCAGTTAGTCCTGCCATGGCATTTCGTCCTGACTGATTAAGCTGACTTGGTAAGCCGTTAAATGTGCTTACGATACGACTATTAGTATTTGAAGCAGTGCTGATTGCCCCGCCTTGAGTCGATCGCATCCCATTATTTAAATTACTCATGCTATTTCGACCAATTGATTGCATTTGGCTTGGTGTACGATTGAATGCTTGTATGATTCTTGTGTGTGTCTGACTAGCTGTTGTTTGGACACGTCCTTGCTGCGATTGTAACCCTATGTTTAAGCTATTCATAATGTTTCTACCAATGTTCTGCATCTGACTTGGTGTGCGATTAAAGGCCTGAACAAGTTGGTTTGACAGATTTCTCATTGTAGTTTGAGAAGTCCTTGATCCCGACTGAAATTGACTTTCCATGTCGGACATTGATTTTCTGGCAACATTTGCAAGCTTAGAAAGTGAGTTGTCAGCTCCTGTGACAATCTGATCAAAACTTTTTGCCATCGACTTGCTTTCTGCATCAACAGCTTTTTGCATAGCTTGTAGTACTTTTTGCATAGCAGTTACACCGTTTGATTGCTTACCATCAATGCCAAGAACAAGGCCATCGATTAAGTGACCACCCATTTCTTTGTATACTCGTGAAGGACTATTGACACCTGCTTCGTCTTTTGACGCCTGAATAAGCTGATTCATCATTTCTCGTGCAGCATCTACACAACCTTCTTTACCTTCTTCAATTCCTATTTTCATTCCGTCAGGAATTGCCGCTCCTACACCTGGCATTTCCGCTTCCATTTTTTCTCGTAAAGTTTTAGGCATTTCAGAGGCAAACACACCTATTTTTTCAGCTATTTCTTCAAACCCTAGTCCGGTTTCAGCAGAAGCCGCTGACACACCAGCCGCAGCCCCGCGCTCAAGAGCCTCTTCGTATTGCTTCATTTCCTCGTCAGTCAACTGAACTAGCACTGCTAGCTCGGCCGCATTGTCTTCGGTCATGGTGTCAAGCCATTTTGTAAAATTCTCATGGCTCCCTTTGCCTGCACGTTCATGAAGCTTTGCTAAGTTTTCACCGTACTTTTCTGTTTGCGTCGCATTGTGATTCAATGTTTCGAGCATGGATTGTGTAGTTTCTTCTGTTTCATGACGCATTTTCTCGAAGGCATTCTGAGCTCCCTTAGCAAGGGCATCGTAGCGATCAATAAGCGTAGAGACTGCTGCTTGCTGGGATTCAGACAAGTCCTCAAAACTGATTCTGGCTTGTTCTGTCGATTTCTCAACGGCGCTTGCTGCTTTTTCATGCGCTTCTGCGACAACTTCGCCATAATATTCTGTGGCTGCAGTAGCATCTGTCAAAGCCCCCTCGACTTCTCCAAGCTGTTCGGCTACTTCTTTCTCTAGCTTGTTACGTTCACGTAGAGAGATGTTTCCATCATCTTCAATTTCTTTCTGCTTAACCAACAAAGCGTTTCGCTGTTCTCTGAGGGTAAGTTCGTCCTCAATGGCCTGTTTCAATCGGTCCTGATAGGCTTGGGCTTCTGCTTGTTTTTTCATCGTCTCAATGTAGTTGCTCATAGCTTCTTCGGTCAGATTTAAGCTATCTGCTTGTTCATCATATGCTGCATTCAGTCCGGGAACAGCATCGTTTAACTGTTCTGTTAAAGCTTTTAATTGCGCTTTTTCTCCGGCTGACTTATTTTCTTTGTTAGCTAGGTCCTGCACTCTTTTCGCCAGCTTTTGGCTTGCTCCGGCGCTCGCATTAATTTGCGTAATGTTTTCTTTATGCGCTTCTGCGTTACTTTGCGCCGAATTGACGGCTTTATCAGTGGCTTTCGAAAGGTCTTTTAATTCTTTTTTGAATTTCTTACCTTCCTCAGTGCCCGATCCGAACCGTTTGACCAAAGTATAGAGCCCACCGGCTAATGCCCCGACTCCACCAATCACCCATCCAATTGGCCCCATGGCCAACAAAAGAGATTTTCCGAAAGCAATGTTAGCGGCTGTAGATGCGATTGTGGCACCTGTTCCCGCTAATATAGCCTTGCTATGTGCTGCTGAAGCTGCAGTATTGGCTACTGTGATAGCCAACTTGGCTTTATCTACTGCAATTTTTGCCGCTGCTGAAGCCATATCAAGCGCATTTATTGCGACCCCTGCTCTGCTGTCAGCAAGTGCTCGGAATTTTACGGCATTATAAGCGCTTTGAACGGCAGTGATCATCTTAATCCCCGCTGTCTCTTTTGCGTACCCTGCGGTTACGAGTTTTCCAGCTGCCAATCTTGCTTTTGTCACACTAATCCCGTGTTGCGTCGCAATCGTATGAGCTTTTTTCTTGGCAGTAGCTGCGGCAACTGCACTGCTCGTTGAAAGTGTTGTCGCGTTAAATGCTGCTAGGGTAATCCGATACCCAGCAATTGCATTGTTGGCTTTTGATACGACCTTACTAACCGCAATTGCAGTAGCCATCCCTACCAGTGCAGGTGTCAAAGGTTTTACAATCGGTAAAAGTGTAGACAAAGTTGAACCAAAAACCTTAATTACCTTTGTCATAGCACCCATAGAGGTGTCCACCACATCTTTTAGTTTGTTCAAATGACCAGCAATATTAAGCCCAGTCACATCGACAAGCATGTCGTCAAAAGCTTCGATGATATTGGCTAGGTTACGTACAACCGAGGTCTTCACATTCTCAAACGATGTACGGACACCCTCAGAAGCTGTCAAAGCGACTTCTGCAAAACCTCCTGCTTGTTCCGAACATTCAATCAGCGCTGCGCTAAATTCATCAAAAGTGAACAGTCCATCATTAAGAGCATCATAAAGTTCGTTTGCGTCTCCTGAAGCTATTCCCATTTTTTTCGCTGTCTCACTCAAGGCATAGCCCATCGTTTCCTGCAGTGTTCGCCACGATGTCAGATTAACCTCACCACGACTAAGCATGGTGATGTATTGTTCTGTGCCTCGTGACGCTTGCGCTGATGAGGATCCGCTCGCAAGGAAAGCGTTATTTAGTGCAATAGTCAAGTCAGTTGAATCCTCTAAATTCCCAGTTAAGATCGTTAAGCGCTGTGCAGTGCTAACAACCTCATCTAGTGATGTAGGCAGACCGTTAATTCCTTCTGATAGCTTACGGGTAGAGCTGTCAGCTTCCATGGTGCTGTAACCTAATTGTTCCAACACACGTGGATACGAGTTTAAGGTGTCGTAGCGATCGACTGCTTTACCAACGGAGGCGGTTAGCACGTTTGTTGCAATTGTTAATCCTTTAAAAACAGCAGCTCCTGCAGCCATTTTCATGATTGACATGTTCGTTTTTTGTGTATTGTCTTCTAAACCAGACATAGATTTCTTTGCACCGCCCATTGTGCTGGTAAAACCGCTATCTATAGCAGAAAGAATCGCTTTAACACTATACTGTTCCATTGCTAACCACCTTCTTCCGTTGTATTTGATTGAATAAGCATATTCACAAAATTCTCATCCTTTAAGATCTCTTGTTTCAAGTTTTCTTCTTCATCAATCCCCAAAATGATATTTTCATTCTTTTGGAAATCGAAGAATTCCTTGAATGTCTTAAAAATAGGCTTTCCTTTTTTGTCATATCCTTGCGCTTGTGCAACTAACCAAGCTTGACGATGGATAAAATTATCCTCATCAAGCTTTTTCAATCGTGCAGCCTTCATGCGTAGCTTATATTCGGCTATCGTCATGCGCCCAATTTCTATGAAACTAAAGACATCTAAATAGCGAATACAATTTAGCTTAATTTGCTCATACATTGTTTCAAAATCTACTTGTTCTTGCGTGCCTTCACTTTGGCTCGCTTCTCGAATTTCTGCATTTCCTTTTCTATTTCGGTCGCTTTTTTCTTGGTAAATACCGACTTTTTTAACTCATCGAATACCATGGTGAAGAAATCTGTGTCTTCATGTTCAGCGATATGTTCCGCTAGATCATCGATACTGATCTGTGGTTTTTCTGTTGCATTAGCAATGTGTAATGCGGTAATCAATGTCTCTGTATCTCCGCCTAAAAGATTAAAAACGGTATTTTCTACACCTGCATTCATTGTGACGCCGTTATCCAAATACACTTGATTACGTCGGTTGATTTCTTGTAAGAAGCCAAATCCAAATACGAAATTATATACTTTTTCTTTAATTGTGATTTCCATGATTTCCCTCCAAAAAAAAGACCAAACAAAATTTTGCTTGGTCCTCTGTATTATTATTTTATTTTTCTTCTGGCTCCGGCTCAGGTTTGCTTCCTGCAATAGTGTCTCGGAAAGCGTATTGAACAATCGTAGATTGGTCATCTGTCAGCGTTGCGAATCCTTTTGCGCCAGTCCCATTGACACCAAAATCTAACGACAACTCAACATTCCCTTCGGCTGCCGGGCTTTTACTGAACCCAGTTACATAGCCTTGGTAATAAGTAGCCTTAAATTTACCCTTCCCGTTTGATTCTGCTTTGTTGATTTCCCAGATTTCGACAATATCATCGTTATCCAAAGCCTCTTCCAATTTATCTACCATTGGATCACCTAACGATAAAATAGACGTACAAGAAAAACTGATATCCAAAACTCCAGGAACTCGAATAGGACCATCTTTAGTTGGTGTAGATTCACTATCTTTTGTCTTGCCATGTTCATGATCTGTTTGAAAAGCAAGCTTTCCAGCAGGTTCTTTTTCTGCATCTTTTAGAAGACGGAACAGGAGGATAACATCGATCCCCTTTACGGCCTGCAATTCAGTTGCTGTAGTGGTCTTTGCTGTTGTTTTACCAATAGGTTGTGTGTCTTTTACCATTTTAATTCCCCCTAAAAATTTATAGAGAGGCTTAACATCCCACGCCAAAGTCTGGTATTAGTGCTGTTATCCTCTCTTAATGTGATTGTTGATGATTGTATATCAGTAGATATGAAATAGTTCGGTGTTTCTCTCATTTCTAAGGATGCTAAAAATATTTGATTAGCTAAATCAGAAACAGATTTTCTTTGTTGCGCCAAACCCCATACATTTAGATCGATCGTTACCGTCCCTTTTATTGCTGATTTGGTAGGGAAGTTAGTAATATAGGTGGCTCCTATATCAACGAAAGGATAAGATGTTTCGTTGGCAGGGCGATGATCAAAAACATTTTCTGTGAACCTTCGGCAGAGCTTGTATACTTCATCAAAAATCTCTTGATCGGGCATTTTTTTAATCATCCTACAAGCCTCCTTAAATCAGTTAGAAAACGAACCTTCTGACTGATGAATGCCGGTTTCATATATGGCTGGGCGGACATAAATCGGGTTCCCCATTCCACATACCCTGCATAGTCAGCCCCTGCCATCGACATAGCTGTAAAACCGCTATCCAACATACTAAAATTAATTGAGCGTCTTAAGAAGCTAGTGTCAACCGGGGCTTTTCTTTGTGCGGTTTCGTTCATTTCTGCGCCGTTTGTTCTAATAATCTGACGAACTTCCTTCATCTGAATGTTTCTAGCAAGTTTTTGATCCAGTGCTCGAAGTCCTTTAATTTGTAGCCCTTTAACCATTTAGAGTCACCTCTTTTACAATCAACGTGCTTCGACTGGCGGGTTGCTTTTGTTTGATTAATTTATAAGCTTTACTTTCAAATTCAATGTGATCAAAAATTGGTACCTGTTCCAAGGGCATTAGTCGAATCACTTTGGCACCTTGCTGGATATCTCCGAATATCTCCACAGACTGAGTTGTTCCAACATCCGTTACATTTGCTTGAATGTTTTTTCTTTCTTCTTCCCCTGATATCCACAATGAAGAATCGGTGTCATAAACATCTTTAGTCAGTTTTTTTACAAACACTACTTCATCGTTATATCTCAAAAGAATCCAATCCTTCCTCTGCGTGGCTTAAAAAACTCATCAAGTTCTTTACGCTTATACGCTTCAATCTCACGGTCGTACTCGGCAAAATCTGACTCTGGAAAGGTCATTTTAAGTCCTTCTTGGTCAAACGAGGTCATTCCCTCTTGTCCAATACGATTGAATCGTTTCAAGGTTACCTCATAAAGAATAGACTCAAATTCTTTGGGCAAATCAGAAGCGCCCAACAGTGATGTCAGACGCTCTTTTGTTCTTTTTTCAATTGTAGTGAGCCTTTCTTCTACGGTACCAGATAATAAGGTTTTAACGTCTTCACTCACCGACATATTACTCACCTAGCTTTGCAAGTAACTCGTCTTTTGTGTCCTTATCCGTATAATCAATACCTTGCTCATCTAAGATCATCTTGATTTCGGATTTATTAAGATCTTTGCCTGATCGTGTTTTCTCTGAGGCTTCGTCAGGCTCAATTTTGGCAAAAGCCTCGTCTTTAATGATCATAAATGCGACATCCATCGTAGCACGCAACGCAAATAGCTCTTGCTCAAACAAGTTAACAGGAGATCCATCTTCATTCTTGATGGTAGATAGCTGAGCTTCCTCTGAGATTTTAAAATTGATGTTATACGGAATACCGTAGCGCATGTAATCAAAATCGCCTGCAAATAGCTCACCTTTTGGTAGCGAAGCAAAATCAACAACGGGCAAACCGTTGATCGTATTGTTGCTTCGATCATATGCTAATTCTGTATTGCCGCCGATTACCTTAGACGCTTCTCGCAATTCGCGTCGATTTTTACGGTTAGAGATATAGGCGTTCGCTTCGATTTCGTGCTCTTCTAGCGTGTCTTCTAAATCTAAAATCGTATCAAAGTCTAAAGGTCCAGTGACAATATTTCCTGCTTCTGACACCGATTCTTGCATGGATTGATTGAACGGGTTATTAATGTCTAACAACACCGCTTCGTCAAACTTTTTATAAAATGCTTCGGCAATCCGCGGATGCATCTGTGCAAAAAAGTCCGACATCTTGTAGTTCAAATATTCTCGGGATACGGGTAGGATGACCCCGAGTTTCCGTGTCTCCATTGTGACTTGTAGCCATTTAGCTGTGCTGGTTTTGATTTTTTCACCCTCGCCGACCCAGTATGCGCCTGGTCCTTCGGCAAAGAATTCAAATTTCTTTTCTCGGCCCTGCATTTCCTCAAATCGTGCTAGCTGCATCACCTTCGAGTTTTCCATCGTTTCTTTTAAGATTAATGTGTTGTATTCATCTGGGATTGTCCCGTCCTTCATTTCGTGGACTAAGACGTGATCCGGGTTCCAAGTTTGTGCGAAATACTGGAGATTCATGTTCATTAAGCGTTTGTTTTTCATGTGCAAATCCTCCTATTTGATAATTCTTACTTCCTTAGCCATTTCAGCTTTGGTGGTGTTCCTGTTTTTGTCGCTGCTAGAAAACTGTCCTCCTGCAGCAGGTGGTGTTTGGCGTGCATTTTCTTTCTTGATCTTAGAGACAAACGAGGTAATCACTTCTATCGCCTGTTTTGTTTCTTCTGCATCTTCTCTAGTAACCAATTCGATCAAATCCTCATCGTGCGGCAACTCAGCTTCTGACAGCATTTTAGATGCTTCTGACGCCATTTCTTTCAAAGCTGCTTCTCGCTCAAGCTTAGCGACTTTCTCTTCGAGCTGTTGCTTCTCATGCTTCGCTTTTTCTTCGGCGTTCATTTTAGCGAGTTTTTCTGCTTCGGCCTGTTTGTCTTCAAGCTCTTTTTTGATTTTGTCACGTTCGGCATTCAGCATTTTGGATACTTCATCGCGAGAAAAGGTTTTTCCACCCTCTGGCTTTTCTGGATCAGGTGGTGTTTCACCTTGTCCACCCTCTGGAGGTGTGCCGCCTTCTGGATCCTCTGAGAAAAACTGCAGTTTCATCGGCAATAAAAATTTCTTACTCTTCATGTTTGTCCTCCCACGGTTACGTCCGCTACCCGATAATTTTAGTGAGTTACGCCCACTGGCCGAAATAAAGTGATCAGTTACGCCAATCAATCGAGACTGCTTTTTCTTTTACGCCTAAAAGTGAAAAGGCAAAATAAAAAGTCCAGCATCAACTAGACCTTATCTCTTCATTTAATTTTGAGATCAACTGTTGAATCTTATCAGCGAGCTTTCGCTTTTTCTCCATACCAACAGTACTTTGCTGACGTTTCAAAAGTTTTCTGATCTGAGAATTCGTGTAGTGCACTGTCACTTTATGGTCGCAATTCTCGCATTGCGCATAGGTGTGTTTAATGTCGCCGCTTACCCGTTCTGTTTGGTAATTTACAGATGTAAAGCCTTGGCAAGCGGGACATGTGACTTTATTTCGCATATTAACCTCCGTCTTTTTTGACATATGGTGCTGTGCTGCATTGGCAGTTTGGATGAATTGGCGGCGCATTCGTGCCAATCTCAAAGTCCGCAACAGCAAAGACTTTGTCAGCAAGCTCTGCACAAACACTGCATGCAGATGGTTCGGCGATGTAGATATAATGTTTTACGCCGTATTGCTTGTAGCTTTCTAGCTGCACACCTAACTGTATCCTCGCTGTTTCGGTGCGCATAAGCCTTTCTGCTTCGTACCTTTTAACGTTGAATAAATCCCGAAGCTGTCTAGCCATCATGTTAGGATGTTTCCCTTGGATGATTGACATAGTTAACAGGCGATCTAGTTCAGCTTTCAGCACGGTCATGTTCGACCAAATACGTTGTGAGAAAGTCGCACCGTGAAACGAGGCTCTAGCTAGCTGTCTCACAAACTTTGTGTAACCGGAAAAGATATTTTCATTCATAATACCAGCTCGGCGGCGAGCCTCTGCAAGCCCAGCTTTAGTCAGAATGTCTGCAGTAAATTTTTGCATATCGTCAGATAAGGCAATCAACTCAAGTCCTATTTGAGACTTAAGAAGCTCTAAGCGATTGACCCGCATTGTCAGATTGTGTAGCTTCATCTCTGTGTTAGCAGTGTTGGAGAAATTCTTTTCTCGAACGTACCGCTTTGCTTTACGCTGGTATGCTTTTACATCCATCTCAGACGTAGCCTTTTTAGCTTCAGCGATTGTTATTCCGTTCTTACCAGCAAAATTGCCCCAGTTTGCCTTGATCTCTTTTTCAATCTGATCGAGTGCTTCCTGATACTTTGTAGCAATCTGACGATTTATTGCTCCTTCACTCTTGATCTGTTGCTGGATCCACTCCTGTTCCCTCTTCTTCCAATATGTCATCGTCCCCACCTCCGAACTGCTCAGGATAGTCTGGAGCCTTCGGAGTGCTTGGGCGCTCTTCTGCCACCCTTTCCATCTCGTCTTTGACGCTGTCGATGAAAGATGCGAGTCCTAACATTGTTTCTTGGCTAATTTCAGCTCCTGCTTCAACTAACGCTTTAAGCTCTTCTAAGATTGCTTTTGGCATGTTAGGTACGAACGTCACTTTGATGTCATTAAGTTCCGTATTAGACAACTCATTGATTCCTGCACGCAAATTAAACAATAGACGATAACGACGAATAAGCCCTTTTTTAAATAATCGTTGCTTCACTGAGGTCATCTGTTCGAATCCGAAAAGCTTATGCTTCATCGCTTCTCCTGACTGGTTACTCGAAAAGTTCTGATCTGTTAGATCTGGGACCATTGACATCTCGTGTATATCTGCCCTAATACGGTCTTTATATGCTTCCACACCTGCAACGTCATACTGCTTGTAAATATAACCAGCTGTTACACTCGTCTTATTTCCGTTAATGTCGGTGCCGGATTCCAGCATAAGTATATTGGCATCTCTTTGCTTTAGTACGTCTTCCGTCGAGTACTTATCTGAGTCAAGATCCCCGTTTATTACTAAAAGTGCGTCGTTAAGATCTGTCATATAGTTGGCAGTATCAGATTGCCCAGCATCGTATAAATCAATTAGTGATAACACATCTTCATAGATCCCCATTCTAAAACGATTCGGTGCAAACTCAGTGATTTGTACTTCCTTGTACTCGTGGGGCTGTTCATCTGGATTTTTTAATTCTAATGTTGCTAAATTCGTCTCATCAAAAGTCACAACCTTATCCGCTGTATATACGATTGGCTGGAAAAACATCTGATCACCATGATCTCCAAAACGAGTCTTTGGATATCTTACTGCGGCAATTGGCTCGCGTCTGACATTTGTGTCATATACAACGAACGTCTCAAAAACATTCGAAAGATCTATGTGATCTTCATCATCTTTTCCTCGATGAATAATTTCATAGGCTCTCCCGTATTTAACCATATCGAGCCATATCTCAGTGTTATGACCATCAATATCGTTATTTAAATTAAACTCATCAACAGCATCCTGTGGTTTTCCTTCGTTTACTTGTATCTTAATCGGATTACCTGTGTTATACCCAACATCAAAAGTGGCAAGTACTTTCCCAAAATTGTGAGAACTTCGATGATCAGCCTTATCTTTTTCTTTTCGTCGTCTATTTCGCAAGATATTACTGTTCTTTGCTTTGTAATAGGCATCCAGTGTTTCTAAGCGAGGTACTTGATGTTCTTGGTGATGTCTAATCATAGCAGCTAAAACATCGAGATTACTAAGTAAATCGTCTGCACTTTTATAGCGATAGTGTACGTTTGAATCAACGCTAAAATCTACGTAATTTGTAGTAACTCCTACGGCTGTTCTAGTCCCTATACCGTATTCGAATTCATTTACTTTATTGATCTGATTAATATCGTTTTCGATTTCTTCTTCCAACTGTATCAACTCCTATCCAAAAAATCTCTTGGCTATTTGTATTTTTTTATCTGTATTTGGTTTCTTCTTAAGCCTGAAAATTGCATCGTTCAACGCATACCGAATGGCATCGATGCAATGATTATAAGTGTCGACAGGTTCGTTTTTGTATTCGCTTGTTTTTTTATCTTTCTTCCACGTATAATTTTCAAATTCCTCGATGGTTTTAAAGCAGCGCTCATCAATCACTATCCGATATTGCTGGATGAATTGAATCCCTTGCATGATAGATCCTTTGCCTTTTTTCACTGCTTGAATACGAGAGATTCCTTTGTTTGCAATTTCCGCTATTGACTTCATCTCTGCTGAATCTGCGTATATCCGTTCTTTTGCATAACCGAGACTTTTAACTACTTCAGCAATCTCGTTATTCAGCATATGTTTTTTCACGTACTCCTCGACAACATATAAAGTTTTGTTTTTCTCATCGATTTTTACGTGTACAAATGCGGATGGATCATTCGTAAACCCAAAATCCAAGCCAAAAAAGCTAGGTAATGTCTTAAGCGCTTCTTTGTCCACTAGTTGCTTTTCGTATTTCGGAAAAATCAGCTTGTCCAATGTGGCAAACTCGCCCAGTGCATATATTCGATAGTAAGCAGGATTCCTTTGTTCTAATTCCTCAATTGTCTGCCTATTCTCATCATCCAAAAACTTATTGTTTTGATAGGTCGTGTGATGAATTCCCACACGTTTTGGGTCAACTTCTGCCTCTTCTCCAAAGAAATGCTTAAAAACCCAATTAAGCTTGCTAACTGGGTTAAACATCAAGAATATTTGCCGCTGCTTGTGCTTTCTATCTCTCAAGCGCAACGTCAGCTGGGTATAATCATCAAGCGTGAACTCGGTAGCTTCCTCCATGACAACGTCTGAAATGCCTTTGATTGACTTGATCTTTTCTGGATCATCCATACCTTTAAACAGAAATTCTGCTCCGTTCGGTAGTGTGATTCGAAAGTCTGTCATGTTGACTTTACAGTAATCTAACAGCTTCCAGTCTGCCAAACAAGCTAGCACATCTGCAAAAATGGAATCTTTAATGGATCGGCTAACTTTACGAAGAAACAGCACTTTTCTTGGTTTCGCCCATTTCTGACAAGCTTTTGCAACAACTTTTTGCACAACACCGTGTGATTTTCCGCTACTAGCCCCGCCATAATGAATCTCGGTGAATTTAGAATAATCGAATAAAGTGGCATAAATATGCTTATTAAAAATTTTTGCAGGCTTATCAAAACGTAAAATGATGTTTGTTTTCTTAGTCTGCCTCATTGTCATCCCACGCTCCGACATTGATCACAATATCACCTGTCTGTAAATCAACTTTATCGGTAAACAGCGCATGCCGTTTACCAAGTAATTCAGCAGCTTTCAAGCGGTCTTTAGCACCAACATAAATATCTATCTTAGCCTGTGCTCCTTCTCCAATTCCAATGAGTATCTCTTCTGTTTCTTCGCCCCGCATTACCGCTGTTAAATACTCTAAAACCTCTTGAGCATCCGCAGTTCGTTTGTTTTCCATTTCTTCAAGCCTTTTATCTATATAAGTTCTTAAGTCTGGTTTTGCGAGGTTTTCAGAACCTATTTTATTGGCTGTCTTTTTGCTGTATCCTGCCTTGATTGCTGCCTGTGTTGCATTTCCTAACTCAACATAGTAATCACAAAATCTCTTCTGCTTCTCAGTTAATTTCATGTTAATCACCTTCTCTCCAAACAAAAAGACCACTCAACGAGTGATCTCCTATGTAAAAACTACATCTCAATAATGAGATGTAGTTATAACTCTTTAGGGTTTTGCTAACTGGTAGCTTGGGATTACCCATTCCGCCACAACGACATAATAAGAATAGACAGCAACATATGAACTAACTGCAGGAGCTGAACCCCACATCCTTTAGTTTATTTGCTGCTGTCTATCGAAGCTTAATTGTGGAACAATAACAAACGATGTTTCTATTTTTTTATTTTGTCGAAGTCCTGTTTCCTAATCTATCGACAATATCATATTAACACGCTTTTTCGTCCAAGAACCCTACAATATCCCTACAAAAACCCTACAAAAATTACCGATACTTGATTAATGAACCTTTTTTATATGCTTCGGCAAATTCGATCAATGCATTGGATTTTAGCTTTTCTACGTTTTTCTCTCCATACCCCTGAATTAGTTGTCCTATTTCATAATTAGAGTGCTTGTTAACATCGCAAAAACTATAATAGAGTATTTGACGACTGATAAGACTCAAGCTCATCAATGCTACTAAAATCGCATCTCTTTCTGCTTCTAGGTCCATCATTTGAATAAGCACATCTTCTGTTTTGTTACCGTGTTTTGGTGATCTAGGCATGTCGGTTATAATCGGCGACTTAATGTCTATCAATGAACGACCTGCCATTCGTTCCAACCGTCGGAAGTTTTTCAACACATCTCTCGCATTACATCTTGTCTGCTTAAAGTCTACATCTCTTAGTAATTGCATTAAGTCAAACCGCTCCTTTTTGTGATATAATAAACTTGGCGAATTTATTAAATCAGTCGGAGCGATCCGGCTTTTTTTGCTTGCAACTCTTCTCAAAGTTTTATTTGAAATATTTTCCTGTTTTATCCTTATAATTTCATTCTTCTAAAAAAAGAAAATGCTATTATCGTTATCGTGGGGGAACAGGAGTGAGTTGTTTGATAAATTTGAGTATGTTTTTGTTTTTGATTCCTTTTTTTATTTTTATTGTTGTTTTCCTATTCTTCCATAATTGGAAAAAATATGACATCATACTTCTTCTATCTTCTTTACCTTCGATTTTCTTTATCTTAAAAATTGTATATCATTCATTATCAGATCCTATTTACTTGTTCAATTTCTATTTAATAGGTTTAATAATCACATCTATCTTCTACATAATTGTTCTTTTAATCATTTATAGAAGAAAGTAATTTGCCAACCGAAAGTGTTGGCTTTTTTTGTTATCCACAGTATCCACAGGTTTATCCACAATATATTGTAGGAACATATTTTCGCATACTATATATTGTATTTATCATAGAATTTCCATATCCACTAATCGAGCAACTGCAATATTCGCTTTGCTCTTCGCTAGTTCCTTGTCACAGTCCATCGTATTCTCAATACGAATAACTGCTGAATGATTGTACACACGTTCTACATACCCTCTGATTGGATGAATGAACTCTTCCGCTGTGCAACGAACCATATCACCGACTTTAATTTCTGATTCCACTTGCTTAATAGGATTTTTGGTTGGTAGATCCATCATCAAACCACCAATTCCATAAGCATCAGTATAAAATTCGTCTTTTAGTATCATTCCGATTCCTCCTAAGGTTAAGCTTGTCTAATTGACCATGCAGGCACAGATTTGTTTCCATAATCTTTCCACTCTAACCACCACCCAGCGCAAGGCTCGTGATCTTCATTTTGTCCTACACGATAGCGGACAAAAGCATCTTCGACAACGAACGGGATAACTTCATCAAGTTCAGACATTTCTTCTTTCCAAGCTTCAATCGCTTGTTCTTTTGTGTATTTTTGCTTATTAAATCCCATCCAATTATCGTAATCTCCGTAAAACATTTCTGAATCAAATTTACTTTTTCCTTTGATCATCACGCTTCCTCCTGTTCTAACGCATAGCCAGCAATATTATTAGTGTAGAATACTGCCTTCCGACGGACTTTGGTGCTAACCCCAAAATATTCAAACGAAATTTGTTCTTTTTGCCATTCATCTCTAAAATTTGTTACTTTCTCAAATTTCATTGTTGATCCGTCTTTATTCCATATGATTAAACTTTTATCTTTTTCCATTTTGTTTACTCCTTTAGTTTGCTATCACTGACGATATTGAACATTGTCTATCAGTGTACCCTCCAATCTAACTGCTAAAATTATTCAGATATAAAAATTTTTATTGTTTTATTTGATATAATTTTGGTATCAATGTATTTACTTCATTGAAATAATTAGAAAAGGAGATTCACTATGACTATCAATATTTCTTTAACACAGTTTTTAACTTACTCATCAAAAGTTAGTACTAGTGCAAAAATTAAAGCCGTGCGAGATATGAAACATTCAGCTGACTATCACCCTGCACTTGATTACTGGAAACCTCTTCGTGATGAAATCAAAAGATTACATGAGAACAATTTGCCGATTGAGAATCTTTCAAATCTTTTGCTAACCATCGACGAGAAGAAAACGAAAAACTATACGAATGCCATTAACACGTATATTCGGTTTGTAAACAAGAATGATGTTTCTTATTTCCAAGTAGGTAAATCTTTTTGGAAATTATCTGATGAGCTGTTTGTAGGTAGCTCACCAGAGTTGGGTCTTATCGTTAATGATAAGAAACTTTATGTGAAGAATTACTACAAGAAAAAATCTACTGATGCCAAAGTTACAAAAAGAAATATCCAATCAACTCTAACACTTATGCAACTAGCCGATCGTGACTTTCAAATGGAACCTGACTCAAATTTTGCGGTATTAAATTTACAAAACGGAAAAATCATTGAAGCAGGACCACTAAAAAGTGAGGATGTTCTTGAATTAGAAGTAGATGCGCAAAATTTCATAAACACTTGGGAACGCATTTAAGATTCATTCTGAGACAACTCACCTTGTATTTGAGCACAGTTGTCGCAAATATACCTACCATCTTCTAATTCAAGATCCGCAATTGAATCACACAAAACACAATGTTGCTTCGGGTTAATGAAAATAGCCTGGAGCAATTTTAAAATAATCATTTCTATTCACCTCTTTTTTATATTCTGCTATCTCGTCGGATAGCTGACTAGTCGTAATAGCTCTCCAAAATCTTCCCTACCTCTTCTCCATTAACAAAAACACTTAAAACGCTAAAATAATAATCTCCATTTCCGTTATCAGCTCTCAGTCGCGCTTGAGCGATAGGATTTTGATCATGCATTACTACTAATTTAGCGATCATTTGAGTTCCTCCCCACGCTTCTTCATCTTCTTTCACGTCAACCAACTGCACATCTGTTATAAGACCATCTGCTGTAGCTGATTCCCAAGTACCATCTGCAGAAGCGCAACAATCTGCATCAGTACATTCAAAATTGATTGTTGTACCATCAACTAAAACTAGACTATTGTTGGATAATTCATTGATTCTTTTCATCAAAACTTTCTCTTTTAGTTTTTCAATTGTATCTTTGTGATATTCCATCGATATCATTCCTTTCAGTTTGTCGTTTTGGTGGATTACTGACTTCCCATTCTTCGACTAGATAGATATCTGCTTCGCTATATCCTCGCTGTTTTGCAAACGGTCTCACATATCCCCCATATTTTTCTGTTGTAAATCCCTTGTTTGCGATATATTCAACTGCTTGAGCCTTCGTTTTAAATACTTTTTCGATAGAAACCTCTCTATCTGAATAAGCGCCCATGTCTCTTAAAACAACTGAAACGATCAAACCTTATCACCTCGCTTTAATTTGCTAAATCTGTCGATTGGAGAATTAATCGTATTCACATTCGCCTAGCTGAATCTCTTGTTTACAATATTCACACTCAACACTTCCGCAATTTCCATAATATAATCCGCTCCCCATTTTTGAGTAGATCTCATCCCAATCGTAATCATCTTCCCACTCGCAATAAGGGCAAGTTACGTTAACATGGTCAGGAATTGAGCAAATCACATAATCTGCTTTTTTATTCATTCCGTTTCCTCCTGTTCTAATCCCCATGCTGCGAATGCTGCTAGGACTTCGAATTGCTGATCGTCTGTTAACTCCAGCAAAGGATCCCGTAATTCATCAAGATGACCCCATGCTACATTGTTCATCATCCAAAATACAACTTGCATTGGCTTGCCTGTTGGTGCAGTTAGTTTCAACCATTCCAACACGACTTTCTGGTTGTCGTTGAGTTTTTGAGTAATTAAATCTAATTCGTCTTCATATAGGTAGTGTATAGATTTTTTGCTAACATCTACCCTATAAAAATCTTCTTTTCCATCTATCATAACTTCTCGGATGAAGCCTTCGTCGCCTTTGTAAAAAACATTATCTCCAACTTTAAGCTTACTCATCCTTCTGCCACCTCTTCCGCTTGCGCCATCGCCATTAGTGATCCTACTAATGCATTAAATCCGTTTTGAGAAAATTCCATTTTAATAGTTTGGACTTTTCTTTTTCTAGTTGGAAATGCTCTTACCATCACTTGAAAATTACCATTTTGCAATCTCTCGACATTAATCATTTTTTCCAAATACCCACTTTCAGGTAACGCTGTATTTTCTATATTCATCCTTCCATCACCTCTTCCACTGGCACAGCAAACGCCCAGTATCTTTCGTCGATTGTTTTGATTTCTTGTTCCGTGAACTTCATATCATCGAAGTCATTGTTGTCTGCAATCAATATATTTCCGTGATCATCTTTCATTAGATACGCCTCTAAATCCCACTGATTAAAATCCACAACTGGAAACTTCACATAATACAACGGCTCTTTCTCGACCTCGTAGCCGTCTATCATGCGGATAATAGTTTCAATTGGATAATTCGTGGTATCAGCAATCCAATCTTGAAAGTCATCTCTATATTCTCTTTTATTTCTGTATGCCCCTACTAGGGCGCCGCCGTTTCCCCAGTCTAGTGCAATAAAGTTCTCTTCAAACCAATCTGCTACAAACTGTGGAACAACTGGCTTATGTGTTTTATCAGCTTTGCCAAACACAGCATTATCTAGAGTATTTCTCAAACTCTGAGGCAAATCCGGATAAGCCTCTGCGATCTTATTCCAAGCTTGTTCATCTGTAATCGGCGGTTCATCTAGTTCTTCGACAATTGATATAGCACCTGCCGCTCCTATGGAAATCCAATACCCCATATTTCTGACATCTATTGTCTGTTTCGGATCAGTTGCTAGATTGAAAAGTTCTGTCCTCAACTTTTCAATCTTTTGCAATACTTCTTGTTTACTCATCTTGCTCCCTCATTTCGCATAACTCTTCGTAAAACTCTTGCGCTTCATCTAGCTTAGCGAATATTCGATATAGCTGATTTGCGTAGTATGGCTTTTCAAGTCTAGTAATACAAATGCTCACTTGATAGGCTTCGCCATCTTCGACAGATAACAACATTGCCTCAGTCTCGCAGCCGAGACTTTTCTTCTGTAGTATTTTTAAATTCATCGCTGTTCCTCCTTCATAAAAACTAACCAGTGAGTTTGACTCCTTTTATTTCCAAACAAAGGGCTATATGGTTCAACTGCTTTCAACACGTCTTTGAGTTTTATTTGGTTCTCATTCCATTTGAAAATCAATGTTCCACTAGGTTTCAAGACTCGCATACACTCTGACATACCTTGTTTTATATCTTCTGGCCAGTTCTCTTTATCTAACTGTCCGTATTGACCTTTCATAATCGAATTCTGGCCAGCCCATTTTAAATGGGGCGGATCAAATACAACTAAATCGTAAACATTATTTTCAAAAGGCATGTCCCTAAAATCAGCTACAACATCTGGTTTCACATTTATTTTCTTTCCGTGGATCTCGTACTCTTCTTCTCGTATATCCATATACGTTGCAAAACTACAATCTTTATCGAACCAGAACAAACGACTACCACAGCATGCATCTAATATTTTCGGCATTCATTCCACTTCCTTTTAAATGCTTCTCTCTTCTCCGCCTTCTAAATAAATGATCCCAGATTTCTTATTAAGGCTTACGCATCTGATTTCTTGATTAGAACCTCTTTCGTAGCCAGCATCTTGATAACTCTTTTCGTAATAATCCACGGTTGAGATTAAGACTTCCGCTTCTGGATTAAATTGTAAGATTGGTATTAATTCTTTTGCTTTCATCGCTCTACCTCCACTAAATCGCTATCTAATAACTCTGGATTCTCGTATACATTTCCGATAACTTCGTGGTTAGTTGCTTCTGCATATGATTCCCCAGTATTTCTATGACCTAATCTGTAATCACTTTTCTTTAATACAACTACAAACCCAGCTTCTTGTTGTAGATAAATTACATAGCCGGTTGATCCATTTGAGTTTTTTACAATATCTCCTTCAAAAATCACTACATCATTCTTATCTTTCAGTCCTGTGGATTGCATGAGTTGTATTTCTTTAAAATCTCGCTCAATAATCCCGCCCTCTAAATCAATTAACCCGTTCAGCCAATCAATTACCAAGACGCCTCTTATTGATTTTGTTTTATTGTCCCAAGCTCTATAATTTTTTGGTATCATTTGCTGTCCTCCATGTCACTAGACTTCACGAATACACCATCTACCATTTTGCCTGTGCGGCCTTTGATTTCGTTCCAAGCCTGTTCTAAGCACTCATCAGCAGTCAACCCATGTTGCATAGCTAAAATGATGAGGGTAACAATCGTATCTCCGATACCGTCTTTTACCGCTTCTAAATTGCCACGAGCCATGCCAGCGCCGACCTCTCCAAGTTCCTCAATTACCTTCAACATCTGCTTCTCTGGTTGAGCCTGATCCAATCCTTTATTTTTAGCCCATTTCTCAATATTCATTGTCAGTTCGTTCATTTTTCTTCCTCCATGTATTTAAATTGACGACCTTTAGAATCAATATCCATATGCTTCGCTCTGCTCCATATGATATTTTTTGACAGCCCAGTAATTTCTGTTAACTGTTCAGCTGTGCCTGTAACTAGAATTCTGTCGTCATGCCAAATCGCTATTTTTCGACCTGGTCGTTTTCGTCCAGACTTTTCCTTGGGCCAAATCGTTTTAGCGATTCTCTGAACTTCTGCGACTGTCTTCTCATTTTCTTGCCACTTCTCCGAACACGTCAGCGCAGCAATTCGTTTGATTTTTGCTTTCTTATTCATTTTTTACACCTTCAATCTCACATTCACTCTCAAAGTGTCTAGTGATACGCTCAAGCACCTTTTTATACTCGATAATACTTTTTATCACGTGACCTTCTCTCAGCGCGTAGTCACGCTGTATGGCTCTTAAACACATAGTCAGAGTTTGATAGTAACCAATAAAGGAAGTCGATTCTTCCTGCTCGCCTTTAGCATTTTCGGTATATTGGATCTTTCCATACTCATCACGTACGGCACGTGAGAGAACGATATTTTTGCAATCACTTGTAGTTGCGATCCGATAGTCCTCTATTCGCATATCTAACATTCATCCTGCGCCTCCTTTATTATTTTTAGTACACTAGCAAGTGCACTCTCACGTCCCCCATGGAACGTGTTGAGCCACTTATCTTCATACTCAGAGCTTTTTCTCAATGCTTCTTGATGCATTAATTCAATTTGTGCTGTAAATGTCTTTAGGTCCATCTGATTACACCTTCTCTAGTTCATCAAGATGTTTTTGCAATCCTTTAACACAATCAATAAATAGTAATTTGGTATATGCTGAATTTCTTAATTGCGATCCATCGATATAGAGTGCGAAATAGTATCTGAGTTTACTCCAATTTGAACGATCTTTCTTAATTCCATCGATTCCAGCTTCTTCAAGTTGTTCATACACGTCTCTCAGAATTTCAATTTCCTCCCCAGCTTTATACTTTGCGATTTCATTAATTAGTTCTAAATAATCAATTTTCAATTTTTCACCTCTTAAAATGGTGCTTTAGATTGCCTATTAGCTCTTTCAAGGGCTTTTTTCTTTTGATAGGCTTCTTGGTCGATTGCCCATTCAGGAAGTGCCTCTCGTCTTCCTGTGCGATTGTAGATACTATTCATCTTCTTAGGCTCACTTTTTTCTTTCCTTGCCCAGCTTCGAATAGTGGCCAAGTAGTTTTTATAAGTTTTACCAGCTGATTCACAATACTCGGATAACCGTTCAATCCGTTCTTGATAATCATTTGGGAATTCTGTTTTGAGTTTCTCCATTTGGTCATCTGACAAGAGAACATTTTTATACTCTCCGTATTTATGACGGATGGGCTTAGCCTTCGATTTTTTCGGAGGCGTTACATCTCTTATCTCTTTACTATCCTTACCTAACCTATCCTTACCTAACCTAACCTGTGTATCCATTTGGTATACCGTTTGGTTGTCATCTGGTATACCAAGATTTTCATCTCGATTAGGAAGCTCTTCTGCAAAGGTGTATGCTTTGTTATCTTTATCCGCTAGTAAAGCTTTCTCATCCTGATATAACGTAGGTTTATAGCGATCATTACGAATATAGTTGTGTATTTTCCAATGCTTAATTACAATCACACCACTCTCGAAAACTAAGATAAATCTTTTTGCCATAAGCAGTTTTAAATCATCATCGCCACAACCAACCATACGTTGTATTTTTTTAGGATTATTGATAAATCCGTCGTCATCTGCGCGCATTGATAGATGAAAATATAATGCCTGTGTTGATAAAGGCATATCTAGGAACGCATCAGAATCAATAATCGTCTTTGCGAACATTCTTCTTTCTGCCAAGACTATTCCTCCTTAATTAATTCAAAATTATCAAACAAACTTTCTTCCTGGTTTAACCACTTTTCAGCTATATATTCTTCATCATCTTCTTCATCTGATAAGTTATTTAATTCAAATTTAAGAACATCGATTTCTTTTTGGATATCCCAATAATCTGACTCTAAATCTTCTAATTCTTCTTCTAGAGAATCTATTTCACTCTCTAGCGTATTTATCTCTTCATGCAACCGTCTTTCGGTTTTGTTTAATTCTTCCAAATGAGATTCAATATCGTAACGTCTGCTCACTTTAACCACCTATATTAAGTTTTTTGATTGTCTCTTGATTTAACTTAATCCCTTTTATTTGATACTTGTTCTTAAAATTAGTTACACCTAATTGATGTTTTTCTGTGTGGTGTATTCTACAAAGTCCTGCGTAAGTGTATTCTGAATGATCAATTTTCTTACGTTTCCGTCTACCCAACGCTTTATCGAAATGATCAATGTCAGCTCCTGTTCTTCCACAGATACAACAGACTCTTTTCGTAATACACTTGTAGAAATAGTATTCTTGATTCGCTGGTAAGATTTCATAGCCTTCTTTGAATGGAATATGATGTTCAAAGATGAAATCTAAGATGATATTTGCTAGGATGTTTACGTCACTTACAGTTGTATCCGATTCGTCCTTGAGGCTTATTTTTCGCCCTGTGACACCTTCAAAACGAACGTAGAAGAATTCTTTCCAGAAGTCCGTTGGTGTACCTGTATCGATGAATATATCCCCTATGAGCGCATAGATGAAATTTCTTTGTTGGGCTGTGAAGCGACGTGGATCAATAAAGCGAATTTCAATGATCCGATCACCTTCATAGCCTTCGTACATCGTTTTAAGTCGTTCGATGTTTACTTCTTCGTTGATTGTTGCGACAATGTCTTTTCCTTTGAACTTTCTAAGAACTGCTGAATAGGAATCAATTAATGAATTAAACACTTACATCACTTCTTCTTGTTTAATTCATTTCGTTTTTTAGCAATTGCTCTTTCCATCAATCCGCATTGTTCATAAGTTAAATCTTCAAGAGCATTTACTTTCTCAGCAATTAGATTCCGTTTAACAGTCTGTTCGTTAACAAATTCGATTAATGTAGGCACCATATCTTCGCCCATTTCTCCATTGAAGTTATTAATTATTTCTTCAAGCATATTCAATTTTTTTGTATCAATTTTTGGTGGAGCTGGAATATCTTCCCCTTGATAAACGTGTAATCCTAACCCATGGAGAGCTAAAGCTTTAACAAAACAACGCTTAACCGAGTTATTAATCTGACTTGCATCCGGTTTAGCAATTGGCTTATTGTTGTAATCTGTCACCGGGAAAAGTTCTGTCTCAGTCCTACCTCTTAGCGTGACAGACACAGATACATAAGTTCCTGTTTCATCTGTCAAATAAGGTTTGTACTCTTCAACCAGAAAGTCTTGGTGCGTTCCTGAAATTACTCTATAATGTTTATACTCATTTATGGATACTCTTGCCTCTGGATCGTCCTTTTTCATCATCTCCCACGCTCGTGCCCATGACAGATAATCGAACTTACCCTTCTTCTTTAGAGACTTACTAAGTTTTCTACTAAATAGCTTTTCAAAATTTGTAGTTTCATTCGTTTCGCTCATCGAATACCGCCTCCATTTCAGCAATGTATTTTTTCCCTTGTCCGTAGTATGAGATATCGATCAAATTTCCCCTCTCGTACTCTTCAAGCGCATCAATCAAGCCATCTTCGATGACGTAGATATATTCTGGTTTATTTGAATGTTTTGATAGATGGATAAGATAGACATGGTCATAGATACTCACAAAATTCCCCAGATCATCTTGATCACATGCTAGTTCTTCATCCGTCAAAAGATTTCGTCTAATTTTTCGGTTATTTGTTCCTTTAATATTCATTTTTCCCCAATCAGGGTCAGTCAAATATTGATCTAGAGTGGAAAGTTCTTTTTCCATGTGTTAACATCTCCTTAGATGCGTTTTCTTTAGTGACTCTATGCTTGCAGGCGGAGTCACTTTTTTTGTATTTTTTCTCCACACTTTGGACAATACGGTCCATCCCATGGATGACACTGTTGTAGCAACTTATTACTAAGGCGTAATGTATAGCGACAATCCGGACAATAAAAAACATGTCTGTAAAATAGATACTCTTTTATTTTTTGTCTTAGTTCCATTTAATTTCCTGCCATTTCTTTTGTTTATTGATTACCTGTTGACTTAAGATAGTTGACTTATTGTCATGCCACCATTGATCAGCAATCACTTTCCCTTTTTTCAAATCTTCTCTGCGATTCATCCTCTAACAACTCCGTTTGTTTAATAATGGTCATCGTCGCTGTAGAAGGCATCCAGTTATTAATGAACTCGATTACATCATCAAACTGCTTTGCTTTGATGCGATTTCTAGCAACTGCTCCAGTGATGCGTTTAATTCCACCATTCAGATCTTTGAACAACTCAGTTCTTGCTTCGCTATTTAAATGCTGCTGATCGCAGAGAATTCTGATCTTATTACGGACCATATTAGAAATTGTTCGATAGTCTGGTTCAGCTAGAAGTTGATTGTTCTTCAAGTCATTTAAATCGGACTCAATAGCATCCACTCTTTCGTTCGTTTCTTCATTTGCAGCTAAAGCAAGCAGAGCCATTTCTCGTTTAGTTTTTGGGAGTAATGTTAAGGGATCTTTTATTTCTTTTTCCATCTTATTGAAGGCCTCAATATATTGAAGTTTGAAATTTAAAGCCTTCTTACCGGTGAACCCCATCGCCAACAATGAAAAACCGTCTCTATTCATATAAATGATTCGATATGATTGTTTGTTTTGAGGATGAACATAAGTATCTTCCCAAAATAGGTCTGCCCAATTTTCGGCAACCCCCTCTTTTAGTTCATCAATTGCTGTTAAAACATGTCTGTGTTTTTTCTCGAAGCTTTCTGCAACTTGCAAACTCGTAGTAACAGCTTCTTTATTTTTTTTAATTACTAACTCGCTCATGAATCTCTTCCTCTCTTCTATAAAATGGCAAAAACAACTGACAACAAAATGACATTTAAAAATAAACTGATATAGCAAAGTGCTTGTAATTGACGTACTCGATGGACTGGATGCTTTTTTTCAGTTAGTGCGGCTAAGAGTATTTTGTCATTGGATCGTTTTGTAAATGACTTTCGTATTGGCATTATTCAGCCCTCCTTATTCTAAAAAATATTGAACAAGTTGATTAGTTACTATTAAACATTCAAACAATCAATACTAATCATTTATGCTTTAGTTTCTTTTTTTACTACTCGTACACCATATTGGTGCCAGTTAATTATTTGTAACAGCTCTATCTGTAACTCCTCAGGCGGACCAAAAGGTGGATCAAATTTACCTGTTTCAGGATTCATTTTTAACCGTGTGCCATCTGCCGAGTAGCAAATAAGGTTTAGTTCTTTTTGTTTTCTTGGCATTTATTTCACCTCGTTTTTCTTTCTCACCTTTGACTTTGTATTGGTACAAATTAGTCTCTGTACATTTTTATCAGCATGGATAAATTGATCACTTGAAGGATTAAAATCAATAAATAGATCACAGTCATTTTGTTCTTTCCTCCTCAACTATTAATGCAAATCCTATGCAGGTAGTTATTTATTGTTGTGACCATATAGTTTCTCTTTTGCTATAATTAGATATCGGTACTGGAATACCGAAATACATTGAAAGGAGAACTTAGATGGATAAATATTCTAAAAGCATCGACAAAATACTAAATAATTCTGAAATCAACTGGGATACAATCATAGATGCGGCAGTTAGGACGGAGTTATCAGACACCCAAAAAGATGATATTCGAAACTTAATCATCGCGACAGCAAAAATTGCATCATTAACCGCAATCAAAGCTCTTGAAGATAACAATTAGTCCATCTTTTGGGCGAAGTTTACATCCACCGAATCTAAAATTTTGGTAACGTCATGTTGTTCTTTAAATTTGTAATCGTACGACTTAGCGAGGAAAGACACATTAATCTTTACTACATCCTCGCTGAGTTGTTGCGCTGTTACTCCACCAGCTAGGACATAGTCGAGTTCAAAACCATCGATTATGAGCCCGTCTTGCGTTTCAACTACAACGTGGCTTGGCATTTTTTTTACATTTTCCTTGGAATCCCCAAAGCAAAACAATTTCTTTTCCATTTTCAAATCTCCTTCTTTTTATCTTCGTTAAAAACGATATCAAACTCCATTGAAGCCAATTCATTCGCCAATTTCTTGGCTTCTTTGAGTATCTCGAAATATCTCTCTACTTTTTCTATTGCTTCATCCATCCCTAGCAGTTTTACTTTTACTTCATTTGCTTCTTTCTCCATCCTTTTCACCTCCTTAAATTCCACTGACTCGTTTTTCTATAATAAGTCTCAAATCAAGTGGTTTTATGTTATTAGCTTGTCAGCTGTTTATGTTGTTTACTCTCAAAAGTTAAAATGACTGATTTTTTCTTATTTTCCAGATGTACGAAATTTTCGTATTCGTTACCTAAAAAAATATTATCGTAACTGATGCCAAAAGCGTCAATATATTTCTTTAAGAGGCTGTCTTTTATGTTAGAAGAATCTTTCTCCATGTTCTGAATCGTTCTAGGAGTTACCCCAAATAATTTTGCTAGCTCCCCCTGAGTTAAACCGCTAGAAATTCTCAATTCTTTCAAGGTCTGCATTATATCACCGCCTTTCGATAAAACAATAATAATACGAAATTTTCGTACTGTCAACAATAAAATGCGAAAATTTCGTATTTATTTGTTTACATTTTCAATAAACTTTCGTATAATGTGAATATGTTGGGAGGTGTAGAGTTGGACGAAAGGAAAAGAAATGCTTTAATCGCTGCAAATATAAAAAAATACATCACCGAAAAAAAAATCACTCAAAAAAAGTTGGCTGAATCAATAGGAATCTCCCCTTCAACAATGAGTGACTATATGAATTTAAGATCAAACCCGTCACACGGAGTAATCCAAAAAATAGCCGATTATTTCGGCGTCATGAAAAGTGATATTGATACTACGTTTAAGGAAAATAGACTATCATCTTCTATAGAAACAATTTACAATCAGTTAGATCAAAAACGGCAACAAAAAGTATATAGTTTTGCTGAACAGCAATTGAAAGAACAAAACAAAATAGTCGACTATCCCACTAATTATAACGTGAATATATATGGTAAAATGACGGCTGGTTACGGATCAATTAATTTCGACAAAGAGCATCCAATTAAAACAATTACTCTAGATTATGCACCACCAAGTTATGACATAGCTTTCGAGGTATCAGGTGATAGTATGCACCCGACATTTCAAGATGGCGAAGTGATTTTTGTTAAGGAAACAAAAAACATTCATAACGGAATGTTGGCGGCAGTAGAAATCAACGATGAAGCTTTTATAAAGAAGCTATATATAGAGGAAAACAGAATTAGGCTAGTCTCTCTCAATTGTGAAAAAGATAAAAATGGCAATCGGCTTTATCCTGATTTTTATGCTGATGAGAAAGACAATATTCATATGATTGGTCAAGTTTTGACATAAGAATAGCGTCATGCTACAATTGGGGTGCGATATGATACGGATTCTTTTATGGAATCACAAAACCCCAACCTACTCCACAGGTTGGGGTTTCTTTTTGCGCTTGATGCGACAACAAGCGTGTGGGTTAGCGACAACTTGCGCAGCTATCGTCTAATCATCTAACCAACGATCAACCAGCAACAATACTAGTCCCACTAAAAGTGGTGCGATAACTAATGATACGAATTCTGACAATGGAATCACCCCGCTTTCGGGGCAAGTTGCCTTTTCTAGTATAGCAAAACGTAGATTACGGAACAATACAAAATGGATTTTGACAAAAAAAACACCCCTTCAAAGTTTGCGGCTTTGGTTGGGGCACTGTTATACGCTTACAACTATAATTTTACCAGAAAGAGGGAATGGAATGAAGAAATTCATGTTTTTTGGATTAATAACGATGGCATTTTTATTAGGGGGCTGTTCAAAGACATCTGCCGAAGAAGTCTCATCTATTATGAAGCAATCACTCGAAACCAGATGGTCTTACGGGATAGAGGATCAGGAGGACTGGGAGCTTCTCCACCAAAGTATAGAAGCGGAGTTAGACTTTTTAAGTGATTACGAGCACCTATGGGGTCCTGACGGAAGTGGAAAGTTTGAAAGCCATGCGCTTCAAGCTTCCTTCGGAACTTACCACATGTGGTTGAAAGCGATGGAGTATGATGTCAAAAGTCAAATGAATCCGTATTTAAAATCCGATAGGTATAAAGAAGAAATTTCTAAAAAATACAACAGCATGGCACAATCAGTGGCGATAATTAACGATCTTAGTCCTATAATTGTTGATGAGAAGTATAAGGCGAATCTCGACTACATGCTTTTGAGAGGTGAACCCATGAAAAACGATTGGTATAAACGTCAAGAGGTGTCAGGCATTCTTAAAGACAATAAGATCAGCTATAAGAAATTAGATGTGGTGAACGACAACATCATCATCCAATTGAAAACCGACGCCCCCTTGAGTGAAAACTCCTTGATCAAGGATTATGCGAAGAGTGTACAATCTATACAAGAAGCTTTGTCAGAGATAGTTTTTTCGGAAATTTTGATTCAGAGACGAACTGAAAATTCTGGCGATACGTTATTTCCAGGAGTGATTACCCTGTATAAATCGTCAACCTTCAAGAATCTTACGATAGAAGACTCCGAAGACGTGTTTAACAGCTCGGACGCTTATCTGATTAGTAACTACATCCTCAGTTCTGTGAGTGATCTCAACATCAAAGAATCAACAAAACCAGGTAGCGCAGAATACCCACTGTTTATTGAATATTCATCTGCCATCTATTAGCATTAAAAAAGCACGCCCAACCGACTAAAGTAAGAGCGTGCAATACAAATAAAACAAAAGGCTTATTTGCTATGCCTATTGTATCAAAAATTGGGAGCGATTACTATATGAAAAGAGCGGCACTCTATATAAGAGTTTCTACTATGGAACAAGCAAAAGAAGGATACTCAATCCCTGCGCAGACAAGCAAGCTTAAAGCTTATGCGGAAGCAAAAGACTACTATGTTGTAAACACATATACTGATCCAGGCTATTCTGGTGCAAAACTTGATCGTCCCGGACTTAATCAATTAATTTCTGATGTCAAGGCTAAAAAAATTGATATTGTCATCGTTTATAAACTGGATCGGCTTTCTCGATCTCAAAAAAATACCCTGTATTTAATTGAAGATGTCTTTCAAAAGCATAGTGTCGATTTTATTTCTATGTTAGAAAGTTTTGACACCTCTACCCCATTCGGTCGTGCAACGATTGGTATGCTATCAGTTTTTGCACAGTTAGAAAGAGATACAATCACTGAAAGAATGCACATGGGTCGTACTGAAAGGGCAAAGCAAGGCTATTACCACGGATCAGGAGTTGTACCCTTAGGCTATGACTATATAAATGGTGAGCTAATAATCAACGAGTACGAGGCAACTATTGTTCGCGAAATATTTGATCTTTATGTAAACCACGGAAAAGGTCAACAATACATTACCAAAAAGATGGTTAAGAAATATCCAGATAAGGTAAAAACACTAACGATCATCAAGTATGCACTTCGAAACCCGCTTTATATCGGAAAAATTAGTTGGGATGGTAATGTCTACCAAGGAAATCACACCCCGCTTATCTCCCAAGACTTGTTCAATCAAGCGCAATTAATATTCAAAGAAAAAGCAAAATTAGGTAGTACAAATCATAATCAAAAATCTCTTTTAGCAGGATTTATTCATTGTGGAAAATGTGGGGCAAAAGTATTTCGAGAAGTTGGTGGCGGCGGTAGTTACAAAGGTAAGAGATATAACTATGCTTATTATACGTGCCGATCAGTAAAGAAAATGATGCCGTCCCTTGTTAAAGACTGGGACTGTAATCAAAAACGACTTCGCTGTAAGGATGTCGAAAACAAGGTAATCGCTGCAGTTAAGAATTTAGATTTTAAAAAAATCAAAATGGATATTGAAAATAAGAAGGTAGATACTGTTGATCAAATAAACGAACTAAAAAAAGCAATCAAAAAAAAGCAAGTAGAAAAAAGTAAACTAATTGATCTTTATCAATTTGGAAACATTGAAGTTGAAACTTTAAATAATCGAATTGATTCTATAAATATTGTTTTAGATGAATTGAAGAATGATCTAAACTCTCTAAAAATCAAAGATGATAAAAATGAGAAAATCTTGCTTTTAGAAGAAGCTAAAAACTTCGACTGGGAAAACACAGGTACCGAATTAAAAATAGATCTTATCCGTAGACTTATTAATGATGTTACGCTTAAAAATGAAGACGTAATTATCAATTTTATTTTTTAGTATTTGCTATTACTTACTGTCTGATCCAATGACCCGATGAATAAGGTTTTCTTTAGTAAGATTTGATTTTTGGTATCGAGATAGATGCAAACTAAATGTTCTTGTTTTTGATCTTTTAGTTCTAGGATCAATTATTTTGCCAATTCATAACTCGCATGGACAGTCGTTGTTTGACGCAACTGATCGACTTGTATCCGTCGCCCCAGCTCGATCAATGCTTTGATCTCTAAGGCTTTGACCCGACCAATCCCACGAACCGCTTCTAATTCTGCTAGTGTTGCTTGTCTCAAGAGCGCTAAACCACCAAATTTCTTCAATAACGTACCCGCAACTTCTAATACGTTATATGGATGCTGACCAGTCCGAAGCAAAATGGCTAAAAGCTCTTGATCTGATAACGCATCCTCTCCATAAGTCTCCATCCTCTCCCTTGGTAGAGACGTGGCGGGTACTGTTTGAAGCAAATTTTTTTCCATAAAAAACCTCCTTTCCCGTGCGCTCAAAATAAGATACGAAAAAGGAGGATATTTATTTTATTTTTATTTGATCAATGCCGGAACTTCATGAAGTGAAGAAACAATCGCTGTTGTCTTAGCGGCTAATTCATCAGAAGGCGCTAGTAAATCTGGCACCATGATTACTGGGATTCCTGCACCATACGCCGCTAGTACCCCATTTTGTGAATCTTCTAATATCAATGTCTCCGCTTTTTCAGTACCTAATAACGCCTGGGCATGTAAAAAGATTTCTGGATCTGGTTTTGCACGTTTGACATTTTCAGCTGAGACGATCATATCAAAACGATGACGTAGATTATTTTTTTCTAGCAACAGTTCAATGACATGTCGCTGATTACTTGATGCGACTACTTTTGGGATATCTTTTTCTTCCAAAAAGTTCAAGAATTCTAAAACACCTGATTTTAATTTAACTTGACCTAAAGCAAAACGATCAAGCGTTTCTTGATAGGAATCGTCGATAAATTTTTGGACAGTTTCTCGACCAAAGTTTGCAAAAATAGTATGGTAGTTCGCCCAAACTTCTTCATCAGAAACGCCTAAAAATCGCAAGTAAAGATCTTTGTCATAGGGAAACCCCATCCGATCGGCTACTGTTTGGGATGCCTCATAATAAACGATCTCTGTATCAAATAATAAGCCATCCATATCAAAAATCACTGCATTAACTTTCATTTTTTCCTCCCAACTGTACAAGCAAACGTCGCACTTCCGAAATAAAATAGAGTGAACCTGTCACTACAAGAACATCCTCAGCCGTCATCTTCTCCAAGATCTCTGCAAGCCCAAATTGCCACATTGAAACAATCGTAACTTTCTCATCACTCGTTGCTTGGATATCCGACAGCTCAATGGCTTTAGGATAATCAAAAGTAGTGACGTAGATTGTTGCATCTGGTACTTCTTGTAATTGGTGTAACATTTTATCAACCTCTTTTGTTCGTAAAGCAGAGAACAAAAGATGGATATGATAGCCTTTGAATTCTTGTTTAAGATTTTGGACTAAACGTGCCATCGCATGGGTATTATGCGCCCCATCTAAAATCACTAAGGGTTCTTCACTTAATCGTTCCATACGTCCTGGCCATTGCGCCTTTTTCAAGCCATTGATCACGTCTTTTTCACGGAATGGAAGATTCATCATTCCACAATAGATTTGATACATTTCAATCGCCATACCAGCATTTTCAACTTGATGTTTCCCGATCATATGGATCGTCAACTTAGGGATTTTGCCAAATTCATTTTGGAATGAAAAAATTTCGCCCCACTCTTCTGCCGGATGTTTGTAACTGACTGTGTAAGCCTCTCCCCATGCGTGTTGTGTAGCATTTTTTAATTTTGCTTGTTTTTCGATCACTGCCAAGGCTTCAGGTACGATATTTCCAGTGACCAGTGGCACATTTTGCTTGATGATCCCTGCTTTTTGAGCAGCGATTTCTTCGATCGTGTCGCCCAAAATATCTGTATGATCCATACCAATCGTTGTGATACCCGTCAACAAAGGTTTCGCTACGTTTGTTGAGTCGAGTAAACCACCTAATCCCACTTCAATGATCGCGACGTCCACTTGTTCTTCCAAGAAATAATCAAATGCCATAGCAGTCAACGTTTCAAATTCGGTAATACCAGCTACTGCTTCAAATTGATCCATCTGCTCAACTAGCGGTTGATATTTCTTTACTAGTCGAATCAATGATTCATCAGGAATGCCTTGTCCATTGATCGAAATGCGCTCATTGAAGGATTCGATATATGGGGAAGTAAATGTTCCGACTGTCAAGCCGGCTTCTTCTAATAAATATCTTAAATAAGTCACTGTTGAACCTTTGCCATTCGTCCCTGCAATATGGATCGTTTTGACTTTTTCTTCTGGGTGTCCGACTACCTCTAATAAGGCCTCTACTCTGTCTAATCCAGGACGTGAGCCAAATGGTAATCGGCTATGGATCCAATTGATTGCTTCTTCGATTTTCACGTTACTATCCCCCCATTCCTCTTCATTATAACAAAAAAGCTTACGTAGGAAACAATGAAATCCAGAAGAGCTCTTTTTACTTAAAAAAGAGAGGCAACTTCCGTCACCTCTCCCTTTCGTTTTATTTGATTGATTTTAATTGCGCAATACGTTCATTGACAGCTGCTTGTTTTTCTGAATAATCTTTTTCTTTTGCACGCTCTGCTTCAACTACATCATCCGGTGCATTCGATACAAAACGCTCATTACTTAATTTTCCTTGTACACGTTTCACTTCGCCTGTCCATTTTGCTAGTTCTTTTTCTAAACGTTGGATTTCTTCTTCAATGTTGATCAGCCCTTCTAAAGGTAAGAAGATTTCCGCGCCAGTCAAGACCGCTGACATTGCTAGATCCGGTGCAGTTACGTCACTTGAGATCGTCAACTCTTCTGGATTACAGAAGCGCTCGATATAGCTAGTGTTTTCATTTAAGAATTGATCGATCTTCGGATCATTTGTTTTGATCAGTAACGTGATTGGTTTTGATAATGGTGTATTCACTTCAGAACGGATATTACGTACAGAACGAATCAATTCTTTCAGTACTTCCATCCCTTTTGAAGCAGCTTCATCATCGTATTCCGGTTGCACGACTGGATAATCAGCCACTACTAAAGATGTTCCTTTATGAGGGATGTGTTGCCAGATTTCTTCTGTAACAAATGGCATGATCGGATGCAATAAGCGTAAGATCTGATCCAACGTATGGACAAGAATACTACGGTTCGTTTGTTTCGCTACTTCGTCCTCACCGTAAAGTGTTTCTTTACTCATCTCGATGTACCAGTCACAGAAATCATCCCAGATAAAGTTATACAATTGGCGACCAGCCTCACCAAATTCAAATTGTTCAAATAAGTCAGTCACTTTAGCGATTGTTTCATTCAAACGTGTCAAAATCCAACGATCGGCTACAGTCTTCTCACCTGAAAGATCAATATCTTCTACGGTCATCCCTTCAACATTCATGATAACGAAACGAGATGCGTTCCAGATTTTATTGATGAAGTTCCAAGAAGCATCCATTTTTTCGTAACTAAAACGTACGTCTTGTCCTGGTGCTGAACCATTAGATAAGAACCAGCGTAACGCATCAGCACCATATTTTTCAATGACTTCCATTGGGTCGATCCCATTTCCAAGAGATTTACTCATCTTGCGTCCTTGTTCATCACGAATCAATCCATGGATCAGTACATTCTCAAATGGACGACGTTCTGTAAATTCCAAGCTTTGGAAAATCATTCGGCTTACCCAGAAAAAGATGATATCATAGCCTGTTACTAATGTACTTGTTGGGAAGTAACGTTGGTAATCTTCATTGTCTTCGTCAGGCCAGCCCATTGTTGAAAAAGGCCATAGCGCTGAACTGAACCAAGTATCCAACACATCGGGATCTTGTAACCAGTTTTCACTGTCTGCTGGTGCTTCCATGCCCACGTACATTTCACCAGTTTCCTTATGATACCACGCAGGGATCTGATGTCCCCACCATAGTTGACGTGAGATTACCCAGTCATGAACATTTTCCATCCAGCGTAAGAAGGTTTGGTTGAAACGTGGTGGGAAAAACTCAACTGCATCATCAGTTTCTTGATTTTGGATCGCCTTTTCAGCTAAAGGTGCCATTTTTACAAACCATTGTGTTGATAAACGAGGTTCAACAACTACCCCTGTACGCTCAGAATGGCCTACATTGTGGATCATCGTTTCGATCTTGATCAGACGACCAAGTTCTTTTAGATCCGCAACGATCGCTTTACGTGCTGCAAAACGGTCCATTCCTTGATACTTACCTGCTAATTCATTCATCGTGCCATCTTCATTCATGACATTCACTCGTGGGAGGTCATGACGGTTACCGACTTCAAAGTCATTTGGGTCATGTGCGGGCGTGATTTTTACAACCCCTGTTCCAAATTCCATGTCGACATATTCATCTGCTATGATCGGTATTTCTTTATTCACTAGTGGTAAAATGACTTTCTTACCAATCAATGCTTGGTAACGCTCATCTTCTGGGTGAACAGCGATTGCCGTATCACCAAGCATCGTTTCTGGACGGGTCGTTGCGATTTCCACCACACCTGAACCATCAGCCAATTCATAGCTCATATGATAAAAGGCACCTTCGATTTCTTTGTGGATCACTTCGATATCAGAAAGAGCTGTGCGTGCTTGTGGGTCCCAATTGATGATGTATTCGCCACGATAGATCAACTCTTTTTCGTATAGGCTAACGAATACTTTACGAACAGCTTCAGACAAGCCATCATCTAAGGTGAAGCGTTCACGGCTATAATCCAAAGATAAACCCATTTTTGCCCATTGTTCACGGATATGACCGGCATATTCTTCTTTCCATTCCCATACTTGATCAATAAATTTTTCGCGACCTAGATCATAACGAGAAACACCTTGCTCACGTAATTTTTCTTCTACTTTTGCTTGTGTTGCGATCCCTGCATGATCCATCCCTGGTAACCATAACGTATCATAGCCTTGCATTCTTTTTTGACGAATCAACATATCTTGCAATGTTGTATCCCAAGCATGACCTAAATGGAGTTTACCAGTCACATTGGGAGGTGGGATAACGATTGAATAAGGTTTTGCTTTTTTGTCGCCACTAGGTTTGAACAAATCTTCGTCTAACCAGTTTTGATAACGCCCCGCTTCAACTTCTTGCGGATTATACTTTGTCGATAGATTCTTTTCTTCCGTCATACTGTCTTCCTCCTTTGAAATAAAAAAAACGCCCTAAATACTTTCGTATTTAGGACGTATAAATTACGCGGTACCACCTAATTTGTAATAGTTGCCTATTACCTCTCAAAGTGAGTTAACGATCACTACTCGTTCATCTCTACTCGATTCAAGACAAAAACTCCCAAGCTACCTTCACTAGCTTTCGTTAAGAACGTTCCACCATTCGTTCTCTCTCTCTAAACGTCGGACTAGTTACTCCTCTTGATCAACATCTTGACTCATTTTACAATGGTTAGTAGCCAAAGTCAATAAAAGCTCTTGATGAATCGCTGTTCGATTCACATAAAAACGCCACTTTTGCACGATCTTCCCACTTAGTTTTTACTTGGAAGGAAAGACTTGCGAATAATTTTCATCAAAATAGATCAACGTCTGTAGTTCAGTTGTCAGATCGATGTATTGCATATGGACATGTGGCGGAACGTTGACACGATCTGGTGCAAAGTTCAAGATCGCAGTAATGCCTCCTTTGACGATTTCGTCGATGGCTGCTTGTGAATACTTACTTGGCACAGTTGATATCGCCACTTTGATTCCTTCTTTTTCAACGATTTCACTAAAGCGATCCATAGGATAAACCATCACACCTTCGATTTCTTTTCCGACGATGGCTGGATCATTGTCAAATACACAAACAATATTCAAATTTGCATTTCTTCTGAAATTGTTGTGTTTCAATGCTTTTCCTAAATTCCCAAAACCAACTAAAGCGATTCTTTTTTCTTCCTCTGTGTTCAAAATTCGATCAAATACTTCAATCAAATAGGGAACATCGTACCCATAACCGCTTCGTCCTAATTCTCCTAAATGAGAAAAATCTCTGCGGATCGTGGCAGAAGGTACTTGTGTGATCTCACTAAATTCATTTGATTTGATTCGTTGAACACCAGAATCATTCAACATATTTAAATAGCGCAAATATAAAGGCAACCGTTTCGCTGTTGCTTTGGGTAACGTTTCTGATTTTTCTCGCATATCGTTTCTCCTTGTTAATCATTTCACATAATTTTAGTTTAGCATGGAACAAGGAACCTCGCAATAGGAGGAAACTTAACTCCATGAAAAACAAGAAAAATAAGGTACCATCCACAAAATTTAACATACAATTTTCGTGGATGGCGCCTTATTTCTCGAGGCTAAACAATTGTCTCGTCCTCTTTCACGTGTCTACTTCTTGAGTCTGGATCTTTTATTACGAATGATCGACTCGTACAAGAAGTACAAGTTCCTTCGTTTAAAGTAAATCAGAAAATTCTTCTACTTGTTCTTTTGCTGTTTCTGTGTGGATCGTTTCGATCTTTAAGCCTGCCAAAGCACGTTCGATCATCCCATCGATATCCAAACGTTCTTCGTATTGATGCACTTTTTCTAGTCGTGGACGAGTCTTAGGCTGTGGCGGTGCAAAAATCGTGCAGCAGTCTTCAAATGGTTGAATGGACAAATCAAACGTATCGATTTGTTCAGCCACTTCGATGATCTCTAATTTATCCATCGTCGCTACAGGACGAATGATCGGTGTATTCGTGACCTCATTGATTGCCACCATACTTTGGAGTGTTTGGGAAGCCACCTGTCCTAATGATTCACCATTTAAAATCACTAGTCCATGACGAATACGGCGGATCTCATCTGTCAAACGAAGCATCATCCGACGTGTGATCGTCATCCAGTAGCCTTGGGGCACCACTCGTTTGATCTCTTCTTGCACTTCTGTAAACGGTACTTCGATAAATTCGATTTTACCAACATAGGGTGTCAGCTTCACTGTTAAGTCTTTCGCTTTTTGCAAGGCTTGTTCACTCGTGTAAGGTGGACTAGCAAAGTGGACAGCTTCAATTTCTACCCCACGTTTCATGGCATAATAACCGGCAACTGGAGAATCGATCCCTCCAGAAAGCATCAACATACCTTTTCCGCTTGTACCGACAGGCAGACCGCCAGCTCCTTTGATCGTTTCATAGGAAAGATAAGCCCCATCGCGGCGGATTTCCACACGCAACGCAATATCTGGCTTTCTCATTTGTACTTGGATATCCGGAAAAACATCGATGACTGCATTTCCTAATGCTTGGTTTAGTTCATTGCTGTCCAATTCAAAGCTATGATCACTACGTTTTGCAATGATCTTGAATGTTTCTTTTCCTGTATAGATTTCTTGCATGATTTCCTGAACCGCTTGTTTTAAACTTTGTACTTCTTTTTCTACTCGTACGCTAGGTGAAAAGTTTTGGATCCCAAATATCTTCGCTAACTTAGGGATAACTATGTCTCCGTCTACACCATTCAACAGTAGATGCATCCGATCACGCTCTGCGTGGATCTTGATTTCAGGAAAATCGCTCAATGCCTGTCTGACATTTTGTGCCAACTGCATAATAAAACTTCGACGATTTTTTCCTTTTGTTGAAAGTTCACCATAGCGAACCATGATTTCACTGTACTTCACAAAAACACTCCTCTGTTTCTTAATTGATGACTGAAAATTTCTTGTACAACTGTTTAAAGATGATCATGAATTGTTCGACTTCTGCCATCGTATTGCTTTCATCTAAGCTGACGCGAATCGCTGAAGTAGCTAAATCATTGGGTACTTGCATCGCATGCAGCGTACTACTTGCCATGTGCTTTCTAGAAGAACAAGCGCTTGTCGTAGAGACAAATATTTGTTTTTCTTCTAATGCATGGACCAATACCTCACCACGAATACCTTTTAATGAAAAGCACAAAATATGGGGTGCGTAATCTTCACCTTCAGAAAAAATCGTTACTTTATCATACGTATGTAAAGCTTCAATCAATGCTTGTTTAAGATAGGCAGTTTGGTTTGGTTTTTGTGCTTTAATATCTAGAGATAAACGCAGCGCTTTTGCCATCGCGACGATCCCCGGCACATTCTCTGTTCCACTCCGTTGATTTTTCTCTTGTCCGCCTCCAGTGAACAGCGGTGCTAAACGTCGGCCTTTTTTCCAATAAACAAAACCAACACCACGAGGCCCATGGAATTTATGGGCAGAAAAAGTGGCAAAATCCACACGTTCTGTCAACCATTCCTCTAAAGGAACTTTACCAATCGCTTGTACCGCATCCACATGGAAATGGATTTTAGGAAAATCATTTAAAAAACTACTGATTTCTTTGATTGGTTGAATCGCACCTACTTCATTATTCACTGCCATAACGGAAACCAAAATCGTTTCTTTACGTACTAATTTTTTCAACTCATCTACGCGGACGATCCCTCTTTTATCGACAGGAGCAATACTCACTTCGATACCGAGTTTTTTTAACTGCTCAGCTGTTTCACTGACAGCAGGATGTTCAACGCCTGATATGATCATGTGGTTACCGTAGCCTAGTTTTTCAAGCATCGTTCCTTTAAGCACCCAGTTATTTCCTTCTGTTCCACCTGACGTGAAATACACTTCTTCCGGAGACACAGCAATCAGTTCAGCGATTTGTTTTCTCGCTTGTTGTAGCAGACGGTTCGCCTGATTGCCTAAATCGTGTAGACTTGATGGATTCCCGATGATCCGTTGACTTGTTTTGACATACGTATCCAAACTTTGCGGATAGATCGGTGTTGTCGCACTATTATCGAAATATATCATATTTAAACCTTCTTTTTTTGAAATTCTTACCTATTATAACGGTTGTCCCTTGTGCTTTCAAGTGGCGTTTTCTCCGAGTTGGACTCTATAAAAAATCGCTCGAATCAATGTATTCCCTGCCCAACAGTTACTCATCAATGACTTCCAAAAAAAGACAACACTCGGCACTTGCCTGTGTTGTCTTTTTTGATCGCAGGATTATACTAAATCAGGATGATTGAAGTAAAAATCTTCGATTCGTTTGAATGCACCTGGTTCTGTGCGCTCTAATGCTGTGCCGATCTCATCCAAAGCCTCTTGATAGTGATATTCTTTATTGAATAAGTAATAACTCTTTTCAATGGCTTCTTTCACTTCTTCATGTGTGTGACGGTAACGGTTCGCATATTGCAACATTTGTTCGGTTAATGCTGCTGCATCGACTAGATCGTGGGTTTTCTTATCGAGTAACTCTAGATCTTCTTCACATAATGCTACAAGACGTTCGACCTCATCCATGTTGACTCTGATTTTATTCAACACAGTACTCAATTCTTCGATACGTTCTGTTGCCACAAAGAAAAACTCTAGATAATCATTTGGCAAACCTGGTAAACGTTGTTTTTCAACAAACCGTTTAAGACTGCGCAATTTAAATTCGAATGTGTCGATTTTTTCTTGCGCTTCTTTTTCACCTTTTCTTAGTTCGTGTAAAGAATCGCTGATTTCAACCTGTTGGTTTTCAATATCTTCTAATACTTTGAAGACTTTCTTATAGAACGTTCTTACTTCTGAGTAAGGCACTTCATGTTGTTGTAACTGTGGTTTGATTTGTTCGTTTTGACGTTCGATTTCTTCCACTTCTGTTTGGAAACCACGTACACGCCCGATTTCGTTATGGTTCAATGTATAACTTTGAGCGGTATGATCTAATTCGATCAATAATTGACGATTGTTTTTCGTCGCATGTTTGATATATTGTTCGATCGTTGCTTGATTTTTAGTCACAAATACTTGTGCTTCCATCTCACGTTCTAAAATATCGTATAATGCATCGATCAGATTAGCCGTTTCACGATTTTCAAATTCAACAGTTTCAACTTCCGTTTTCTCAATATTGATCAACGAACGTTCGATTCGACGATTGATCGTTTCGATATCGCCAGACAGGCTTTCTTCTGGAAAAACATACTCCTCTTTGATTAAGCGGTCATAGGTCTCTTGAATCTCTTCCACTTGCGCCGGGAAAGTCGTATTCAAATCTTCAAATAATGGCGGGATTTTTTTCATTAACGCATCCACTTCATACGTGTGTTTTTCCGCTTTATCCAGCACTTCACGGGCTTCAACTGGATCACCTGAAGTATTTAACGTAACAAATTGTGTAAACTCATTTTCAATCGTTTTCACTTGCTTTTGTAACTCAGGTAAAGCTGGACCGTATTGCTGTTCTTCTTCTCGGATCGTTGCTTTTAGTTCCTCATAAACGTCTAAAGCTTGTTGAACAGCTAAGGAATTACGTTCTTCTGTTTCACGCAATTCTTTTAAGCCGTCACGAATCTCCGCAACTTCTTTTTCCATTTGGTTCATGGTTGCTTCGGCTTCTTCTACTGCTTTTTTCCCTTTTAAGAATCTAAAGCTCTCGTTGAGATTTTCAACTTCAAAGATCTGACTTTCTAACTCGGCAAATGATGAGGTAGAGATGTCATTCCATTTTTGACTCCATTCACGAAAGGTATTTTGGCTTTGCCCCACTAGATGCATTTTTTTGACATCGTCAACTTCTTCAATCACAGGCAAGTCGAATAATTCTTCCTTGCGTTTTTCTAAGACGTCCAATCGATCTTGGTTTTTTTTCTTCATTACGTAACTAACCAAAAAAGCCAGAATGGCGACTATAATGATTGCAATGACGATCCCGATGATAACATTATTTCCCATTTAAGGTTCCTCCGTTTTCAATATGCATCTACTGTCTCTATTTGTTTGTGATCAGACGAATCTGATTTGCATAACATTGTAAATACGTCTTTCGTGCAAAAAGACATCTATTTTATATTATAACATACTATGTTCAGTCATACACTACCTACATAAAAAATCTTTTTTGCTATCTTTCTACCAACTAAAATGAGAAGACCTTATCAAAGACTCGTTGAAGAATTTTCTTCGGCAAACTTTACTCGCTCTGCCTTCTTCATTTGTTCATTGATTTCCTTTGCGATCCTTTCTTCAGGTGCATAATCCTTTTGCCAATTGTTTGGCTTCAATACTTTGTTTGTAACAGGATCGTAGTGAGGTTTTCCATCTGGAAACAGTTTTCCCATATTCGCTTGATGGACAATATCAAAAATCCTCGTAGGATCAACGCCCAGCAAAGAAAAAGAGCCATACGTAAAATAAAGCAAATCAGTCAGCGCATCTACTTGCTCAACGAGACTTTCCTCTCCCCAATTTTGTTTTGTGAGAATCTTTTTTTCTGCTTGATCAAGTGCATCATGCAAATATTGGACGGAATCATGCAATTTTTTTGCATCACCGTCACTGGCTGCTGCCACAAATTCAACTAACTCTTCGATTTTAAAACCCGCTCGGTCATCGGCATGTTTTTTTGTAAATGCAGTGGGTCGCTCTGGTATTCTTGGATCGAACGTCCGATGGAATCGTTCTACTTTTTGATAAGGTGTTTCTGGCTCCATAACGATTTTAGTCCTCCTAACTGACACACATTCAATCAACTATCCCAAAATGCTTCAAACCTATATAAATACCATCCGCTTCATTCGAAGCCGTGACAAAATCAGCTTGCTGCTTCACACCAGTTGGCGCATTGCCCATTGCAACACCAATTCCAACTCCTTTTAGCATTTCAACATCATTGTAATGATCGCCAAACGCCATGATTTCGGACAATGCAATTCCTTTATTTGTCGCAAATTGTTGGATTCCTAACAATTTGGACCCTCCTTTAGGAATAATATCGACCGTATAAGGATTGGAACGTTGGAACGAACACTCTGGGAATCGTTGGTCAAGCTTTTCTTGCTCAGATGTTTGGCTCAATAAAATACATTGATAAATCGGCTCGTTTAAGATTGCTAATGTTTCATATCGTTTTCGTTGCCGATGGGGACTGAACACTTGCAAGATTTTTTTCAATAGACGTACAGGGAATTTTTTGGGTAAGTGATTGACGATTTTTTTGATGATGATCGATTGTCCTAGCATCATTGTCGTTGAACCATCTAGTTGATCTCGCCCACCAAAAATGATTTGTCGGTGATGGGCATCCGAAAAGTGGACGATATCCGCTAATACTGTTTTATCAAAAGGATGGTCGACGATCGTTTGATCACGGTCAAAGACTAATTGACCATTATAGACGACGAACATGTCTAGTTCAAGTTCATCGATCACTTCTTTGATTCTTACAGGGCTGCGCCCAGTGGCAACACCGCATAATATGCCCTTTTTTTGTAGTTGATCAATCGCATATTTAGTTGAAGCCAACGCTTTTGCTTGGTTGTTGACTAATGTGCCATCGATATCAAAAAAAACTGCTTTGATCATGTCGTTCCATCACCTCTTCCGATTATTATTTAGTAAAAATTTCTAGTTGAACAGTTTCATTTCTTATTGGTAAGGCGTGCTTGCTACTTTTTATATAGAGTGGTTACAAAAGCCAGGTCTTCAAAACAAATCGATTTGTTTTGGGTTAAGCTCATCTGGTTCGATCCCTAAGATTTTTTGTAATGCCAAAGCATTTTCAGCCGCATCTCCACCAGAGTTATTATTGAAGATCACCCCAACATGTTTTGTTGCACCGTCTACTTTTTTGATGGCTGCTGCTAATTCCTGTAATTCTTCTTCAGAATAGCGATACAACGTTCTTTTTTTACGCCAATCCTGATCATTTGCTTGCCAACCTTGCTCATTTCTTCCATGAAAACGGAAAAGGGTAAAATCCGTATTTGTCACATAAGGATCGAAAGGAATCGTCGTATTCAATAATTGTGGTTCATCAATGATTGCTAAGGAAAACATTGCACGAGTCATAAACTGTCTCGTGCGTGACAGAAATTGGTCGCTGTACCAAGAATAGTCACGTAACTCAATAGCTACCGGATAGCCATTGAACCATTTTCTTAGTTTTCTTAAATAGGCAACATTTTCTTTGGTGCATTTAAATGAAGCAGGGAATTGAACTAAAAAACAAAAGAGTTTACCTGACTCGCTCATCGGTGCCATCACATCTAAAAAGCGTTCAATCATCTCTTCTTCGGATTGATAATACTTCTGCCAGTCGCCTTGACCACTGATTCCTTGGTAAGCTTTCATCACGAAGCGAAAAGATGCTGGTACTTCATTCACCCACTTCTCCACAGATGACTTTCTTGGTATACCATAATAGGCGGTATCTAATTCGACTAATGAAAGGACACTCGCATAATCGTAAAGAGTATTATTCTTTTTTCCTGTTAATTTTTCATGTTCTTTAAATGAAGTCAAGCCAATTTTGATCACGACGAATCACTTCCATTCGTTTAAATTCATTTTATCTTTGTTCCCAAATTGTTCTGTTTGATTCATTCATAGCAAAACTCTTTTATATAGTATACAATAAGCTAGAAACCCTATGCAAAATTATTCGTGAGGAAGTTCTGAAAATGAAAAAAATTCTTATCTTACACACAGGCGGCACAATCGCCATGAAAGAAAATTCTTTAACAGGTGGTGTGAGTCCAGATGTGGCTAACCCACTATTAGATGCAGAAGTAACGATTCCAGAAAATGTTGATTTGATCATGGAAGATATCTTTAATCTTCCTTCCCCGCACATCATGCCTAAACATATGTTACAACTTAAAGAAAGAATCAATCAAGCCGTTCTTTCTGACATCCAAGGTGTCGTGATCACGCATGGGACAGATACGTTGGAAGAAACAGCATTTTTTCTAGACTCAACGATTGGTGATAAATTACCGATCGTCTTAACAGGAGCGATGCGTTCAAGTAATGAGTTAGGTAGCGATGGTCTATATAATTTTGAAAGTGCGATTCGGGTAGCAAGTTGTGATGAAGCAAAAGACAAAGGTGTTTTGGTCGTGATGAACGATGAGATCCACTCAGCACGCTATGTCACTAAAACCCACACGACTAATGTTGCTACTTTTCGTACTCCTACGTTAGGACCAATCGGTTTGATCACTAAAAATCGTATATTGTTTATGCAAGAATTACTTGAAGCGCAAAGACTAGATATCGCATCAGTCAAAGGAACGATCCCAATCGTCAAAGCCTATGCGGGTATGCAAGGTGATTTATTAGAAGCACTTGCCCATTCGAAAGTCGACGGTCTGGTCATTGAAGCTTTAGGCGCTGGGAACCTGCCTCCGCAGGCATTAACAGCATTAAAGAAACTCTTGATACAAAAAATACCAGTAGTCTTGGTTTCTCGTTGTTTCAACGGAATCGCTGAACCCGTCTATGATTACGAAGGTGGCGGAAAAGAACTCGCAAGTATGGGCGTTATTTTTTGTAATAGTATCAATAGCCAAAAAGCTAGAATAAAACTTTTGATTGCCATTAACGGTGGCTTGTCAGAAGAACAGTTGATCAAATTTATGACACAATAGAAATCAAATTGAGTAATACAGGGCTTGCTCGCCTCTTCATATGGAAAACTCAATAGACGCTACAATCACATCATTGTTAAACGGAGTTCCAAATGAAACTCCTTTGGAAATAAGCGCGAAAAAACCAAAAATTGGAAGAACAATTTTCGGTTTTTCGCGCTTATTTATCGAAGCAAAATATCTCACAATCTTATCTCACTCGATTTATTTTGTTTCTTCATTTTTCTCCCATAAGATATTCGCTGCACAATAAAGTTGCTCTTGCATTCTGATCTCATGTCTCGTTTTTACCTCTGTTCCAGACACCGTTTGTTCATAATGACTCTCGATCTCATTGCCATATTCAACTTCTTTATCAAAACGGATCAACACATGTTTAGGTGTATGTGTTGTCAAAAAATCGTAACCTAAAACATCAATGATCCAGTTGAAGTACATCGCATTGTTCACATGTTGATTGCTGTCAATATCATAAAATCGCACACGATATGGCAACATCAAGCCTGATTCGATTGGCTCGATTTTTTCTTGTCGTTTGATTTTCTTGATTTTTTCACTTTCAAAAGGTGCAATGATTTCTTCATTCACACTACTCATCTTACGGTTCACTAGATCCATCAAAACAAATACTGATTCGATTTCAACTAATTCATTTCCTTCCTCATCATGAATCCAAAAATTACGATAACAAAAGAATTTATTATACTGCATCGCTTGTGTGGTAACATCGATTTTTTCACCGACATGAGGCAAGCGATTGATGTTCATCGAATAGTTCGTGATTACCCAAGTCAAGCCAAAGCTACTGACAAAGTCGGTTCCTCGGCCTAAATGATCACTTTGTTCTTCCGAAGTCTTGATGACCACACCCAGCATGGACGGAAAAGTCATTGTTTTGTTGATATCACATTCATAATAAGATACTTCATGTTTTTTTGTATATTTTTGTGCCAAAAGAAAACCTCCAATTACTTCTTCATTAATATATGATCGACCTGTGTCCCATAACTCTCTCCAAACATATTGAGATGCGCCAACAAGTAATAGAGTTGATAGAGTGGCAAACGACTCTCCCAGCCCTCTTCCAATGGCCAGCTTTCTTGGTAAGCTTCCAGGAATTCAGGACGAAAGCCACCGAACAACTGACTCATCGCAATATCTTGCTCGCGATTCCCATAAGAAACTGCTGGATCGATAAACACTGGTCTTCCTTGCTTATCATAGAAAACATTACCACTCCATAAATCTCCATGCAAGAGGCTAGGCGTAATCTTCCGATGATCGTCACGATTTAGTAGTTCTTTTTTTAACCGTTGATACTCTTTTTCACGTGTTTCATTCCATCGATTGTTTTTCTCCGCTATGTCGATTTGAGCCTCCAAGCGATTTTTGAAAAAGAAGGTCCACCAATCTTCTTCAAATGTATTGAGCTGTGATAAACTCCCTAGATAATTGTCCTTGCGAAAACCAAACTGTGGTGCAGTTGAACGATGGATTTTTACTAAGTCTTTTGCCAGTTCTCGAGGATCACCTTTCCCTGGTTCGATCCATTCCATCAATAGATAGGCACCTTCATTTGTTTCGCCTAACATATAAGTTTCAGGTACTCGTACATGTGGTGCAAGCTCTTTCAGACCATCCACTTCTGCTTCAAAAAAGCGTTTGGTCACATGAGGATGGATTTTTAGAAAATAGGATTTTTGCTGTTCATCAATTCGATAGTTTTGATTCACATCTCCCCCAGTAATCGGTATCACTTTACCACTCAAACGAATCTCTGTTAACACTTCTTGGATATCCATTTTCACTCCTCCTTGCTATTTCACAAGATCGATGATTAATCGATCAAGTACGCCCGCAACAACTCCTATATCATTTTAAAGTATAACACAGGTATTTATAAAATCCTGAAATCAAGAAATCAACAAAAAACAGATACAGAAAACTATCAAGTCTCTGTATCTGTTTTGATTGATATTGAAATTAAGCTAATGCCCCCATTGGGTCCCAAGGAGCTAATAAAATTGGTTCAGCATTAAATGCGGCTAGCTGTTCTTCCGTCAATAAATCTTTGCGGACAACGATTTGATACGTATATTCATCCATCCACTCGTCACTCATCACAAAGAATCCTTTATCTCCGACTTTTTCTCCCCAGCTATTTTCGACTTTCCATTTCGTTGATTTTCCATCAACTAAATCGACACCAGTCAAGACCATCGCGTGAGTCATCAAACTTTCGCCATGATCCAAACGCTCCGCTTTCGTCATAGAAAAATCTAAATCAAATAATTCATCCATCTCATAAACGTCTGTTGCCATGATGCCGCTATCTCTTGTAGAAGATTGACCAACATCACACCCAAACCACACAGATTCTCCTTGTTCCAATTGAGCAATCGCTAAATTTTTGAACGTTGTCATATCGACATTAAGATATTTGACTTCTTTTCCTCCCACAACATTCCCTAACATTTCAACCGTATAAGAGCGATCATACGGTTTGTCTGCGGTCGGTGCATTGATGATACTTACATAATCATCCAAATTTACACCTATATATTTATCGTAAAACATTTGTGGAGTCAATTGTTGATCGATATGGTAATTTTTTTCTTCATCTCGATACTCAAAATCAAATTCAGTTGGTGGCGTACCTAAAGAAGTTGTTAGAAATTGATAGATCCCAGCTAACATCTTTTCTTTTTCTACTTGGATCTCTTCATTTGTTTTTCCTTCTGCCACTAATTGACGTAGTTTAACGGCGTCTTTACGCAATAATTTATTTAAGTAGTTATTCAAATCACGAGAATTTGAGCTATTCGCGCTTTCTGGCATCACTGATTTTGGTACGACACCATATTTTTGGAATAATGATACGATCATATCCCATTGTCCACCATCTTGTTGGGGAACAGCCAGTAAAAAAGCGACTTTACGACTGTCTAATGCTTCATTACCAGTTGCAAGAATATTTTCATAAAAATAGTTTGCTTTCTCGTATTTATCCCAAAAGAAAGTATAATTTTGTGATAATTCAAATTCCTTTAAGTGGAATTGATTCAACAATTTGTGACGGAATGTATTCAACGCCGCAAACATCCAGCAACGGCCAGATTGTTTTTGGTTTGAGACTTTTCCAGTCGCTAGATCTACAGAAAATACCGGGGTGTTTTTTGTATGTGAAGCAATATTTTCTGCTGAAGCTGTGATCCCATTCTTTACAACAGCATTTTGTAAGGCTTGTTGCTTTTTATTCGTTTGAAATTGATCGGCAAATTTTTTTGTCATATCTGGTGTAATTGCGTTCATTTAATCATCCTTCCCGATTGAAAATATATCTCCATTTTACTCTTTAACCCTTTGAATTACAACGTGCTATTCTGAAAATTCAGAACAATCATGCGATTCAATCTGCGTATTTCCATTGAAAAACAAAAAAAGTCTAGGAGAACTCTCCTAGACTTTTTGTATTACTCCGGCAGTAGGACTCGAACCTACGACATCATGATTAACAGTCATGCGCTACTACCAACTGAGCTATGCCGGAATCAAATTACATAAATATAATATCAATTTTCAACATATAACGCAATACTTTTTTTCAATTTTTCAAATAATCACTAATTAACCATCGTTATTTTATATTTGTGAAAAACAACTCAATTTCTTTTAAAGGTCGTCTGTTCATAGAGAAAAGTTATTGACAAATGACTATAAATTAGTTATCCTATTTACGTAGTAAAAATGCCGCTTTAGCTCAGCTGGTAGAGCGCTTCCATGGTAAGGAAGAGGTCGACGGTTCAAGCCCGTCAAGTGGCTTTGTAGAGGTTGTGACAGAAGTGTCCAACTCCGAGAAATAAGCAGAGAACCCAAAAAAAT